>NZ_SMKT01000223.1 GCF_004348735.1 Actinomadura sp. KC06
CCAGAAACGCTGGGTCCAGCGCTGGAAGCCCGCCCTGAACGCCTTCCAGATCGCCTTCGAAGGCCGCCTCACCCCAACCACCCACTGACCACCCAAACCCCAAATCAGCCGTTAACTTGACACTCCCCCAACCCGTCCCCACCTGCGTCGGAGGCCCGTTCGGGGACGTCAGGCGTGTGCGGCTGTGATCCACTGTGCGCGGTCGTCCGCCGGTATCCGCGGAACAGTCGCGGAACGCGGACCCGAGGGTGGGGCAGCATAGGGGCGGTTTGTTCCGCGCGTTCCGCGACAGGGATAAGAGGAGCCCCGAGCGCTGCATCGATGCGCCGGTTCATGATCTCCTCATCGCCGTCGATGCAATGAGCATATGTGCTCTGCAACATGGCCACCGAGTGCCCAGCACGAGCCGCCACGTTGGCCGCCGGCACCCCGCCGTTCAGCCAGAGCGACAGGCATGCGTGACGCAGGTCGTACGGCCGTTTGGCGAGGGGCGTGGCGAGCTGCGCAGCCGTCAGGACGCGTTCGCGAGCCCGCCGCCAACTGACTCATAGCTGACGGGCGCGAGGCGATTGCCACGCTGACTGCGGAACAACCGGCCGTCTTCGGCCGCGCCGAACTCATCCACGTGGGCACGCAAGATGACGACCAGTTCGGGGCAGGCCGGGACCGGACGCTTCACCCCGTCGGCACGTGCCTTGAGGCTGCGGGACTGGTGGTACTGGCCGTCGTCCGTCCACTGCTTGCCCGAGGCTGGGCTAGAGCCTGCCAGCAAGAGACGGCCCCAGCCAGTTGCCGGAAGTTCGCAGTCGTCCAGGCGGAGCGCAACCGCCTCCGAGGGACGCAGGCCCGCGAAGTACAGGCAGGCGAAGAAGGCATAAAGATGCCGACCCACCCGAGGGGCGACAGCCGGGACTGCCGCCAGCAGCGCGCGAGCCTGCCGAGGGTTGGGAACCTGACGAGGGTCGACCTGTTCCGCCGTCTTGGGTGCCTCCCACCGGACACCACTGAGCGGATTTGCCGGAAAGACTTTGAGTTCTACGGCGTAGTCCAGGCAGGAGCGGAACACGGAGAGCCGCCGCATGACGGACTTGGCCGCCGCCGGTTTCCCGTCGAGGTTGACCGCCATGCCGTCGAGGGCATTGCGCAGTGCCGCCGGGTCTTCCAGGTCAGCCAGTGGAATGGATTTCTTGGCCAGCCATGCGAGGGCACTTGCAATCTCTGGCGGAGGTTCCTGCTTTTCCATGCGCTGCCAGTTGAAAGCCCACGTCGCGAGGGTCCGGTGCAGGATTTCAGGGCCAGGTGCCCCCCGCTCGTCCACCACTAGGCCCCGAGTGACCGACGCCAGGCAGTCAGCCACAGTCGCGCGGGTCTTGGCCGCGCTACCAGGCCAGTTGCGAGCCGCGTACTCCCGAGCGTGGTCGTACCAGGAGCCGGACTTGTGAGTCCGTAGCTTCGATTCGGGGAGGCCCGTCACCGTGTCGAAGGCTTCCCCACGCCGAGCCGCCTGACGAGGTCAGAGCGGTAACGCTCGGCCAGGGTTTTTGAGACGAACCATTCTGATTTCTCTTGCCCGTTCACGAGCCAGCGGACGCCGAACGGACGACGGCGGTTCTTCACGGTCTTTATGGACCAGAACCGCACCTGATACGACATCATGCCGCCGCGCCTCCCTGCTCTAGGGAGTCGATCCAGGCGAGAACCTCGGAACGGCGGAAACGAAGCTCACCGTTGGGCAGCTTGAGGCCCGCAGGAGCCCGGCCCGTGGAACGCCAACGGTAGAAGACGTTCCGATCCACGTGCCCGCCCAACTCGGCGAGGACCTCTTTCGTGGTCATCAACTCACTGCGCTTCACGCTGCCTCCGCAGTTGCCGAAAGTTCTGGGGTGGGGTTGTGGGTCGCCGCGTCGAGCTGGCGACGCCGTTGGATGCGTTCGTCGATCAGGAGCAGGAGTCGTTGCTCGGTGGGTTTGACGTCCGGGTCGCCGGGTCCGGCACGCTCCCAGACGTGGATCGCGGTCGGGTCGGTGGGGTTGGTGACGGGGATTCCGGCCTCTGCCAGCCGCGCCAGCACCCAGGCTTTGCGGTCGGCTTTGTGATCGGCGAGGGTCTTGCCCGACCATTTGCGGGAGACCAGGACGCGGCGGCCGCCGTAGCCGAGATGTTCACGACGGTGTGCCTTGCCCTTGCAGAACCCCGGCGTCATGCCTTTGCGCGGATTCTTGGGCTGGACGCCATAGCGCAGCCAGTTCGCGCACGTCGGTGAGCACGGCTCGTAGCGCAGTGCTTCGGCCATCCGGTCGACGTGTTCGCGCTGCGCCTCAGTGTCCGGAGCGTGGCATTCAGCCACGCCCTTGACCAGGTATTTGGTGAGGTATCCGATCAGCTTGCGGGAGTCGGGAGTGTCGGCCATGACGCCCTGAGCGTCGATCTGCCGTCCGAACCGCACCACGTGCAGAGGTTCGACATCCTCGGCCGCGCCGAGGGCATCCAGTGCCTCATCCCAGATGGGGAGGACTTCCCCGGTCGCCGGGTCAAGGTAGCCGCCGTTCTCGCCCGCCGCGTCGTCCCAGACCGGGAGCCGCTCCCCCTCGAACACCACGCGGTCGGTCGAAGGCCACCACACCTGGTGGTAGGTGGCCGCCACGACCTGACGCAGTTCCGCCCGCGAAATCGTCCCGCGGATGGCCATGTGCAGGTGCGGAGCCAGCCGCCGTTGGGGTTCGACTGCCGCGAAGTACTGCACGTCGTAGCCGACGAACCGGCGCAGGTTCTGCACGAACCGATCCACCAGCTTGGAGAAGTGCAACGCGTCCCGCGCCGCCCGCACGTAGTCATAGGAGTCCGGGTCGACCGGCGTCCCGTCGCTGCGCACCCTCCCGTAGGAGTCCAACGTCAGGGTGAGGAACAGCGAGGGCCGGAAGGTTCGACCGTCCCGGCCGCGGAACACCTTGCCGAGGGTGCGGGAGTCGACCGGCCGCCGAGGCAGATCCGGAGCGTCCTGCCGCCGCCGCGTGGACCGGGTCCGCCGGCCCCTGGACTCTTCACCGGTCTTGAGGGCACCGCGCACGCCCGAGCGTGCCAGCTCGTGATCCAGGTCCCGGACAACGGCGTCCCAGAACTCGGCGTCTTCCCCGTCCGCTGCGCCGTCCTGGGCGGCCTTGTCGCGTGCCGCCGTCGCGTGTGCCCGCAGTTCCATCCACGCGCGTTGTTCGGCGTCGGGGTCGGCGCGGGTGATGACGGGTTCGGTGGTCAGGTGCCAGCCCTGACGGCACTGCACCGCGCGGAGTTTGCGCTTGCGTTCGGCGCACGAGGGGCACACCGACGCCAGCGTGTGCCCGCACGGCACGTACACCACCTCGCCCGCGCCCGTGGCCAGGTCCACCCGCCGCATCGGCACCGGCCGGATACAGACACCGTGGTCGACCGCGACCGCTTCCAGCACGCCCCGCGCCAGCGGAGGCAGGGTCTTGACCACCGGTTCCGGCTCGGGCGGGGAGGTCGCGTCGACGTCGGGGGCGTCGAGGGTGGGTTGCCTCATGCCGCCCCCTCAACCTCGGGCAGGGCGAGCGCGACCATGTCCCGGATGTCGCTGTCCGAGACGTACTCGGCCCGCACCCGCACCGGATCCGGACTGGTTTCCAGCCGGACGAACCCCACCCCCGCACCGACCTCGGGGACCGAGGAGATCTGGTCGGCCAGCGCACCCCGATCCCGAGCACCATCGCCGAGAACCATGTCCACTTGTTCGTCTTCGTCCAGGCGCAGGGCGATGCGGTCGGGGTACAGGTTGCGCAGGTTGTTGACCTCTTTGCGGGCGTCCTGCTGCGCCCCGATCACGCAGTACCCCACCGACCGGCCCTGCGAGGTCAGTACCGCCAACGCCGACTCGGCCCGCTTGCGCAGGTCGCGCTCAGGGCAGTAGGCGGTCAGGAACGCCAGCTCATCCACCACGATCACCCGGAACGGGAACTCGTGCGACGGCGTGAACGAGCGGGTCAGGCCCGCGAAGCGGTTGGCGCGGGCGTTCATGTCGGCGGCCGCGTCTTCTAGCAGCGCGACCATGCCGCCGGAGGGGTCGGAGGAGTAGCGCCCGTACCGCTCGAACAGAGGGCGGCCGAAGGACAGTTCCATGCGTTTGGGGTCGACCGCCCACACCTCCACCAACCCGCCCAGCATCCACGGCAGCACCGCGCGGATGGTCGACCAGATCACCGAGCCCTTGCTGGACCCGGTCGCGCTCGCGATCAGCACGTGCGTACCGAGCAGCCGCAGCAGCCACGGGGAGCCGTCCTCCTGGCGCCCGACTGGCAGGGCGGTCAGGTCGACGTCGGCCGCATCGGGGATGGGGAGTGCGGGGATGGGTTCGGCGAGGGCGTCACGGCGGACGAACTCCAGCCAGACCCGGCCCGGCTTGTTCCCGTCCCGCACGCGGACGAGCGAAGCGCCGAAGCCATGCGCGAGGTTGACCGCGACCCGCTCCCACGCCTCCGGAGCCTGCCCCTTGAGCATCCGCACCAGCACCCGATCCGACGTCGGGCCGCAGCGGACGCGGACGAGGGAGGGCAGGTACTCGCGGCCCTTGTGCACCTTGGTCAGGCCCGCGGTGACCAGGACGGGTTGCCAGTGCCGCCGGTACACCCACACCCGCCGCCACCGCGCCCGGACCGGACGAGCAACCCAGCGGACGAAGGACGGACGGTCCACCCGCGCCCACACGCCCAAACCAGCAGCGACCAGGGCCAGGACCAGGACGGGGACGACCCATCCGTACCGGACGCCGAGCCAGCCCAGCCCGGACGCGACCGAGACGGGGACGATGTTGCGGACCAGAAACACCACCGTCCGGACCAGGACGCGGACGGCGTTGACGATCAGAACGAGCCCTTCGGGCATGTGCCACACCGGGGGCGCCCACCTGGGGGCGGCGAACGGGTCGTGTTGTGCTTCGACCGCGACGTTCTCGCCCGGTCCGAGCTTGCGGAACTCCCATGCCATGATGGGACGCTCTTTCACTTGTGCTGATCAGGGGAGAGAGAAGCGGGGCGGCCGGAGGTACCAGCTCCAGCCGCCCCACCCAGACATCAGGCCGCCGTGCCCTCGACGGAATCGGCCGGTTCGGCGTTGAGTTCGTGGAGCCGCTCCACCTCGGCGGGGTACCGGGCGAACGACTCGGCCAGCTTGCGCGCGACGGCGAGGTCCCTGGCGGTCGGGGCCTCCGGGTTCGTCGGCGTGATGATCACGTCAGCGCTCGCGTGCGACAGGGAGATCTGCGCCCGCTTTTGGCCGCTTCCGCACAGCACCGAGACCTGCTCGTCCGGGTGCAGATGCACCGACGTGCGCGCCGTCCCGTCCGGGTCGACACAGACCGTGGTGTAGCTGTAGGACGCCATCACGCCACCGCCTTCCCCGAGGACCGGCCGGACGGACGACCGGAGGAGGGACGGCCGGAGCGGTGCAGCCGCTCTACCTCCACCGCATACGCCGCAGCCTGTTCGGCCAGCCGCCGCGCGAACTCGACGTCACCGGCGTTGACCCGCTCGGGCAGGGTGAAGGTGACCAGCATCCGACCGGCCGACACCGTGAACAGCGGCGTGCGCGCCCGGAACGGCTTGAACTCCACCGAGGCTCCGGGGTCGATCGGCAGCGACAGCGCCGACATGCGCCCGCCCGCCATCACGCCGCATCCTTCGCGGCCGCGCCGCCGTCCTTGCCCGCCGACCGGCCCCCGCCGCCCTTGAGGTTGGCCGGGCGCATCGCCGACGCCTTGAGGCTGTAGGCCAGCCGCCCGGTACCGGAGTTGACGTACGGCGTCACCGACAGGCCCTCGAACTCCACCGGCACGAACGGGAACCCCGCCGGAGCCTCCGGCATGATCGGCTGCACCGGAGCCGACAGCTTGACCTTGAACGTGCCCTTCGACTGCGGGTCGGCGTCCAGCACCTCCACCGCCCACACCAGCTCGCCGGACTCCTTGTCCCGCGCCTGCACGAAGTTCTCCTTCGTCGACCGGTCGAAGTCCCGCACCGGCTCCACACCGCCCTTGATGAACGCCCCCGAACGGGAACACGTCCCCGAACGCGACCTTGAACGGGCCCTACACCGCCATGATGATCGCTCCTGCTCGGTCAACTGTAGGTCAGTTGACCTATCAAGTGATCCGATCATAAGGCTACCCAGCTTGGTCTATCAAGTAACTAACCGGCGTGTGGCCGGATGCGGTCACGCCAGCGGGTAGGCGTCTTCCAGTTCGTGCATGTCAGCGGGCAGGACCGTGTCGACCACCAGCAGGGGACTGCCAGCAGCGTCACGCGCAGTCGCATAGACGACGAGGACCGGGACGTCTTCACCCATCGACAAGGCGGACGCTTCCTCGCCGGTCGGCATCCTCGCGACAATGTGCTCGATGACATGATCGAACGTCACGCCCTTGCGCGATTCCAGGTGTTGCCTCATGCCCTGTTTCAGCGGCTCAGCACTGGTCAGGTCCGTCCCCTCCGCAAGCTCCAGAGGCAGCCACAGGGACAGGAGTTCAGACGGCGCACCGTCAGCCGTCAGCAGTCGCCGGCGAACGAACGCCTTGCCGGACGATCCGAGGACGAGAAGCGAACGGATGCGGTTCGGAGCGTCGACCACACCAGCGGCCAGCACCTCACCGGGAATGGCCGTTTCGGAGCCCGTCAGCCGAGTCTGTCCCGCTCGCGCGCTGTCCAGGGAGGCCAAAGCAGGACGCCCGCGGACGAACCGGCCCTTGCCCTGCCGGGAGTCGATCCACCCCTGATCGCGGAGAACTCGCAGGGCCGCCACCACGGTTGGCCGACTCACCCCGAACTCGTCAATGAGCTGGTGTTCGCTGGGCATCGCCGAACCGGGGGCGTACCGGCCCGCTTCGATGCGCCGTTGAAGCTCCGTGACGAGCTGGGCATACTTCGGCGGCACGGATTCAAGGCTCATATCTCGACCGTCCATCATCCGACAGGTTGTCTTACCAGGTCAGATCAATGTACGCCCAACGCACCCTGCCTGTCACGACTATCGGACTCCACCACGCCCCGGTCACGCGCTTGGAACAGTCGTCCCGAACGCCTCAGCCATCCTGTCCGCCAGCTCCAATGGCGTCTCCGCTTCGAGAAGCACCCACCGCTTAGCCCAAGGCATCACAGCCCACCACCGCGACGTGTGCCGTCCGAACCACACTGACGACCCAGGAAACCGGCGCTGCAGGGTGACGACCGCCCTTGTCACATCATCCGGAGTGTCTCCCGCCCACGACGTCACGGCCGGGACCTCTGCCGGTCAGGCGCCGTCGACTCGGCCATGAACGCGGTGATCCGTTCCGCCGCCCCGTCCAGGTCGGTTACCGGGTGAACGTTGTCGACCCGCCACCAGGACACCTCGCCCTTGCGACGGTTCACGACGACGTAGCCGACGACGTCCGCGGTTGTTCCGCCCGCCCGAGTGATGGTCAGTCCGGGAACGGCGTCACGCATCTGGACGCACAGACCGCGCATGACCAATGCACGGCACAGATCACCCAACACCCGAAGTTCGCCGTCGCGGGAGATAGAAGAACCCATCACCTATAACTCGCTTCCTTGGAAGCAGAGCCGGAGGCGCGGGGCTTGGCCCGCCTGCCGCTCGCGATCACGGGGGGCGTTTGAGGTGATCACGAAACGGGCCGTCCTCGCCGCGCCTCCGGCTCTGCCGCTCAATGCGCTCATGGGCCAGCCCGTCAGGCCAGCCGCAAGCGCTAGTCGAAGTGGTCGTCCGCCGACCCGTTGAGCTGCCCGGCCTGGCCGGTCACAAAGCGAGCGACCTGGGCTGCCGCGCCCGGCACGTCGTCAACCGGGTGCTTACTGTCGTCGCGCCGCCAGGTGAACGTCCGCCCGGAGGCCCCGACGAACACCCACACGAACAGACCCGGATTGGCCGTACTCACCAGCAGCCCCGGCATGCTCTTCGTCCAACCGGACCGCCAGGCCCAGACCGAGGAGCGAGGTTCGCAGGTCAGCCAGAAGCCGCAACTCGAAGTCCCGCGCGTTCACGACTCCGCACCGCCCTGCCGCTCGGACGCCCGGCCCGTCCCGGAGCAGTCGGGGCAGCGGTCCTGACGGCTCTCAGCCGGAACGCCCGCCACGTGCCCCGGCGCCAACGTCCGTCGCGCCACACGCCGCTTGACCCCGCGTCCCCTGCAAGAGGTGCAATCGCTCGCCATGACGACACCGTGCCAACAAGTCACGTTGCGTCACGACGCCTTGATCATCTCGTCTTGGACGTCAACGTCTTGCAACTGTCTCGACTTTGTCTCGTCTTCGATCTCGTGTCGCGCCTAGCCTGGTGAACGCCCACCCAGAGAGGACGGCCGGTGTCCCCCCAACCGATCCTGTTGCAGGTCATGATCCGTCAGCGCCGCTTACATCGGTACGGCATGTTCCAGGCCGCCTACAACGAGGCCGCCAAGAAGATCTCGCCCGAACTCACCGGCACCGCACCCAGCCGCGCCCAACTCCACCGCTGGACGTCCGGCGAACTCAAACGCCTTCCCTACACCGATCACTGTCGCGTCTTAGAGGCGATGTTCCCCGAGTGGACCGCCGACGAGCTGTTCGCCCCATGCCCGCCGCACGTCCTGGCGGACGAGCCCGCCGCCTACGCCCCCAGCGACGAACGCGCCGACCTCGAATCGACAGCCGACCGGGTAGGCCCGAACCCCTACGCCGACGTCACCGCCGTCTTCCCCACCCGCGCCGAGTTCTCTTTCGCGCACCCGCCGCACGCTCTACTCGACGGTGCGAGCAGCATCCGGGCCGCCGGCCTTTCCCTCAACATGCTGTGCCAGCAGTACCCTGACCAGCGGCTCTACCGCCTCATTGAGGGCGGCACCGCCCTGCAAGCGCTGTTCTTGGACCCCGAAGGCGAAGCCATCCGAGCCCGTGAACGGGAGGAGGGTTACAGCGACAACCACCTCACGACCCTCACCCGCCTGAACATCGAGGTTTTGACCCGCCTACGGAGGCGACTGTCACCCGAGGGCCAAGACCGGCTGTCCGTTGCCGTCTACGACGAGACGATCCGGTTCAACATCACCCTCATCAACGACAAGCTCTGCGTGATGCAGCCCTACCTACCGACCGCCCGCGGAGTCGACTCGCCCACCTTCCTCGCCGAGCGCAACGCGACCGGCAGCGGACTGTATGAGACGTTCGAAGAGATCTTCAACGCGCTATGGGAACGAGGCCGCACCGTATGACCGACGCACCCGCAGCTCTACTGCCCGTCGCACTCAAGGCGGCAGAGATAGCCAGCGATCTAGTGCGCACACGCGTCCCCGGCCTTCTCACCGCCAAGGGCGACCGCGATATGGCCAGCGAAGTCGACTACGCCGTAGAACGCGCCGTCCGCGACCACCTCAAAGAGCGAACCCCCAACATCGCCATCCTCGGCGAAGAAGAGGGCATCAGCGGAGACACAACCGGCGAACTCCTCTGGGCAATCGACCCGATAGACGGCACCGCCAACTTCGTCCGCAACATCCCCCTCTGCGGCATCTCCATAGGCCTCATCGAACGAGGCCGCCCCGTGGTCGGAGTCATCGACTTGCCATTCCTCGGAACCCGCTACCACGCAGCCCAGCACACCGGCGCCTATCTCGCAGACCGCCGCATACAAGCCAGCATGACCACCACCCTCAAAGACGCCATAGTCGCCATAGGTGACTATGCGGTGGGCGAGAACGCCCAGGCCAAGAATCGACGACGCATCGCCCTGACCGAACGCCTAGCCGCGAACGTCCAACGCGTCCGCATGCTCGGATCGGTAGCGATTGATCTGGCCTGGGTAGCCGAAGGCAAGTTGGACGCCAGCATCACCCTGTCCAACAAACCCTGGGACATGGCCGCAGGCGTAATCATCGCCCGCGAAGCCGGAGCGAGGGTCACCGACCAAGACGGCACCGACCACACCCTTGCCTCGACCGCCACCGTCGCCACGACTCCCGCTCTGAGCGACGACATCGCATCCCTGATCAAAGCCGTGAACGACGCCCGCTCACGTAGCTAAACGCCGGCAAACCCGCGCTACTTTGCCGAATTTGGCTGTTTTGGATCAAGGGGCGGCGGCGCTCAGGCCGCTGCGCGGCCCCGCGCCAGGCCGCCCGGAGCGTGCGGCGTGGGCGCCGGTCACCGGACGGCCGCGCCAGGCCGCGCGCCGCGCCACATCCGCCGGCCCGCCCCGACCCGGCCCGGCGCGGGGTACGCGCCGCCACCTGGCCGCCACGCTCGCGAGAGGCCAGTAGTCCACGTTTGGCCGGTTTCCAGTGGTCGGCCGGGCTGGAAAGACGGTCATCCATGAGGCTCACGGAGCTGCTAGGCACGGATTGGTAGTTGGGTGCACAGGATCCGGGACAGGCGCTAGCTGTGCTTACTACTTGGAGTAGTTGTGATCATTTCTGTGCGCGCGTACAGCTAAGGACCGTGCCCCGAACAGGCGCACTTCGAGGCCGCAGGAGGCGGGCATAGCGGGCAAGGTGATCTGCCCTAGCCAGGGAGCCCTCCAGGATTTACCGTGAAACGGTTGCTACGAAGTCCGTCTCATGTGCTCATCCCAGGAGGGTGCGATGTGGAGCTTGCTGGCCGACAGGGCATTAGTCGTCGGGCTACAGGCAACGCAACCAGAGCCGTGGCAGTACTACACGGTAATGTTCCTCGGCACGATCATTGGCATAGCAATTGCAGTATTTGTCATTAATCGCTGGGTGGAGCCTAAAGCTCTTCGAGAGAGGGATGAATTGGAGCGTCGGGTGGCAGCGGAACAGGCGCGTCGGATCGCCGAGGGGGAGGCCATGCGGGAGGCCCAGGAGGCCTGGAAGGCTGAGCGGGAGGCTGCCGAGCGCAAAGCCGCCCAGTGGAGGGCCGCCGAACTGGAGGCCGAGCGAGCAGAGGCCGAGCGAACAGCCGAGCGCACGCGTCAGGCCCTTGCCCAGGAGGCCGCCGAGATCGCGCGTCGGGCCGAGATAGACGCGCTTCGGGCTGCGGAGGACCTGCGTCGTACACATCACCAGGACAGGTATTGGCTCCCGGACTGAAGCAGCACGGAGCAATCGCGGAACGGACGGCCCCAGTTGTACACGGTGGGGCCGTCCGTTTGCTGGTCAGGGGGTGGTCAGTCGTCTTCTTGGTCACTCCACCCTGCCGAGTGCAAGCGCCGTACATCGTCGTCCACCGAACCGTCACCAACCGGCCTCAACCTGTCCCACCTGCGTCGAAACCACGTTCGGGGACGTCGCGACGGGGTGGGAG
>NZ_SMKT01000224.1 GCF_004348735.1 Actinomadura sp. KC06
CGCCCGCCCCGGAGATCGGCCCCAGGGCGAACGGCGCCGTCGACCCCGTGCCCGACCCCACGGCGCGGCTGCTCGACCGCCTGACGGAGGCGTGCGAGACGCGGTTCGAGCGCGCGAGCATCCGGCGCATCGTCCCGCCGCCCGGCGAGGACGGCCGCGCAGACCCGCCGCACCTGCTGCTGACCCACCTGGAGGACGGGTTCGTCCGGCAGTACCGCATCGGCGCCCACGTGGGTCAGGTCACCGAGGCGGACGTGGACGCGTTCGTCCGCCATGTGCACGCCGACGGCACCGACCACGGGTCCGAACTGGTGTACCTGGGGCCCGCACCGGCCCGTTCGCTACGGGACGACGCGCTGCGACGCGGCATCCGGGTGCGCAGCCTCACCGAGTTCCAGGGGCTCGTCGACCTGTCCGAGTACGTGACGGCCCAGACGGGACGGCTTTCCGCAGGCGGCCTGTATCCGCCGACCCTGTACGTCCCGCAGCGCTACCGGGAACTCGACCGGCTCCGCAGCGACACCGCGTCCGGCGAGGAAAGCCATTCGATCACGGAGGTCCGCCAAGACGTCGTCGGCGAGATGCTGCGTCTGCTGGCCGCCGACCACGGACGGTTCCTGCTGCTGCTCGGCGACTTCGGCCGCGGCAAGACGTTCGCCCTGCGCGAGCTGGCCCGCCGCATCCCCGAGGAACTCCCGCACGTCATCCCGATCCTGATCGAGCTGCGGGCACTGGACAAGGCGCACTCGGTGGACGGTCTCGTCGCCGCGCACCTGGCCAACCACGGCGAGGAGCTCATCGACCTCAAGGCGTTCCACTACATGCTCCGCCAGGGACGCATCGTGCTGCTCTTCGACGGGTTCGACGAACTCGTCACGCGGATGACCTACGACAAGGCCGCCGACCACCTCGACACGCTCCTGCAGGCCGCCCAGGACAAGGCCAAGATCGTGGTGGCGAGCCGCACGCAGCACTTCAAGTCCCAGGCGCAGGTGCTCACCGCACTGGGCGAGAAGGTCGGCGTGCTGCCGCACCGGCGCGTCCTCGGGCTGGAGGACTTCGCGCCGCCGCAGGTCCGCTCGTACCTGCTGAACCGGTACGGCGACGAGGACGCGGCCGAGGCGCGCCTGGACCTCCTGGCGGGCATCGAGGAACTGCTGGCGCTGACGTCCAATCCGCGGATGCTGTCGTTCATCGCCGACCTGCCCGACGAGCGGCTCCGCGCGGTCGCGCAGGCGCGCCGTGCCGTCAGCCCAGCCGACCTGTACCACGAGATCCTGTCCTCGTGGCTGGCGTACGAGGCCGACCGGGTCGGCGGATCGGGCGGCCCGTCCGGGCTGAAGGCCGACGACATGTGGCGTGCCGTGGGGACGCTCGCGCTGCGGCTCTGGGAGGGCAACGAGCAGTTCCTGCGCCTCGCTGAGCTCACGGACGTCTCTGACACGCTCACCGGCCTCGCCGGAGGACGCATGTCGCCGCACCAGGTGACGCACGCGGTCGGCGCCGGAAGCCTGCTGATCCGCACCGACGAGGGCCTTTTCGGGTTCATCCACACGTCCGTCATGGAATGGCTGGTCGCGCGGCACATCGCGGACGAGTTCGCCAAGGGCGCGGCACCGTCCGCGCTGGGACGCCGTGCCCTGACCCAGTTGACCGTCGACTTCCTCTGCGACCTCGCCGACACCCGCGCCTGCCAGGAGTGGGCGGGCGGGGTGCTCACCGACCCTGACGCCGATGACACGGCCCGCGCCAACGCGATCCGCATCACCACCCGCCTGCGCACACCGGCGCGTACCGATCTGCGTGGCGCGCGCCTGCAGGGCGAGGATCTGTCCTACCGCGACTTGCAGGAAGTGGACCTCACGGGCGCTGACCTCACCGACGCGCAGCTCGTCGGCGCGAATCTGTCGCGCGCCGTCCTGAGAGACGCGTCCCTCGCCGGGGCGCGGCTGGACGAGGCCAACCTGGCCGGCGCCGACCTGCGCGGCGCCGACCTGTCCCGGGCCCGCCTGGCCCGCGCCGACCTGCGGGACGTCACCGTCGACGGAAGCCGCTGGACGCGCGCCGCCCTCGTGGACGCCATGCTCCCCGACCGGATCGCCAACGCGCCCGAACTGCGCGAGGCCGCGATCGCCCCGGGCCGTCCCATCGACATCCAGATCGCCCCGCCCGCCGTCGGCGTCCCTTACGGCTTTCACTTCCAGACGAGCCGCCTTCCCCATCCACTCGCCTACAGCCCGGGAGGATCCGTCCTCGCCGTGGGCAGCGAGGACGGCGGTGTCCTAGTGTGCGACGCCGTCACGGGCGTTCCGCTGCGCACGCTCCAGGGCCACACCGACCGCACCTACGCGGTCGCGTTCGACACACCGGGCAACTTCCTGGCGAGCGGTTCCGCGGACGGCACCGTCCGCCTCTGGGACCTCGCCACCGGCCACACCGCCCACACCTTCACCGTCCACCCCGAAGGCGTGTGGCCGGTCGTCGTCGGCGGACGCTCCCCATCGGGCGCCGACCTCGTCGCAGCGGGCGCCGCCGACGGGACCATCCGCGTCTGGGACGCCGCGTCCGGCGCCCTACTGCACGAGCTGCCCGGACACACCGCGCCCGTCTACACGGCGGTGTTCGACCCCGCGGGCTCACTCATGGTCACCGGCGACGCAGGCGGCACGCTACGCGTCTGGGACCTCGTCACAGGCGCCCTGCAGCGCGAGCTGACGGGGCACCGGGGCGCCGTGTACCGGGCTGTGTTCCACCCGGACGGCTCCCTCCTGGCCGCCGGCGACCAGGAAGGCGCCGTCCGGCTCTGGGACATCCGCTCCGGCGAGATCAGGCAGGAACTCCTCGGCCACACCGGGCGCGTCTACGCCATCGCCTTCCACCCGGACGGGAACCTCCTCGTCACCGGCGACACCAACGCGTCCGTCCGGATCTGGGAGGACGGGCTCCAGCGCACCACCCTGCAAGGCCACCGGGGCGCCATCTACCAGGCGGCGTTCAGCCCGGACGGCGGCCGCCTCGCCACCGCCGACAGCGCGGGCGCCGTCCGCCTCTGGGACCCGCGGAACGGCCGGCAGCGCCTCGAACTGGCCGGGCACCGCGGCGCCGTGTGGCCGTTCGCGTTCCGCCCGGACGGCGCCCAGCTCGCCACCAGCAGCAACGACGGCACGGCCCGCCTGTGGGACGCCGAGACCGGGCAGTGCCGCGTCGTCCTGCGCGGCCACGGCCGCCGCGTCACCGGCGTCGCGTTCAGCCCGGACGGCGGCATGCTCGCCAGCAGCGGCAACGACGGCCTGGTCCGGCTCTGGGAGCCGCGCTCCGGACGGATGATCCGCGAGCTGCGCGGCGTCGCCGACAACCTCACCTCCGCCGCGTTCAACACCCGCGACTCCCAGCTCGCCACCGCCACCAACGACGGCGGCGTGCACCTGTGGCAGGCCGGGACCGGCACGTTCGAGCGCGAGCTGCACGCGGAGACCGACCACGTGTGGGCGCAGGCGTTCTCGCCCGCCGGGGACGTCCTCGCCACCGCCAACGACGACGACTCCGTCCGGCTCTGGTACTGGACGACCGGCCGCGAGATCGTGAACCTCGCCGACCACAGGGGCCGCGTCCGCTCCATCGACTTCCAGCCGGGCGGCGCCCTGGTCGCCACGGGCTGCGACGACGGCCTCGCCAGGCTCTGGCATCCGCGCACGGGCGAACTCACCGCCGTCCTGCGCGGACACACCGACCGCGTCTACCGTGTGGCCTTCTCGCCGTCCGGGGAGACCCTCGCCAGCGCCAGCAACGACGGCACCGTCCGCCTCTGGGACCCGTCCACCGGTGAGTCCCTGCACACCCTCACCGGACACACCGGCCGCCTGTGGACGACCGCGTTCCACCCGTCCGGCACCCTGCTCGCAAGCGCGGGCGACGACATGCTCGTGCGCCTCTGGGACCCGTCCACCGGCGAGTCCTTGCACACCCTCACCGGACACACCCGCCGCATCTGGTCGGTCGCGTTCAGCCCGGACGGCGCCCACCTCGCCACGGCCGGCGACGACGGCGCCATCATCCTGTGGGACGTCACCGACCAGACCGCCCCCACGCGCCGCGCCACCCTCCTCGGCCTGGCCGAAGGCTGGGCCGCCCTCGCACCCGACGGTCGCTACAAGTGGGAGGGCAACGCCACCGCCGAATTCTGGTACGCCGTGGGCATGTGCCGCTTCGAGCCCGGCGAGCTGGACGCCTACCTGCGCGAAGTCCACCAGCTCCCCCTGGACGCGCCCTTCTGAGCCCGTCTCCGAGCGGCTCCGGCCGTCAGAAGTCGAAGACGTGGCCGTGCGCGATCCTGGCGCATCCGTCATTGGTGATGGTCCGGGAGAACGGCTTGATCGGCATGCCCCGCCAAGTCCCGGCCGCGGCGGCGTCCACCGGGATCCAGACCTGAAGGCACCCGGCCGTCTGCGGTGGAACCCGCGCGATATCGCCGTTCACAAGGGCGAGTTCGGCGCAGGCGGCCTTCGCGTTCTTATGCGTGCCGCCGACGGGATCGCAGGTCAGCGTCGCGAAACGAGGCTGCCCGCTTTGCTGCGGGACGACTTCGAGCTTGATCTCCGTCGGCGCCCCGGGCGAATCGGCCGCGACGGCGGGAGCTGCGGCGGCGACACCGCCCGCGACCAGGCTTAATCCCAGAACTACACGAAGCGTGACGCGCGCCATGACATCTCCTTAGAATGGAGCGGTTCACACGATTACACCATTCATTCGAGATGCCACGACGTCCGAATGCGGCCATGCAAGCGTGATCACGCGATGTGCCGTATTAAGGGCACCCCATAACGAGACCCATCACCTTTTGCGATACCCGCTCAACGGCGAACGGTGAGAGATTCCCACAAGGCGTCGACCTGGGATTTCAGGTCGTCGAGCGTGCCGGAATTGTCGATGACGTGCGTGGCGACGGCGCGGCGCTCCGCGCGGGACGCCTGGCTGGCCATGCGGGCGCGGGCGTCGTCCTCCGTCATGCCGCGCCGGGCGACCAGCCGGTCGAGCTGGACCTCCTCGGGGGCGTCCACGACCACGACCTCGTCGTACATCTCCGCGAGGCCGTTCTCCGCCAGGAGCGGGACGTCGTACACGACGACGGCGTCGGCGGGGGCGGCGTCCATCAGCTCCTTCGTCCGCTCCCCCACCAGCGGGTGGACGATCCCGTTCAGCGCCGCGAGCCGCTCGGGATCGGAGAACACGATCCGGCCGACCTTCGCGCGGTCGAGGGCGCCGTCCGGGAGCAGCACGTCCTCGCCGAACTCCGCGACGACCGCGGCGAGGCCCGGCGTGCCCGGCGCCACCACCTCGCGGGCGATCTTGTCGGCGTCGATCACGACGGCGCCGCGCTCGCGGAGGCGGGCCGACACCTCGCTCTTGCCCGACCCGATCCCGCCGGTGAGTCCCACTTTCAGCACGGACTCACCCTAGCCGCCGGCCTTCCCGGCGGGGACGAGGGGTTTGCGCATGTGGACGAGGGTGAGATGCGCCGCGACGCGCTCCCGGTGCGTCTCGGCGTAGCCGAGCCTCCGGTACAGGCGCAGGTTCGTCTCGCTGAGATGCCCGGTGAACAGGACGCACGCGTCGGCGCGTCCGGTCACCTCGTCCTCCAGCGCGGCGAGGAGCCGCCCGCCGATCCCGCGGCCGTGCAGGTCGGGGACGACGACGAGCCGCCCGACGAGGCACGTGTGATCGCTGAACTGGGCGCGGACGGCGCCGACGAGACGTCCGTCCAGCACGGCCTTCAGCACCACCGCGTCACCGGCCAGGACCTTCTGGAGCTGCTCGGCCGACTCGACCAGAGGGGGGATGAACGGGTCGCCGTAGAGCTGCGCCTCCGTGACGTAGGCGGCGCGCTGGACGGTCAGGATCTCCCCGGCGTCCTCCGGGACGGCCCGCTCGATCGCGACCCGCGGCTCGCCCACGGCACCGCTCCCCGGGGCGGGGCGGGCCCCGGCACCGACCGGGTTCGCTTCGCTCATGGGTCGACCTTAGCGGCGGAACGCGGGCCCGGTCCGCTCAGCCGCCGATCCGGACGGTCACCGCGACGGGATAGTGATCCGAGGCCCGGGAGACCGGAACGTCGTACTCGGTGACGAGGACACCGTCCGACCCGAAGATCCAGTCGACATGCGCGCCGTCCGCCCTGGTCGGGGACGAGTCGTCGCCGATCGCGGCGCTGCGCAGGTCGGTTCCGTCGGTCATCGCGGCCAGTTCCGGACTGCCGGGCTCGGCGTTGAAGTCGCCGCCGATCAGCGTGCGGGGCGCGCCGCCCCAGGCCCGCAGCAGCGCGGCGATCGAACGGGACCGCTCGTCCGCCTTGTCGTCGCCGCCTTCCAGGTGCGTCGACCACACGTCCATCGTGGTGCCGCCGACGCCGAGCCGCGCCCAGACGTAGCCGCGGATCTGCGACCAGTCGCCGCGCGGCATGCGGCCCGTCCCGGAGCTGCGCACGGGCAGCGAGGTGAGGATCGCGTTGCCGAACTGCCCGTCGGCGGCCGGACCCCAGATCAGCTTCATGCCGAGGCGCCGCGACAGCCACACGCCGACGTCGGCGGTGCCGGACAGCAGCGAGCCCCGTCCGGCCTCCTGCAGCAGGACGACCTGGGCGCGCTGCCCCTCGATCACGCGGGCGATGCCCTCCGGGTCGAGGCGCCCCGACTGGTCGACCGCGTCGTGGATGTTGTAACTGAGCACGCGCACCGTCCCGGGGACGGCCGCGGTCTGCGCCTTCCCGTCCGGCGCGGCCACGGTGAACACCACGGTCCCGGCGAGCAGGCCGAGCGCGGCGCCGCCGGCGGTGAGGGCGCGCAGCGGGGCGCGGGCGGGCAGCGGGCCGCCGCGGGCGGCGGCGATCGCGGCGAGGGCGCCGAGCAGGATCCCGGCGAGGCCGGGCAGCAGGTTGTTCGGGAACGGCAGCGGCGACACGGCGCTGACCTGGTACGGGACGAGGATCACGACGATGAGCAGGCCGCCGATCGCGGCCCCGGCGTCGATCCGCCACACCGGCCCGCCGGTCCCCGCGCGCCGCAGCGGCGCCCGGCACGCGACCGCCAGCAGCCACGCTGACAGCACCTGCCCGAGGATCACAATCGGCACGACCTCGATGCCGGAGACCGCGTACGTCCCGGCGACGGCTCCGGCGCCGACCCCGAGGACGGTGCCGCCGAGCACGCACACCCCGCCCGGCACGGCCCGGACGGCGAGGCCGGACGCGAGGAACGCCAGCGCGAGCCCCTGCCCGACGACGATCACGACGTGCGCGGCGGTCAGCGACCGCCAGCCCGACGACGCCACGAACGCGGGGCTGGACAGCACGAGCACCTGGAGCGCCAGGAACGGTCCGAACGCGGCGGCGCCGATCGCGTCTCGCCAGGAGATGCCGGGCGCGTCGACCGGCCCGGACGACAGCTCTCGGTACAGCGCGGCGGCGCCGAGGCCGACGAACGCCAGGCACGCGAGCCAGGGCCCGACGCCCGAACGCCACACCGGGTCCCAGGTGGCGAAGCACATCCGCACGGCGGTGTCGATCGACAGCCCGGCGACCGTGGCGGTCGCGAACCCGACGCCGGACAGGCCGCGGGCGCCCTCGTACAGCGCCGCGACGGCGATCATGCCGATGGCGGTGCCGGCGAACGCCAGCCAGGTGCGCGGGTCGATGGCCTGCGCGAGCAGCCGGACGGCGAGGAGCCCGCCGACGCCGGCGATCAGCAGCCCGCGCGGTCCGGCGGCGCGGCGGATCAGCGGCGCGACGAACCCGGCGAGGTACACGGCGAGGACGCCGCCGGCGGCGACCCCGGTCCCGGCCGAGTCGGCGAACCGGTCGAGCTGGGGCAGCGAGAAGCGGAGCGTCTGCGCGAGCACCGCGACGGTGACCGCGATCAGCGCGAGCCTGGCGGGGCCCCGCGGGACGATCGGCGGCCCGGCGGGGGCGGGGCCGCCGGGCCTCGTGCCTACCTCTGTGCTGGCCACTTGAACATGTGCTCCGGGAAACGAGCGGACCTTCGGGATGAAGGGACCTTCGGGACGACGGCGAGGCTACCGAACCCGGCGCAGCCGAGCACGGCCGGAGCGCGATCCCGGGGGATCGTTCTCCGGCCGTGGTCGGTACGTCACCGGCCGCCGCGCGGGGCCGTGATCACAGGATCACGGGCCCGCCGCGGACGGCGTGCGCCCAAAGGTGCGGTTCAGCGATGGCTCACTGGCCGCCGGACAGCTTCTCCCGCAGCGCGGCGAGGGCCTCGTCGGTGGCGAGCGCGCCGCCTCCGGACTCGCTCTCCCCGCCGCCGGAGTAGGACGTTTCGCCGCCGCCGCCGGAGCGCTCGCCGCCCGAGCCCGCGGGCTCGGCTGCGCCGGCCTCGGCCTCGGCCTTGCGGGCCTCCTCGATCTGCCGACGGTGGGCGTCGAAGCGGGACCGGGCCTCGGCGTACTGCCGCTCCCAGGTCTCGCGCTGCTCGTCGAAGCCCGGCAGCCACTCGCCCGTCTCGGCGTCGAAGCCCTCGGGGTACTTGTAGTTCCCCTGGTCGTCGTACTCGGCGGGCATCCCGTACAGGGTCGGGTCGAAGTCCTCTTCCTCGACTCCGGCCGCGCCCTCGTTGGCCTGCTTGAGCGACAGGCTGATCCGGCGCCGGTCGAGGTCGATGTCGATGATCTTCACGAAGATCTCGTCGCCGACCTGGACGACCTGCTCGGGGATCTCCACGTGCCGCTCGGCCAGCTCGGAGATGTGCACCAGGCCCTCGATGCCCTCCTCGACGCGGACGAACGCGCCGAACGGCACCAGCTTGGTGACGCGTCCCGGCACGACCTGCCCGATCTGGTGGGTGCGGGCGAACTGCTGCCACGGGTCTTCCTGCGTCGCCTTGAGCGACAGCGAGACCCGCTCGCGCTCCATGTCGACGTCCAGGACCTCGACCGTGACCTCCTGGCCGACCTCGACCACCTCGGACGGGTGGTCGATGTGCTTCCAGGACAGCTCGGAGACGTGCACGAGCCCGTCCACGCCGCCGAGGTCGACGAACGCGCCGAAGTTGACGATGGACGACACGACGCCCTTGCGGACCTGGCCCTTCTGCAGGGTGTTGAGGAAGGTCTGGCGGACCTCGCTCTGCGTCTGCTCCAGCCAGGCGCGGCGGGACAGGACCACGTTGTTGCGGTTCTTGTCCAGCTCGATGATCTTGGCTTCGAGCTCGCGTCCGACGTACGGCTGCAGATCGCGCACCCGCCGCATCTCGACCAGCGAGGCGGGCAGGAAGCCGCGCAGCCCGATGTCGAGGATGAGACCGCCCTTGACGACCTCGATGACGGTCCCGGTGACGATGCCGTCCTCGTCCTTGATCTTCTCGATCGTGCCCCAGGCGCGCTCGTACTGGGCGCGCTTCTTGGACAGGATCAGCCGGCCCTCCTTGTCCTCCTTCTGGAGGACGAGGGCTTCGACGTGATCGCCGACGGACACGACGTCGTTGGGGTCGACGTCGTGCTTGATGGACAGCTCGCGCGAGGGGATGACGCCCTCGGTCTTGTAGCCGATGTCGAGGAGGACCTCGTCACGATCGACCTTGACGACAGTGCCCTCGACAATGTCGCCGTCGTTGAAGTACTTGATGGTCTCATCGATCGCGGCGAGGAAGGCTTCCTCTGACCCGATGTCGTTGACCGCTACCTGCGGGGTGGTCGAGGTGGCCTCGGTGCTGCTCGTCATGTGTCGGCTGGCTCCGGTACGGACATGGAAGTCGTATGGGTTGTGCGCGGAGGGCCGGTATCCGCCCTGCCGAAGACCGGAATGGGACGCGGTCGCTGCCGCGTCATAGAACCGAACCGTTGTCGCCGACCTGACCGAGCGCGAGCCTGCTCCGTCCGAAGCGCGCGCAGGCCCACAGCGCAGCGATCAGGATATGGGACCGAACTCCCGTGGTCAATCCGGTCGGCGGCGCGCCGTCAGTAAGTTCGCGCCCGCGCGCGGTACGCCCCGTCCAGCCGGTCCTCGGCCGTCTTCGGAAACGTCACGGTGTTCGGGTCTCCGTCAGATGTGTACCGCTCATCAGGGTTTTTGTCCAGATACTCAAGCCACGCGGTGGAGCAGTACTTCGTGCAGTCGTTCTCTTTGATCTTGCCCTCGGACCGCACGCGGTCGATGTTCCACCGGTCGAACTCCTCGGCGAACGGCGACGGCGACGGCCGCCACCCCGCCAGGAAGATCCCCTGGAACGCGTACCGCGCGCCGTCCTTCTGCGCCCACTTCTCCTTGCGCGGCACCGACCCGAACGGATACGCCAGCGTCGCCGTGTGCGCCCCGGTCAGGTGGAAGATCCGGTCCTCCATCCCGCCGATCTCGTCGCGCACCTTCTTCTCGGACAGGCCCGCGAGATTCGGATGGCTCATCGTGTGGTTGCCGAGCTCGAACCCGTTCTGCGTCAGCCACTTCAGCGCCACGGTGACCGGGCTGCCCTCCAGCCCGAACAGCTCCTTGTTCAGGAAGAACGTCGCCGTCGCCCGGAACCCCGGGTTCTCCTGGGCCACCTGCTGGATGATCGCCACCGCGGTGTCCGGTTGCGGCCGCCCGGACGCGTCGAGCGCGAAATGCCCGGGGGTGCTGTCGTCGAACGTCAGAACCACGGGATGCTTCCCCGCCGGGACGTTGAACCGCCCACTCGCGAACTCCCCCGCGGTGATCGGGCAGTACCCGCCCTTGGCGAGCCGCGTCAGCTCGTCGTACAGCTCTTTGGTCGACCGGTCCAGCGCCATCTCGGGCTTCTTCACGATCCGGTGGTACATCAGCACCGGCACCTGGCCCAGCTCGTTCGCCTTGGCGGCCGCCGCCGCGGGCACCGCCGCCGGTATCGGCCCGGTCGGGCTCGCGGACGCCGAGGGCGACGCAGACTCGCCAGGCCCCGGCGTCCCACTCGCCTTGGCCGCACTGGCGGCGTCGGCCGTCCCGGACGAGTTCCCGGCCCGCTCCGCCGCGGGCGCGTTCTCCCGCGCCCGCCGTTCACCGGGAAGCGTCAGCCCCAGGATCACGGCGCAGACGATCACGACTCCAGCGATCTTGTGAAGCAGAGGCACGGTACCCCCCGCCGGTCGACCCGAACAGGACCCGGGGACAGAGTAGGCCCCCCAGGACATCTATGGACACCCGCTCCCGTAC
>NZ_SMKT01000225.1 GCF_004348735.1 Actinomadura sp. KC06
GGCCGGGGGCGGGCGGCGGGCTGCGGTGGAAGCGCGCGCAGCCTTGCGGGCGTGAGCTTCTTCCCCGCCATCCGGGGTCGCCGCCGGACGGCCCGCGGCGGCCGGACGTCAACGGCACGGCGCATGAGCCGCAGCCTGAGCAGCAGCAGCGTCACCGACACCGTCAGCGCCGACAGGAATCCGGCCTGGAGCGCGCCCAGGTCCTCGGACGTGAGCGGCTCGTCGGGGAGTTCCCGCAGGCCGGACACCGGAACCAGCGGCCCCGTGTGCGGCGCGATCTGCGGCTGGGCGATCGGCGGCAGCGCCACCTGGGGTCCGCGCATGCCGGCGAGCGGATTGAACCCGGACGGGGTCAGCGGCGGGATCCCGGGCGGCAGGTTGGCCAGGCTCACCCCTGGCGGCATCGCTCCGGACGCGTCCGTGACGATCAGCTTATAGCTGCGGGACACGCTCTTGGCCTTGGCCGCGGAGGCCGCGGCCCTCAGCGTGATCAGGCCGGGCTTGGCGTCGGACGGCGCCCGCACGGTCGCCACCGTGGTGGCTCCACCGCCGCCGACAGGCCCGAGGCTCCGCGTCCGCGGGCTCACCGAGGCGCCGGACGCCGACAGCCGCAGGACGGTGCTCCCCGCCGTCGCGTACCTGGACGACACGCGCACGGTCGCGGTGATCGAGCCGCCGGGTCGCATCGTCGCCTCCGACACCGTCAGCCCGAGCGCCAGCACGGGATTCTTCGGCTCGCCGGGACCCGGGTCCGGCGGATCGACGGGCGGATCGGTCGGGTCCGGCGGATCGGTCGGGGGGTCGGTCGGCGGATCCGTCGGCGGATCGGTCGGAGGGTCCGTCGGAGGGTCGGTCGGAGGGTCGGTGGGCGGATCCGTTGGAGGATCCGTCGGCGGATCAGTGGGCGGGTCGGTCGGAGGGTCTGTCGGCGGATCAGTGGTGGGTGGATCGGTCGGGGGCGGTTCCGAGGGCGCGTCCGTGGAGGTCGCGGAGGGGTCCGGAGTGGGTTCCGCGATCACCGGGGGCGCGCCCGCCATTCCGACGACCGCCATCACGGCGAGTCCTGCCAGGACCGAACGGGCCGATCGTGAGCGCACCCTGAAAACACCTCCGCCGCGTCGCGACCTTCCCGCCGGAATTGCGTCCAATCGGATGGAAGCATGGGGCGAACAGATCATTCAACCCCGCGCGCAAAGGTCCGCTTCAGTTGCTTATGAAGCGACGATCGGACGTTCCCTGATTGTCAACAAGTGCTTGTTTCCCCGCCGAACCATGATCACGCAGCCACATCGCGCGCAGCACGGCCTCGATCGCGAAACGCGCGTCGGGATCGGTCAGCCGGTCGCCCAGGATGTCCTCCAGGCGCCGCATCCGATAGCGGACGGTCTGCGGGTGGATATCGAGCTCTTTGGCGATGCCGGCGGCCGTACCGCGGCTCACCAGCCAGGCGCGCAGCGTGTCCAGCAGCCGGTCGCGCTGCCGCGGGCTGAACCCCGCCATCGCGCCGAGGTGGCGGCGCGCGAGCTGGTCGATGAGGGCCTGGTCGGAGAGGAGCAGCAGCGTGATCAGGTGCTCCTCGCAGTCGGTCACCGGGGCGTCCCCGAGCACGCCCGCCTCCACCAGCCCGAGGGCGTGCCGCGCCCAGCGCAGCGAGTCGGCGGCCTGACCGGGCGGGACCGTCGGGCCCGCGACGAGCTGCCCGTCCGGCAGGACGCGCAGCAGGGCCTGCCGCCGCTCCGCGGTCAGCCCGCCCGGGACGACGAGGAACGGCTCGGCCGCGGTGAGGTCGGCGAGCACGTCGTCCTCCAGCGCCGCCCGGACGTACTGCGCGCCCGGCGGGGCCACGACCACGGTGACCTCGTCCGGGATCTGCCAGCCGGCCCGTCCGGCGGCGTCGGCGAGGACGCGGGGCGACCCGAGCGGACGCATCAGCAGCTCCAGCAGCCGCCGCCGGTGGCTCTCGGCCTCGCCGTCCGGCCGCGCGTCCAGGTAGCCCTCCAGCGCCAGCGCGGCGAGCTCGTCGATGTAGGCGAACAGCGCGTCGGCGAGCTGCGCCATGACCTCGGGCGACAGATGCCTGCGGGGACCGACCTTCATGATGCGGCGCCACGCGACCTGCGCGCCGAGGCGGAGCGCGGACTGGAGCGTGTCGAGCGTCCGCCCCTCCTGCGCCTCGAAGCGGCCGAGCCGCCGGTAGGTCTCGTAATGCCGCTCGCGCGGAGCCAGCGGATTCGCGACCTGCTCGACGAAATCGGTCAGGGCGCGTTCGACGCCGATTCGCAGCGCCTCCACATAGGGGCCCTTCAGCTGGCGGCCGTATTCGGGGATCGTCCCGCGCACCTCGTGGACGATCTCCTGCGCGAGGCTGGGCAGTTCCGGCCGCATCAGCACGGCGAGCCTGCGCGGCAGCCTGGTCCGCCGCCGCACGACTCCGGGCGTCATCGTCTGCGCCATCGGCACACCTCCGAGAACGCCGCCGCCGCGGGCCCTGGCGTGTCCCGCGACATGTGAGCCGAACCACATTGAAGGTAGATCACTTATGTCAGGTCTCAAGGTAAAGAAAACGCAAATTCACCAGTGTGTCAATCGGTAGTGACACTCGGCGTCCAATAAAGGCGGGGTCATCGCAGCGACGCTCTCCGGCCCCGCAACCGGTGCGCCCGCAGCACCGCGTCCAGGACGAAGCGCGCCGCCGGATCGGCCAGCTGCCGGTCGAAAGTCGCGCTGATCTGGCGCATCCTGTACCGCACGGTCTGCGGATGCAGGCGCAGCAGCCGGGCCGCCTCGACCGCATTTCCCTGCGCCTCCAGCCACGCGCCCAGGGTTTCGGTCATGCGCATTCGCCGAGTTCGCGTCATTCCCGACAGGGCCGCCAATTCCCGCCGGGCGAGCTGGTCGAGCAGCGCCCCGTCCGACAGCAGCCACAGCTCCAGCAGATGCCGCTCGCACAGCGTCGGGCCCGCGTCCTCCAGCACACCGGCCTCCACCAGGCCGAGCGCCCGCCGCGCCCACCGCAGCGAGTCGGCGGCCTCCGCCAGCGGGACGGTCAGCCCCACCGCGCCCCGGCGATCCGGCAACGCCCTGTGCAGCATCGCCCCCCGCGCCGCGTCATGGCTCCCCGGGATCAGCAGATGCGGTTCGGCGTCCGCGAGATCGGTGAGCACGTCCTCGTCCAGCGCGTCCCGCACGCACCGCGCCCCGGGCCGCAGCACCAGCCGCAGCAGCCGCCGGTGGACGCCGGACACCTCGTCCGCCGACGACTGCGCCTCCAGGTAGCCCTGCACCGACAGCGACGCCAGCTCGTCGATGTAGGAGAACAGGGCGTCGGCCAGCCGCGTCATGACCTCCGAGGGCAGGCGCCTCGTCCGCCCGACATGCGCGACCCGCCGCCACGCGACCTGCACGCCGACCCGGTACGCGGCCTGCAGCGCGTCCAGGCTCCGCCCCTGGTACGCCTCGCTTCGACCGAGCTCGCGGCACAGCTCGTCCCGCCGCTCATAGGAGTCGCGGCCCCCGGACACCTGGTCGACGAACGCCGCCATGGCCTGTTCCACGGTGACCCGGAAGGCGGCCGGCTTCGGCGTCCCCTCCTGCCGCCCGTACTCGGGCACCGACCGCCGCACCTCCCCGATGATCTCCTCGGCCAGCGATGGCAGCTCGGCGCTCAGAATGGCGATGACCTGAGGCGGAATCGGCCCAGGACGACGCCCCCGCCCAGCGAGCGTCCCCGTCATCGGCCCTCCTCCTTTCCGCCGCCGGAAAGGCCCGGTAAATGCGGCCCGGCCCCGCGAGCCGCTCTCCATTCCGCAGAGTCCCGTTCGTATTTCCGCCCGGTCGCCGTTGACAGGAAACGTCGCATAATGGCTTCCCTCCCGCGGTCAGGGGCTGGAGATGGTCTGTGCCGGGGAGATGGGGAGGGACGCTGCGAGTTCGATGGTGTCGCCCGCTGCGACCAGGTCGGGGGCGCAGCGGTAGTTGGTGAATGTGACGCTCAGGTGCGCGCCGGTGAGATTCAGAATGTGGTCGCCGCTGGTGTAGGTCGCGTCCGTCCAGCCGGGGCCGCCGTCGGGGGCGCTGACGTCCATGCGGCAGCCGTTGGACGCGTCCAGGGTGAGGTTGATGTTGCTGAACGTGCCGGTCGTCCGCCCGGCGGCGGTGTCGTAGGAGGTCGCGTACAGGTCCCATGGAAGGTTGACCACGGCGGCCGTGGTGGTGAGGGAGTCCGGGCCGGTGCAGCCGGTGAGCGAGCCCTGGTCGAACGAGATCAGGCCGTAGCCCGGCTGGTCCGCGCCCGGTGGCGCGGTCCCGGAGAAGGACGAGGCGCACCTGATCGTCCAGCCCCTGGTCGTGTTGCGGATCTCGGCGGGGGCCGTGGCGGAGACCCCGCCGCCGGGTGCGACCGTCCAGGTGCCGGCGTCCGCGTGGACGGGCCGGACGGGCGCCGTGACGAGGGCGGCGAGCACGGTGGCGAGCAGGGTCGCGAGGACGAGGGCCGGGCGGGGACCCGGCGCGGTGCACGAGGAGACGCGCATGGCCCGTTCCTTTCGGCGTGCCGGACGAGGGCAGGCCGCGCCCGCGGGGGGTGGTCGGCTCACAGGCGCGGCCTGGCTTTGCGGCTATGCCGGCAGGGAGGCGTAGGTCCGGTAGCCGACGTACTCGTTGAAGACCATCGAGTTCTTGCCCGCGGCGGACGGGACGCCCGCCTGGAGGTTGACGATCTCGTTCACCAGGCCGAAGTCGAGGGCGCAGCCGCGGGCGCCGGGAACCGAGAACGAGTTGTCGACATGGCCGACCGAGCGGATGACCACCGGGCCGTCGGTGCCGACGATCACCGGGGGCTTGCCGGTGATCGGGGTGTTCGGCGGCGGCGGGTTGGTGGTGCCGGTGATCAGGTCGAGCTTGATCGGGACGCTGTCGTTGCCGATCATGCAGCTGCCGCCGATGAACGGGTTGGTCAGCCGGATCTTCATGTTCATCTTGACCTGGAAGTTCGAGTACTGGAAGCCGCCCGCGTACTCCGGCTTGGCGTAGACGGCGGTCAGGATCGGGTCGCCGAAGATGCCCGGCATGACCAGCATCTTCTCGGACCGGAGCGTGCCGAAGATCGGCGTGTGCTCGCGGGTCGCCGGGTCGTACGACGTCGCGAACGTCATCCGGATCGGCTTGACGATGTTCTGGGTGAACTTCCCGAGCACCATCTGGCCGCTGGTCACGACCGCGTTGAAGCAGAGCGACGATCTGGGCTCCGCTCCCGCCGGAAGCGTCGGGCAGTCCGAGAAGTCGAAGGTGGGGACCGGGTCCGCCAGCGCGGGTGCCGTGGGCGCGGCCTGCGCCGGGACCGCGGCCGCCAGGGCCATCGCGGTCGCCGCGCCGGCCACGGGCAGCGCGACCTTGCCCATTCTCCTGATCACTCTGGTTGCTTTCACTTTCGGTCCTCTCTTCCTACCTGGTCGGGACCGTGGGCCGATCCCGGGCGAACAGCGATGGGAAACTGCGGCCTTCCTGGCGAGAAAGGACAGCACGACGTCTCGTTACTCCGGCTGCTTGGACATGATGATCTTCTGACCCGGATCGAAATCGAAGGAACCCTGCATGGAGGCTTGCCCCGCCGTCCACATTCCCGACGGGCAGTCGCCGGTCTGGAGATTGCTGATGAGCCCCTCCGCCTTCAACGCGTTGTCCGCATACTCGCCACCGAAAGAGGTGAAGCCGCTGTAGTTGCCGCCGGACGGCAAACGGCTGAGTGAGCCGAGACGCAGTTCGCAGGTGTCCTTGGCGCCGTCGCCGTCGACGTCCTGGTCCCGGACCGCGACGGTGAGCTGCACTCCGAACACCCGGGCATTGATCTCACCGGTCTCGCTCAGCACGTGCGAGACGTTGAAACTCCAGGGCTCCGGGTTGACCTTCACCGCGACCGGAATACCCGAAGCCCCGTAGCTGCATCCGGAGAATTCCCGCGATTTGATCGTCGCTAGCTTGAATCTCGGCTGCCAGTGCCCGTGCGGAAGGGTGAACTTCATCGTGGCCGACTCGCACCTGATCACGCGGCGCGGCTCGTCGGTCTCGGCGAACTCGAACGGCTTCGCCACGGCCGTCACTTCTCCGCCCGGCGATATCGTGACCGTCTTCGGCTCGGTGTTGGTGTCCGCGGGGCACTTCGACGGGTCCGGGTCGTTGGCGTTCAGCGTGCACCACCGGCCCGACTCCAGCTGCACGTAGTTCCCCGTCCCTGATGTCGTCGCCGTCAGCAGGGGGCTCAGATCCTCGCCCACACCGCAACCACTGAAAGCCGGCACCTCGACATGGCCGGTGTAGGTACCGCCGTCGGTGAAGTTGGTCGCCCCGATTCTGTGGTTCCCGAGGTAACTCGAAACCGTCAGCGGCATCGGGCCGGCGCCGCATTCCTCGCCGACCGCGATGGGCGTTCCGTTGACCATGACGCCCGCCACCTGGACCCGCGTGCTCGCCTTGACCCAGATCGTGTTCACCGCGACGGTGGGAATCCCGCCGGTGTTCCACATGTCAGCGCGGAAATTGGCGTTCCTGTTCCCCTTCGACTGGGCACCGGGGACTTGAGTCATCCGCGCCGTGACGGTGGTGGGCATGAACCCGAATCCCAGCATCGTCGTCCGCGACGTGGCGGGCAGCGCCAGAATGTAGCCGCGATACTGAATGTAGTTGTTGTCACCCCGATCGACCCACGCCTCGACGCTGTTCCGGATCCGCCCCTGCACGCCGAGCGGCAACGCGGCCCCCAGTTTCTTGGAGTTGGCGAATCCCGACTGGCGGGCGCATTGGGGACGGCCCGCGCTCGCGAGATACCGGGCTTCCGGCGGCGCCTTCGGAAAGTCCGAGGTGTTCACCGACATCGCCGGATCCTCGTTGTATCCGCCGCCGGGCTCGGTCGGCGCGGGCATCCCGGCGCAGGTCGGATCCTCGTCCGGAACCTGCTCGTTCGCGGCCGGGCCGCCCGCGGATTCGCCTCCGGGCGCCAGAGCGGTTCCACTGCCCGAGACAGATCCGCGAATGACCGTGCCATAGCTCTTCAGGGCGCAGACCGCCTGCACGGGCGGCGTGCCAGCACTCCCGTCGTCGCCGTTCAGTTCGAGGTTGAGGTTCGGCACGATCCAGGCCACCTCTCCCGGAGAGGCGAAGGTGACGGCGGGAACGGAACTCGTCCCCTTCAATTCGAGCGGTCCGGGACGCGACGGCTCCTCTCCGCTCGCCGCGAGACGGAAGCTCGGCCATCCCGCGTCCGTCAGCCGACCGGCGTGGCTGATGGTCACCGTGCTGCGAAGAACGGCCGACAGGCGCGCCCCCGGCACACCGGCGGCCTGGACGGGATCCTCCGCCTTGTGAACCAGCCGCTGAACGTCCGAGACCATCCTTTCCGGCAGCCGCAGCGAAAGGGTCACGCCTCCCGGCGCCAGTGCCTTTCCCGGCTTCGCCGTCAGGCTCGACCGCGAACTGGATGCGCGCATCGTGACGTCGTAGGTACCGGACGGCGTGGAGCACACATAGGAAAGCTCGTTCCCGGTCGCGGCCGCCTCGGGGAGGGGCGCGATGACGCCGCCGACGACGGCCAGCCCTGTCGCTCCGGTGCTCAGGGCCGATCTGCGGGATACGAGTCTCATGGACATCCTCGTTCGTCGGGCGGAGCCGCATCCCCGGCCCGGGGATGCGGCCCGCGCTGTTCAGATCCCGATGGCCGCCACCGGTCAGGACATGGTGATGACCGGGAACGCCGGGGGCGTGTCGATGATGTACTCGCCGTCGAGGCCGATGTGGTCGCCCACGTTGATCAGGAGCGGGTCGCAGAGCCCGTTGTCGGAGACCACCTGCAGGTTGTTGTCCGTCCTGGCCGACAGGTTGAGCTTGCCGGTGGAGTTGGTGTACCGGCCGTTGATGACGCCGTCGGTGCCGCCGGGTCCGGCGATGTCCGCCTCACATCCGTCGCTGCCGACGATGTGGGCCTTGACGCCCTCGATGCGGCCGCTGGTCACGCCGGTGCCCGCGTCGTAGGTCTCGCCGATGAGCCTCCAGGGGAGGCCCACGGGCTGGATCTCGACGAGGAGACCGCCCGGGCCGTTGCACTCGCCGCCGGCGTTGTCGGTGTGGTGGAACTCGATGCCGTCGACCGTGGCGAGCGGGGCGTTGTCGCTCACGCCGTTGTCGAGGGTCGCTCCACCGCTGGAGTCGTTGCAGGTGACGACGGCTCCGGTCTCGATGTCCTCGGCGATGAGGTTGATGCTGTTGTGGAAGGTCCTCGCGCCGCCGTTCGCGACGTTCCAGGTCGCCGCGGAGGCGGGGACCGAGGTGAGGGACAGGGCGGTGCCGGTGACGACCGCCGCGGTCAGGCTGTTGCGGATGAACTTTCGCATGTCAGTTCTGCTTCCCTTCAAGGGGTGGCTGCTCGGCTAGTAGGGACACTGACCGCGTTTTCGACAAAGGCACTCCTCTTCGCGGGACGACGTTCGGCGAGGCCCTCCGAAGCCTTTCTGTGGCATCGGCTCCGGCTCGGAACCACCCCTGCCCCGCCGCTTTGCCTACCAAGAAATTACGCGCGGGTAACCTGCTTTTCAATACCTGCCTGCAATTTTCTCGGATAATGCGTCCATCCCTCGGAAAAATTGTCACCCGATGAGTCTTTGATCTTGTTCGCCCTGGCGCCGCGACACAATGATTAGCGCGCATCATCCTCCCGTCAGCGTGTCGATGCCGGTGATTTTCCATTTGCCGCCGATGTGGACGGCGTTCACCGCGAAGACGGCGGCGGAGTGGCTCGTCTGGTTCTTGTCGGTGCGGGTGTTGCGCTGGTCGGCGAAGACGAGCAGCCGGGCGCCGTTCCCGGAAAGGGACTTCACCGCCGAGTCGGTGACCGTGGTGGTGAGCACCTGCTTCTGCTCGGGCGCCTGCTTGCGGACCAATGCGAAGAGCTCGTTGTACTGCTGGACGGCCTTTCCGGTGAGCACCTCCTGCGCGGCCTTCTCGGTCTTGGCCACGTCGGCGTAGTTGTACGAGAACGCCGTGTTGACCGCCGTGGTGATCTGTCCTTTCACCTCGGCGGTCCGGCCGTTGTCGCTGAGCGCGTCGTTCCTGGCGGACGCCGCGCCCGTCAACTCGCCGGTCTGGCCGTGCAGCCAGGCGGCGGCGACGCCGAAGGCGATGGTGAGCGCGCCGAGGAAGGTGACGAGGCGGCCGCGGGCGGTGCCGGGGAGCGCGCGTCCGAGCGTGCTGATCGCTGCCATTTCCGTGCTCCTCCCGCTCAGGGCGTTCCGGACGGCGCCTGGCCAAGGGCCGACAGTTTCCAGCCCGCCGACGTTCTGGTGAGCTGCCCGGCGAACCGGCGCAGGTTCGTCGCCGGCCGCCCGCCATCGCGGGTGATGGTGATGCTCACGGCGGCGATCACGGCCGCCTTTCCGGCACGGGTGTCGAGTTCGGTGAGGGCCGATTCGAGGACCTTCGCCGTGCTCGTCGTCTTCGCCTTCTCGATGTCGCTCTTGAGCCGCGACCGGCCCTGGACGATCTCGTCGTAGAGCTGCGCCGTCGAGGAGTCCTGCCAGACCTTCAGGCCCGCGTCCACGCTGCGGTGGTCGAGGGTGTTGAGGTTGACGATCGCCTGCCCGGCGGCGGCGAGGACCTCGTCGCGGTCGGCCGCGTAGGTCAGCGAGTCGTCACCGGACGCCGAGCGGTACGAATAGCCGAACCACCCGCAGGCCATGGCGGCGATCAGGGTCATCGCAAGGGCCACTCTGACCAGCGGGTCCCCGCGGAGGCGGCGGGACGTCTCCCGCTCTCCCGCCGGGGTCTCGGCCGGGGTCTCGGTCTCGTCGGGCTCGACCTCGGGCTCTCTCACCTCTGGGTCTGCCGTCTTCGTCTTGGTCACCTGAATTCCACCCCTTTCCTTCAGGCGGCCCGGAGGTCGCTGATGCGCCGGCCGTCGTCGTCGCGGGCCGTGACGATGAGCTGGGCCGCGACCGGCGGGCCGACGCGCTTTCCGTCGCGCGTCGCCGTCTGTTCGAGGAACACCAGCAGCACGGCCGATCCGTCGCGGGTGAGCTTGATCAGCCCGGCCTTGGCGACCTTCGTGGTGAGGGTCAGCCTCATGACCGGGGCGTTCTGCTTCACCAGGCCGAACAGCCGCCGGTAGTCGCCCCTGGCGCGGCCGGTGAGCACCTCGTCCGCGGCCCGTTCGGTGGCCGCGGGGTCGGTGTGGGTGTAGCTGAAGATCCGCGTGATCTTCGCGGAGACGTCCGCGACGACCCTGCCGGTGCGGGCCTTGTCGACGAGGGCGCGGTCGGCGGCCGGTGACCGCTCGCTCCGCCTGCCGGCCCAGCCGTCCACGGCGAGGGCGGACAGGCAGATCGCCAGGGCGAGGGCCACCGGCCACCCCAGCCCGGCGACCCGCCCGAGTGCCGGTCTGAGCGGGTGCCGGGAGGGCTTGTCCTTCCGCGGGATCGGGACGCGCCGCGCGGGCCGCCGGTCCTGTCCGGTGACGCTCATGGCGCGCTCCCCCCCGGCGCCAGCGGTCGCAGCGCGCTGATCTTCCATGTGCCGCCGACCCGCCGCAGCTCGGCCTCGAACCGTCTGCGCAGCTCGGTGCCCTCGGTGGCGCCCCCGGCGGGTGCGGTGAGGATCCGGACGGACGCGATCACCGTCGCCTCGCCGCGGTCGAGACGCGTGACGGCGAGCGCGGTGACCCGCCCGCGCGAGGCGGCCTTCTGCTTGGCGGCCCGCGCCCGCGCGGCGGGCATGTCGCGTTTGAGCGCGTCGTGGAACGGGCCGGTGGCGACGTCCAGCCAATGCGTCAGGTCGAGCTCCGCGACCTTCGGGTCGACGCTGTTGAGCAGCGCGAGGTCGCGGACGGCGGTCCGGCTGACCTCGTCCCGCGTGGCCGCGAGGTCGTGGTCGGCGCCCCGTCCCGACTGGATCAGCGACCAGAGCGACAGGCACAGGAACACGGTCGCGGCGGCCGTGAGCACGTGGCCCGCCGGACGGATCCACCGGACGGGCCCGCGGAGCACCCCGGCGTCCATCACGGGCCCCCGAGTCCGAGGAGTGTGCGCAGGTCGGTGGCGGGGGCCGGGGC
>NZ_SMKT01000226.1 GCF_004348735.1 Actinomadura sp. KC06
CCCAACCGACCGGCGCGCCCGCCCCCGGGCCGCCACCGCCGAGTCCGCGGACCGCCCCCTTCAAGCGCGGCGGGACGCGAAGCCGGGGACCCACCTGTCCTCTCGGGGTGAATTGGCCTGCCCGCGCGCGGGCCGTAGGGCGGCTTCCACGCCCGAACCCGTCAGCTAACCCGGTAGGCGGCATGGAAGTCGAGGAGATCCCCCCGTGCCAGGCACCCACCGCAAGAAGACCCCGGGCAGGCATCGCAAGCCGAGCGCCCGGACCATCACATGGCGGACGACCGGCGGCGTCGTCGTCGGCGCCGCCGTCCTCGGCACCGCCGCGGCCACCGCGCAGGCGTCGGTCCTGCCGTTCGGCTCGCCGTCCGCCACGAACGCGTCCTCCGAGCTGGCGACCGCCGGGAAGGGCGCGCGCGGAACCGCGTCCAAGGACCGCAAGAAGGACGAGCTCAAGCGGAAGAGCCCCAACGCCGCCAAGGGCAAGGACGGCGGCGCGGAACGCGGCGGCGCGCCCGCGAAGACGTCCGGGACGCCGTCCGAGAAGTCGCGGCCCACCGCCGCGGAGGCCATCAAGCTGGCCAGGTCGCAGGTGGGCATCGAGGAGGACGGCGGCGGCGAGACCAAGTTCCAGAAGTGGTACATGAGCACGTCCCGCGCCAAGGAGACGCTCGCCCGCGACGGCGGCTCCCTCGGCGGCTACAGCGACGCGAACTGGTGCGACATGTTCATCTCCTGGGTCGGCGAGCAGATCGGCTTCACCGACCAGATCGGCAGCGACGCCTGGACCGTCGCCCACGCCCGCTGGTTCCAGGCCAACGGCCGCTGGGGCACCGAGCCCAGGCCGGGCGCGATCGTCTTCTACGCCTGGGACGGCGGCAAGGCCAGCGGCGACATCCGGCACGTCGGCATGGTGATCAAGAAGGTCGACGACGACACGATCGAGGCCGTCGAGGGCAACACGAGCAACGCCGTCCAGGTCAAGGAGCGCTCGGCCGACGACATCGTCGGCTACGGATACCCCGACTACAAGTCGTGACGCCCGTCTCCCCGCTCCCGCGGGCTGCATAGGATCGCGCGCATGGAAGACGGCTCCGGCGAGGGCGACGCGCACGGCGGCTCCGGCGAGGGTGACGCGTCTGGCCGCGCCCTCACGCGGCGCGGGGCGCTCGCTCTCGGCGCGGGCGGGGCCGGGGCGCTGCTCGCCGGGGTCACGGGGCTGCTCGCCGCGCGCTCCGGCGACGACGGGACGCCCCGCGTCCGCGAGACCAGGGAGGCCGGCCGGTTCGACGCCGGCGACGCCGAGACCGTCCTCGGCAACCGCGCGCGGGCCGTCCGGACCGGCGACCGGACGGCCTTCCTCGCGACGGTCGGCTCCGCGCCCGCCGCGTTCCAGGACGCCCAGTCCCGCCTCTACGCCAATCTCCGCAAGCTCCCGCTGGCTGGATGGCGCGAACAGGCCGTCACCACCCAGACCGTGGACGAGAAGGACGGCGTCACGATCGTCCGCGTCAAGGTGCGCTACAAGCTGCGCGGTTTCGACCGCGGCGACGTGGTCCGCATCCGCTACCTTGCCCTGGCCCAGCGCTCCGGCGCCTGGACGATCGTCGGCGACGGCTCGTCCCACGGCTTCCAGGACGACGCCGAGATCTGGGACGGCGGCCCCCTGTCGGTGGTCAAGGGCCGGGCGAGCCTCGTCATCGGGGACGCCGCCGGCCTCGGCGAGATCGCGCGGCGTCTGGACGAGGCCGTGCCCGCCGTCAGCGACGTCGTCGGCGCGGGATGGGCGCGGCGGGCCGTCGCGCTCGTGCCCGCCGACCCCGGCCTGGCGTCCACGCTCGCCGGCTCCGGCACGGGGCCGGGCCTCGGCGAGATCGCCGCGGTCGCGACCGCCGTCCCGTCCGCGGGCCCGGACCGGGGCGCCGACCGCGTCGTCGTCTCCCCCGGCACCTTCGGCCGCCTCAACGAGATCGGGCGCGACGTCGTCCTCGCCCACGAGCTGACGCACGTCGCCACCGGCGCCGCCCACGACCGCACCACGCCGGAGTGGCTCATCGAGGGCTTCGCCGACTACGTCGGTTACCGCGGGTCGAAGATCGGCGTGCGGGCGGCGGCGGACGAGCTGCGCCGGGAGGTCGCGGCGGGACGGGTCCCGTCCGCGCTGCCCGCGGCGGCGGCGTTCGGCGGCGGCTCGCCGCGCCTCTCGCAGTCCTACCAGGAGGCCTGGCTCGCCTGCCGGATGATCGCCGACCGGTACGGTGAGGCGACGCTCGTGCGGCTCTACCGGACCGCCGGGCGCGTCCGGGAGGCGGCCGCGCTGCGCGACGTGCTGCGCCTCACCCGGGAGGGCCTCACCGCCCAGTGGCGCGACTACTTGAAGAAGGAGCTGACATGAGCGCGGAGGCGGACGAGGGACGGGCCGAACCCGCGACCGCCCGAACCGGAGAGGCCGACGGCAGGCGGACGCCGCGGATCGCCGCCGCCGTAGCCGCCGCGGTGCTCTTCGCCGCCGTCGCGGCCGTCCTCGCCCTGACGACGCCCTGGAACCCGCTGCCCGGCACCGTTCCCGGCGGGCGCGTGGAGCCCGATCCGGCGCTCGACTTCTCCCCGTCGGAGATCGCCCGGTCCAAGGCGTTCGACTCGGCCGTCAACCCGCCCGCCTACTCGGGCCTCGTCGTCGGCCTGGTCCTGGTCTTCGCCCTGGGCTTCACGCCGCTGGGCGCGCGGTTCATCGGCTGGGTCACCGCCCGCACCCGCCGCCGCCCGCGCCCCCCGAGGGGGGGCGACCCCCCACACCCCCCGGAGCGCCTTCGGCTTCGTCTTTGGCGGATCATCGCCGCGATCATCTCGCTGACCACGCTGCTGCGCGTCGCCGGGCTGCCGTTCGACATCTGGAGCGAGTCGGTGCTGCGCCGGTACGGGCTGTCGACGCAGACCTGGCCCGCGTGGCTCGTGGACCAGCTCAAGTCCCTCGCCGTCACCTGGGTCATCTACACGATCGCCCTGCTGCTCCTGTACGCGGTCGTGCGCCGCTTCCCGCGCTACTGGTGGACGGGCGCCGCCGCCGGAGGCTTCCTGCTCGTCGTCCTGGTGTCGTTCACCTACCCGATCGCCGTCGAGCCGGTGTTCAACAAGTTCCACTCGCTGCAACAGGGGCCGCTGCGCACCGACCTGCTCGCGATGGCCGAGCGGGACGGCGTGCCGGTCGAGGACGTCCTCGTCGCGGACGCGTCCCGCCGGACGACGTCGCTGAACGCCTACGTGTCCGGGTTCGGGTCCACGCGCCGCATCGTCCTGTACGACACGCTGCTGAAGTCGCCGCCCGCCCGGGTGAAGTCGATCGTCGCGCACGAGCTGGGCCACGCCAAGCGCGACGACGTCCTGTACGGGACGCTCGTGGGCGCGCTCGGCATCGCCGGGGCGATGTGCCTGCTGTACCTCCTGATGACCTCCCCGCGCCTCCTGCGCCGCGCGGGAGTCGCCTCCCCCGGCCCGCCGGAGGACCGGTCCGGCGGGGCGGCGGACCCGCGGTCGATCGCGCTCGTCCTCGCGCTGGTGGCGGCCGGGACGCAGCTCGGCGCCCCGGTCCAGAACCTCGTCAGCCGCCGCATCGAGGCCCGCGCGGACGCGCACGCGCTCAACCTCACCCGCGACCCGTCGACGTTCGTGTCGATGCAGCACGAGCTGTCGGTGCGCAACATCTCCGACCTGAATCCCGACGGCATGGAGTACCTGCTCTGGCTGACGCACCCGTCAGGCCCCGACCGGATCGCCATGGCCCGTACATGGGCGCGCATGCACCACGTCCCGGAGCCCCGGCCGCTGCGCTAGTCAGTCGCCGTCGGCGCGCGGCTTGTCGGGCGACTGCCCGCCCGGCTGCGCGGAGAGCGTCGCGGCGTCCGCGCGAGGCGCCGTCGTCACCGACCGCTGCAGCGCGCTGCCCTTCACCCATTCGTTCCAGTTCATCTGCCAATAGCCCCAGCCGTTGTCCGGTTCGAGTTCCCGGTCCGACCCGGTCACCGTCACCACGTCGCCGCGCTGAGCCAGGCCGTAGAACCACTTCGCGTTGGACGGGCTGATGTTGATGCAGCCGTGGCTGACGTTCGCGCTGCCCTGGCTGCCCACCGACCACGGCGCGCTGTGGACGTACTCGCCGCTCTCGGAAATGCGCACGGACTTGTACACGGTGAGGCTGTAGCCGCCGGGGCTTCCGGGGCTGACCCCCATCCAGTCGGACGTCATGACGGTGGGGTCTTCCTTGGCCATCGTCAGGTGGACGCCGTTGGTGGTGGTGTACTTGCGCGCCCCGCCCTTGCCCATGCTGGTCGGGATGGTGCGGACCTTCTTCCCGTTGACCTTCACCACCATCTTGTGGCTGTCCTCGCCCGCCGTGGAGATGTGCGAGTCGCCCACCTTGAAGTCGACGGCGTAGTTCTTGCCGCCGTACACGTCTCCGCCGGTGCGCACACCGCTGAGGTGGGCCTGGAACGTCACCTTGGTCTGGGCGGGCCAGTACTGTTTCGTCCGGAAGACGACTTCCTTGTCGCTGAACCAGTGCCAGGCGCCTTCCACGGTCTTGTCGGCCCGCACCTCCAGCGCCTGCTCGACCGCCTTCCTGTCCTGCACCGCGCGGTCGAACTGCATGATGATGGGGATGCCGACGCCGACGGTCTCCTTGTCGTACGGGGCCTCGATCGTCACCTTGTTCGTCTTCGTGACCTTGGCGGTGGTGAAGCGGCTGCCGACCGTCTCGGTCCTGCCGTCCTTGCCGACCGCCGTCGCGCCGACCGTGTACGTCGCGCCCGGTTCGAGCGTCCACCGCGACCTCCACCGCGTCCGGTCGGCGTTCAGGTCGCCCTCGACCTGGCCGCCGCCGGACGACACGGTCACGTTCGCCACGGTGCCCCGGTACGCCTGGACGGTGATGGGGCTGTCCGGCCTGAGCTGCCCCCCGCCGCCCGCCGGCGACACCGTGAGCTCCACGGCGTCCTTGCCGTCCGCCTCGCCGCCGCCCGTGCACGCCGCGGCGCCCGCGACCATGCCGGCGCCGATGAGCACCGCCGCCGTCCGCCGTCCCCGGTCTCCCGGTCCTGAGCCACCCACCCGCATGTGGTCCCCCCGGTCGTCCTACTGGGCGATCTGTCCGCCTCCCCAGCCATGTCGCTGGAACGGCGCCCAGTATGTGAAAGGGCCGGTACCCGCAAAAAAGCGGACACCGGCCCCTCATGGGGTTCTTTTACTGATCAGTGGGCGAAATGACCCCGGTAGTACTCGAAGACCAGACCGATCGTGGACAGCAGCGTGGCGGCGGCGCCGAGGATGACCAGCCACCAGCCGAACACGACGCCGAGCGCGATCGCCGCGGCCGACAGCCCGAGGAACAGCGGCCACCAGCTGTGCGGGCTGAAGAAGCCCAGCTCGCCGGCCGCGTCCGCGATGTTCCCCTCCGGGTCGTCCTCGTACAGCGGGCCGCCGTTGGCGGCCTCCAGCCGCCGGACGGTGAAGTGCACGTAGAACCCGATGAGCCCGGCGAGCCCGACCGAGAGGCCAAGGGCCGTCGTGCCCGTCCAGTCCTTCGACCAGAGCCAGTACACGATGTCCGTCGCCAGGAAGAACAGCGCGGAGCCGTAGAACATGAACGCCTGGACGCGCATCGGCTACTCCCCCTTCGTCCCGGCCAGCTCGCCCTTGGCGCCCACATGCGGATGGTGCAGGTCGAACGCCGGCCGCTCGGAACGGATCTTCGGAATCGAGTTGAAGTTGTGCCGCGGCGGCGGGCACGACGTCGCCCACTCCAGCGACGCGCCGTAGCCCCACGGGTCGTCGACCTCGACGCGCTTGCCCCGCTTCCACGTGATGTACACGTTGTAGAAGAACGGCAGCATGGACGCGCCGAGGACGAGCGAGAAGATGCTGGAGATCTCGTTCAGGCCCGTGAACTCGTCGGCGTAGTCGGCGTACCGGCGCGGCATGCCCGCGGCGCCCAGCCAGTGCTGGACGAGGAACGTGCCGTGGAAGCCGATGAACAGCAGCCAGAAGTGGACCTTGCCGAGGGTGTCGTTGAGCATCTTGCCGGTCCACTTCGGCCACCAGAAGTAGAACCCGGCGAACATCGCGAACACCACGGTGCCGAACACGACGTAGTGGAAGTGCGCCACCACGAAGTAGGAGTCGGACAGCTGGAAGTCCATCGGCGGCGACGCGAGGATGACGCCGGTGAGGCCGCCGAACAGGAACGTCACGAGGAAGCCCAGCGACCACAGCATCGGCGACTCGAACGTCAGTTGCCCTCGCCAGATCGTCCCGACCCAGTTGAAGAACTTCACCCCCGTGGGCACGGCGATGAGGAACGACATGAACGAGAAGAACGGCAGCAGCACCTGGCCGGTGACGAACATGTGGTGCGCCCACACGGTGACGGACAGGCCCGTGATGCTGATGGTCGCGAACACCAGCCCGATGTAGCCGAAGACCGGCTTCCGGCTGAACACCGGGAGGATCTCCGTCACGATGCCGAAGAAGGGCAACGCGATGATATAGACCTCCGGATGCCCGAAGAACCAGAACAGGTGCTGCCATAGCAGCGCGCCGCCGTGCGAGGCGTCGAAGATGTGCGCGCCGAGCTTGCGGTCGGCCTCCAGCGCCAGCAGCGCCGCCGCGAGGACCGGGAACGCGACCAGCACCAGGATGGACGTCAGCAGGACGTTCCACGTGAAGATCGGCATCCGGAACATCGTCATGCCGGGCGCGCGCATGCATAGGATCGTGGTGATGAAGTTGACGGCGCCCATGATGGTGCCGAACCCGGACATCGCCAGGCCCATCACCCACATGTCGCCGCCGATGCCCGGCGAGCGGACCGCGTCCGACAGCGGGGCGTAGGCGAACCAGCCGAAGCTGGCCGCGCCGCCCGGGGTCAGGAAGCCCGCGATGACGATGAGGCTGCCGAACAGGAACAGCCAGTACGCCAGCATGTTCATGCGCGGGAACGCCACGTCGGGCGCGCCGATCTGCAGCGGCATGATGACGTTGGTGAAGCCCGCGAACAGGGGCGTCGCGAACATCAGCAGCATGATCGTGCCGTGCATGGTGAACAGCTGGTTGAACTGCTCGTTGCTGACGACCTGCATGCCCGGCTCGAACAGCTCCGCGCGCATCACCAGCGCGAGGACGCCGCCGAACAGGAACATGAAGAACGAGGTGATCAGGTAGAGGTAGCCGATCACCTTGTGGTCGGTGGACGACAGCCAGGAGGCGAGGATGCGGCCCTTGGTCGTCCGGGGGCCGACGGGCGTCGCGGTCGGCGCGTGACTGGTCGCGGTCACTGGGCACCCCCGGCGGCCAGCGCGGCCTTCGAGTCGGCGATGTACTTGGTGTACTCCTGGGGCGTCACGACCTTGAGCTGGAACAGCATCCGGCTGTGGTCGACACCGCAGAGCTCGGCGCAGCGGCCCTCGTACACGCCGGTCTTGTTCGCCGTGAACTCGAACTCGTTGTCGTAGCCGGGCATGACGTCCTTCTTGTAGATCAGCGCCGGGACCCAGAACGAGTGGATGACGTCGTTGGAGTGCAGGCGGACACGAATCTTCTGGCCCGTGGGGATCGTCATCACCGGCTTGGCGGGCGCGGGCCCGTTCGGCGCGACGGGCTGGCCGACGACGCGCGCGACGAGCTGCTCCTTGCCCGTGGCGTCCTTCTCCTTGTAGTCGAACTGCCAGCTCCACTGGAACCCGGTGACGTCGACGACCACGGCGGGGTTGGCGGTGGTCTTCTCGACGTAGTTCTCGTCCCGGGCGGTGAAGTAGAACAGGACCGCGATGATGACGAACGGGACCGCCGTGTAGAGGATCTCGATCGGCATGTTGTAGCGGACCTGCGGCGGCAGGTCGTCGGAGCGCTTGCGGTGGAACAGGATCGCCCAGATGATCAGGCCCCAGACGACGGCCCCGACCGCGAACGCCGCGATCCAGGAGCCCTGCCACAGGTGCAGCATGCGCTCGCCTTGCTCGCTGATCGGCTCGGGCATGCCCAGGCGGCTGCCGCTGCACGCGGTGGCTGACAGCGCCAGCAGACCCAGCGCGCCGGCGCTTTTCAATGCGCGGCGACTGCGCACAGGCGTACGCCGCTCCCTAGAGCGGGTCGGACTCACGGAATGCCTTCCCCACGGATGAAAGCCCGGTCGGCCGGGCGGAGAGATCAGTTGTCACATGTGCGTTGGACACACTAGCGCGAGGGTCGCGCGAACCCCCGATCGGGTGCCCGGTTAGTGTTTCCGCGTGGCCGATCCCAGCGCGCCGGGCGTCTATCTCGACGCCGCGTCCACCGAGCCGCCGCATCCCGCGGCCCGGTCGGCTCTTCTTGAGGCCCTCGACGCCGGGTGGGCCGACCCCGCGCGGCTGTACGGGACGGCGCGCGGCGCCCGCGTGCTCCTCGACCGGGCCCGCGCCCGGGTGGCGGAGGTCCTGGGCGCCCGCGCGGACGAGGTGTCGTTCACGTCGTCGGGCACGCAGGCGGTGCATCTGGCCGTCCTCGGCGGGCTCCGGGCGCGCCGGAGGGTCGGGCGGCACCTGGTGGTGAGCGCGGTGGAGCACTCCAGCGTCCTGCACGCCGCCGAGGCGCACGAGCGCGACGGCGGCGAGGTCACCGTCGTCGGCGTCGACCGGGCGGGCCGCGTCGACCCCGGCGAGTTCGCGGCGGCGCTGCGTCCGGACACCGCGCTCGCGTGCCTGCAGTCGGCCAACCACGAGGTCGGGACCGTCCAGCCCGTCGCGGAGGCCGCCGAGGCGTGCCGCGCCGCGCGCGTCCCTCTCCTTGTCGACGCCGCGCAGTCCCTGGGACGGGCGGACGTCCCCGGCGGCTGGTCCTTCCTCGCCGGCAGCGCCCACAAGTGGGGCGGGCCCGCGGGGGTCGGGGTGCTCGCCGTCCGCAAGGGCACCCGGTGGCGTTCCCCGCTGCCGGACGACGAGCGGGAGCGGCGCCGCGTGCCCGGGTTCGAGAACGTCCCGGCGATCGCGGCGGCCGCCGCGGCCCTGGAGGCGTTCCGCGCGGACATGGCGGCGGACGCGGCGCGCCTGTCGTCCCTCGTCGACCGCATCCGCGCGGAGGTGCCGCGGACCGTCCCCGACGTCGAGGTCGTCGGCGACCCCGTCCGGCGGCTGCCGCACCTGGTGACGTTCTCGTGCCTGTACGTGGAGGGCGAGGCCCTGCTGACCGAACTCGACAGGCTGGGTTTCGCCGTTTCCTCCGGAAGTTCGTGCACGGCGGATACGCTGCGTCCCAGTCATGTTCTGGAGGCGATGGGCGTGATTACCCACGGGAACGTGCGGGTATCGCTGCCGCGTGGCGTCCGTTCGGCGGACGTCGACCGGTTCCTGACCGTGCTGCCCGGCGCCGTCGGCCGCCTCCGCCGGGAGGGGCTGGACGGCTTCGGGACAGGGCCGGACCACGTCGACACAGGGAGGCGGTCGCGCCCATGAGGTTCCGAGGCCGCGCCAAGAGCGGGGCGTCCCCCGGCGGCGCCGCGACGCCCCCCGCGGCCGAGCCGGCCGCGCCGCCGCCCGTCCTCGTCATCGACGCGCTCGGCCGCAAGTGCCCGATCCCGATCATCATGCTGGCCGAGCGGATCCGCGAGGTTCCCGTCGGCGAGATCGTCGCCGTCCTCGCCGACGACGCCGCCGCTCGCACCGACGTCCCCGCCTGGTGCCGCATGAAGTCGCAGGACTTCGTCTGGGAGGAGACCCTCCAGCAGGGCGGCTGGGGATTCCACATCCGCCGGACGTACTGAATCGCAGCGCAGAAAAGGGCCGCGCCGTCACGGCGCGGCCCTTTTGCGTCGGCGTCCCGTTACGGGTTCGGGCAGGTGAGGTGGGGAGCGATGCCGGCGGCGGCGTCGGAGCCGTAGGCGGCGGCGAAGCGGTCGAGGAACGCCTGGCGGGCCAGGGAGTACTCCTGCGGACCCGCGGCCTCGAGGGCGTGCGCGGCGATGGTGTGGCCGACCTGCGCGGCGCGTTCGAGCGGGAGCTCCCAGGCGAGGGCGGACAGGAAGCCGGCGCGGAACGCGTCGCCGACGCCGGTCGGGTCGACGACCTTCTCGACGGGGACGGCGGGCACGTGCAGGCCCTCCACGCCCCCGCGGTCGATGACGACGCCCTTGGCGCCGAGGGTGGTGATCCGGATGCCGACACGCTCCAGGATCTCCTCGCCGGACCAGCCGGTCTTCTCCTCCGCGAGCGCCTTCTCGTACTCGTTGCTGAACAGGTACGCGGCGCCGTCGATGAGGCGGCGGACGTCGGCGCCGTCCATGCGGGCGAGCTGCTGGGACGGGTCGGCGGCGAACGGGATGCCGCGGGTGCGGCACTCCTCGGTGTGCCGCAGCATCGCCTCGGGGTCGTTCGGGCTGACGATGACGAGGTCGAGGCCGCCGACGCGGTCGGCGACGGGCCGCAGCTCGATGGAGCGGGCCTCGCTCATCGCGCCGGCGTAGAACGTGGCGATCTGGTTCTGGTCCTGGTCGGTGGTGCACAGGAACCGGGCCGTGTGGTGCAGCTCGGACACGTGCACGGACGCGGTGTCGACCGCGTGCCGTTCGAGCCAGGAGCGGTAGTCGGCGAAGTCGTCGCCGACGGAGCCGACGAGGATCGACTCCTTGCCGAGGTTGCCCATGCCATAGCAGATGTTGGCGCCGATGCCCCCGCGGCGGATGTCCAGCTCGTCCACCAGGAAGGACAGCGACACCCGGTCCATCTGGTCGGGCAGGAACTGGTCGGTGAATCTTCCTGGGAAGGTCATCAGATGGTCGGTCGCAATGGAGCCAGTCACGGCGATGCGCACGGCGTCGCTCTCCTCGTCGTGGTCGTCCGGCTGTTCACCGGCTGTTACGGACCCGGAAAGAGTACTTTCCCATCGCACCATAGATTGACGCTGGAGCGCAGCCCGAGAAATTGCGGTCCGCGCCGGGTGCTCCGCGCCGGGTGCCGGGCAGCGAAAGGGGCGGGCCGGGCTGACGCCCGGCC
>NZ_SMKT01000227.1 GCF_004348735.1 Actinomadura sp. KC06
GGGGAGGCTGGGTTGGTCGCTGTGGGCTGGTTGGTGGAGTCGGGTGGCTGACGCGTTCGGCGAGCCGGTGCAGGTTCCGGCGGTGTGGCGCTGACGGCGGGGCCAAGCTCGGTATCGCGATGGTGTGAGCAATTGTGTCGCGCGTCATCTCGCGACGCTATCGGGTGCCGTCGCGGAGCCTTGGGGCGACGCTGGTTCCGTAACAGGGGTGCGGTTAACTGTCGACGACCACCACTTCGTATTCCTTGGCCGTGGGTGGGAAGCCGGTGTTGAACTTGGCGTTCACCACGCCCAGCCGGTCGCCGAACTTGGCTGCGGTAGTGGGCACCTGGAATTCGTCGCTGAGGATGACCTTCTCCAACACAGCGGAGCTCGACTGGTAGCTGAGCCGGATGCGGCTGATCTGACCTGCCTGCGGCCGTTCGCCGCCGGCTCGGTTGAACTGCACCGCCCAGAGCGTGCGTCCGTCGCGTACGAGGCCGTCCACGTTGGGAACCGGCACGCTCTTCATGGTTTCGCTCGTGCCGGTGCCAGGGTTGACGATGTTGAGCACGCCACGAGCGGTGTGCGCGACGATCAACCCGGTTCCGTCCGGTGTCGTGCTGATGCCGTTGTTGTTGAACGGGCCGCTGGTGTCCGCGGCCGGGCCGGTCAGTGTGAGCGTGCGGAACGGTCGAAGACGGCCATTGTCGCTGATCGGTATGAAATAGAGTTTCGCTTGCCGCGAGTCGGTGAACCAGGCGCCGTCGTTGGTCAGCGTCACGTCGTTGATGATTCCCGCGTTCGGCTCGGTGAATTGGTATATCGCCATTGTGCTGCCGTCGTGGATATCGTAAACGTAGGCATGACCGGTGAAACCGCCCGCGACGAAAAGCAGTCCATTGCCTAGATCGGCTGTCATGCCGAGGGCCATGCGGCCGGCCGGCGCGTCGATGAACAGTCCGGCGGTACCGCGCCGCGTGTCGCCGCGGAAGATGTCGCCATTGAACATGTCCCCGGCATAGAAGGTGGATCTCCAGCCGGCCGCGATGCCTTCGGCGGAACGTGCCTCCGGTAGGACGATCACCTTGCGGGGTCCTGCCGCCGACGCTGGTCCGGCCACGCCCGCTGTCAGCGTCAACGCCAGAACCGGGACCGCGACCCGACGGAATCTCCGACCTAGCGAACTCATGGGTTGCCTCCTTGGTGTGTCGCGCCCGCACCGTTCGGTCATGGTTACGAACGCCGCGATCAGCCATCGCGGCGAGGGCGAGCCGTGGCCGAGCCGTGGCCGCGCTGTCCCGCCCGCGCCAGGGGCGACCACCTCGACATCGTGGTCGAGTCCCTCGGCGCCGACGTTGGGCCTGCGTACTTCGTTCTATAGTTTGCGAACTGTAGCACCGAAGGTATCATCGTGGGCACCATGCGAGAAATCAGTCATCCGGCAGTCGGGGACCTTCGGATCGTCAACGTCTTCCACGCCCTCAGCGACCCGGCGCGGTTGGGCATCGTGGCCCGTCTGCTCACCGAGGGCGAGATCGCGTGCGCGGATTTCGACCTGCCGTTCGCCAAGGCCACCCGCGCGCATCACTTCCGGGTGCTAAGGGAAAGCGGCCTCATCCGAGTCCGTTGGGAAGGCAAGCATCAGTACGCCGCGGTTCGCGAGCCCGATCTCGAAGCCCGATTCCCCGGATTGGCCGACGTCATCCGCCAACACCAAGCGGAACAAACCTGACCGGCACCGTGTCCCCAAGGGCCGTTCTTGAGACGGCTTGAGGTCAGGTGACGAGTGCCCGTTTGATCTTCGTGATCGGGCGGGTTCTCGTCGTTTCGTAGGTGTTGTGATCGCCGCAAGGGCCCGGGGTGGCGCGTGCCGGATGGTCGCGGAGAGGCTACCGACGATGCTCGTCCGTGGTGAGGGCCGAGGATGCGCGTCGCCCAGCGATGTGGCCTGTTCGGATGGTGGTGTGGCAGTTCATAGTTCGGCTGGCGGCGGTCGTCCCTCGATGGAGGGGCCCGGGGTGGGGGCGCGCCCGCAGTGGGCTCACAGGCGAGGTCGGGGTATCGGCTTGAGTGGCTGACGGGTCTGGCGCCAGGCGGCGAGAATCTGCAGGTTGGTGACGCAGACCATGATCGCGGTGAGGATGCTCTAGCGGAGCGGCCGTGTGCGAGCCGATTCTTACGATCTGCAGTCCACTCGAACGGTGGGAAACGATCTTTAGCGAGTTGGGAAGCGATCTTCACGCGGGTGGCTCACCACGGGTCAGACGTACTCGTGAACAGCCCAGATGAGGACCGCGTTGCGGGCACACACCACCGCCCTTGACGAGTTCACCGCAGCCGCCCACAACCACCTCCACGACCAATAGCACGGGCGATCGAATCCCGGCACTCGTGCCTAATCGTGTCGTGTCACAACCGGGCCTGTACCGGCCACAACCTCAGCCGGGTCTCGAACCTGTGAGGTTTCGGCGCCACCATGCATACGTTGGCGCGAACATGTGCGCTTTGCTGAAGGCTTCGTTGGAGGCGATGGCCAGGCTGTTCTTTTCCTCGCGCTCGGTCAGGACCTGGAACAGCAACTCGGCGCCGCGGCGGTCGAGTTCCATGTATCCCAGCTCATCGATGCAGAGCAGGTCGACGCGGCCGTAGCGGGTGATGGTCTTGTTGAGCTGCTTGTCGTCGGCGGCCTCGACCAGCTCGTTGACCAGCTTGGTGGCCAGGGTGTATTTGACCCGGTATCCGGCCATGGCGGCTTCGGTGCCCAGCGCGATGAGCAGGTGGGACTTGCCGGTGCCCGAGTCGCCGATCAGGCAGAGCGGTTCGCCCTTGTTCACCCATTCGCAGGAGGCCAGGGTGTGGATGGTGGCGGGGACGATGCCCGGGTTGGCGTCGTAGTCGAACTCGCGCAGCGACTTGTGCCGCGGGAAGTGCGCGGCCTTGATGCGGCGTTCGGATCGGCGGCGGTTGCGGTCGTCGCACTCGGCCATGAGCAGTTCGGCCAGGAACCCGCGGTAGGTCATCTGGTCGCGGACGGCGGCCTCGGCCAGTTCGGGGAACTTGGCGCGGACGGTGGGCAGCCTCAGCATCCGGCAGGCGCTGTCCACGGCGGTTTCGGCGGCCTGTTCGGTCAGTCCGCGATGGCGGTTGATGGTGGTCATCGAGCCTCTTCCCGGCTGGTCGGTTCCTGCCTCCCGGGCGGGCGGCGGCGCAGGAGCTGGTCGTAGTGGGCCACCGACGGCAACGGCCGCCGGTCGGGCGGCAACTGGGCCAGCCGCCGCTCGGTGAGCGAGGTCACCGTCGCGGCCGGTGCCGCCGGTTCGAGGGCGGGGACGCCGGTGGAGTCGTCGGCCTCGGCGGCCTTGCGCGCCTCCAACGCGACCGCATCAGCGGTGAGCGCTCCGGCCCGCAACGCCGCGGCGATTCCGGCGACGATGTGCTCGTGGTTCATGTGCCGGTTCAGCAGCAGCACCTCGATCAGGGCGCGGGTGCCCTCGCGGTCGCCGTGAGCTTTGCTGGCCGCCGCCCACCAGGCGTCGTGGACGGGGGTGAACTTGCCCGCGGCGCGGGCCTGTTCCAGCGCGGTCGCGCCTGGCAGCGCGCCGGGCTTGCGGACCAGCGCCTCCAGGTAGTGGTCCAGCTCCAATTGCCGGTCGCCTTTGGCCCGCAGGCGCTCGTGCCGGGCGACTTCTTCGCGTCCGTCATAGACGACCAGCTCCGAGGCGTGCAGCACGACCTGGACCATCCGGCCGATCAGCCGGACCGGCACCGAGTAGCGATTGGTGCGGACGCTGATCTGGCTGTGCCGGTTCACCCGCAGGCAGAAGTGCCGGCCGGTCTCGAACGCTTCAGTCGGCAACGGCTGCAGCAGCGGCCGCTCAGCCGCGAACAGCTCACCGATCGTGCGGGGACGCGACCGGATCCGCCGCGCCTCGTCCTCCTGGTCCCAGCGGTCCACCAGGTGGTTCAGATCGGCCAGCGAGTCGACCTCGGGCACCGGGACGAAGTGATTGCGGCGAAACCACCCGATCTGCCCCTCCACCCCGCCCTTCTCATGGGCGCCCTCGATCCCCGGGCGGCAGTAGAAGCTCTCGATCCCGTAGTGCGAGCGGAACGCCGTCCACCGCTCGGTCTCCACCCGCTGCCGAGTAAACCCGATGATCTGCGCGACCGCGGCCTTGAGGTTGTCGTAACGGATCTTGCCGAACGGCACCCCGCCCAGCACCTCGAACGCATGGACGTGGCCTTCGAAGAAGGCTTCTTGTCCACCGGAGGTGAACACCTTTCACCGCACTATCCGAGCCCGTCGTCGTCCTTTTGTTCCTCTTCGTTGATGAGTGCCAGGTCCTGGGGAACAAGGGTGGCGCTCTCTAGCAGCTTCATGATCAGATTGTGGATCAAGGAGTTCCCAACAGGCGGATCAAACTCGGCTTGAATCAGGCCAGGCGCACCGCTTGCAGCCAAGCGGTAGCGGACTCCTGCGACGATACGAGCGACGCGCTTTGCCGTCCAGCCGGTGTTTGGGTCCAGATCTGCGAGCTGGGTAGCCGCTTGCCTTGCGGTGAGCGGCAGCGGATGAGTCTCGTGGCGGAGATACCTCTGGCTGAGTACGACCAGTGTGAGGCGTTCTCTCCTAGACAACACCCAGGGAACCTGGGGATTCCGCCGAGGAATCGACACGTCTGGAGAGGACTGAGGGGCACTGGTGTCATGCCCGGTGACAGTTAGTTCCAGCAGATGCTCAGCCCGAGACGTCACCACGAAGACCGGCGTGTATCCCACCGGCAAGGGTACTGCCTGACCGCACAGCAACAACTCCGCATTTGGAAGCCGGATTACCGAACGTCCGGTGTTGCGCAGCCACCAGCGACCATCCTTGTACTCTAGATCACCCTGATGACAACTGACCCCGGAGTCGCCAACACCTAGGGCGACGTGAACGTCATTCTCCGCACGCCCGAACACGATCGTAAATTTCGCGTGCGGTGAAACACGGATACCGCCACGACTTCCCATTACGAAGATCGCGCCCTTCTCCGCAAAGTCGAGCGCTTGGGTCTCGGTGAAGTCCCGGGCAACTATCGTGACGGTCTGACTCCCACCAGCGACACTTGCTGTCTTTACATGGCCGTGGGCACTGCTCGTGGCCCGCATCTCCCTCTGACGGGCCTGATCGAGAATTTCCTGGAGACCTTCGTCGACGTCGAAGCCACACGGTTCGGGATCGGCTGCGTATGCATGCTGCACCAGATCGCGAGCGGCATCGTCACGTCCTGTGTTCATCGCCGCTCACCCCCTTCATCAAGCTTAGCGTTCTGGCCGAGGAGAGGCCTTAGTCGCGCCCGGAGTCGTTGAACCTGCGTACGGACGGTTGAGGGATCGATGCCAAGGGTGTCGGCGATCTCTTTATAGTTGAATTCCTCGAGAAAATACAGAACTCCGACCGCTCGCCTCTCCATGGGCTGGCTCTCCAGAAAGCACCGCACCGTTTTGAACAGGGTCAACTGGTCAAGGACTTGTTCGTACCCGCTGTCCTCTACTGGCGGGTCTTCCTTGTCGTCGAATGGCGCGAGTCGTCTGCTTAGCCGATACCGGTCAGCGACCTTCTTGACCGTGATGCCGATGACATAACGCTGGTTGTCGCGCAGCGACTGTCGCCTCCGGGCGCTCCATCGCTCCAGCATCACGATGTAGGCGTCCTGAGTGGCGTCACGGGCGATGTCAGTATCCCCGGCGACTCGTCGTGCGGTCGTAAACGTCTGCGCGGCAGTTTCGATATAGAAGCGCTCGAAGGAATCCGGATCCACCGAGCCGGCATGCTGGCTTCGCAGCCCTGTCATTGCATTCGACGATCTTGTTCGTGCGGAGCTTGGCTCTGCAGTGCGGGCAGGTGGCCAACGACAATATCGATGACTGCGCCGTCGGGTGTGCGGTCGGTGATTCGAAGACCTGACGGTGCGTTGTTCAGGAGGCGCTCGATACTCTCCCGGCGAGCGGCGTCCTTACGCAGCCTTATGAGCTCGCGAACTATCGCCGCCGTGGGCGGCACCAGGATGACCAGCACGGCCCACACGTTCACCATCAGCGCCTCCTGTCGGTGTGGTCACACTGGTTACTCGCCTCCGGCCGTCAGGATGTCCACAAGGGTGGAAGACGACTTGGCCTAGGAAGGCGGAGATCGCCGACATAGGAACGCCAAGCTGGCACGATGGGTTCGCATCCTGTGGTGCCACTGGTCAGAGGAGCGTGTCGACACCGGGCCCTTCTCCGAAGGCACTGCGCTGAAGGCGATCGGCCTGCTGCTTCTTCTTGGCGATGTGGCGGAGGCTCTCTTCGAGTGCGGCGACCTCGCCGAGCCACTGCATCTGGCGGGCTTCGGCCAGGCGCTCGTTGGTGTTGTCTTCGATCTGCAGCAGGCGCGGGACCTGTGATGGGTCCAGGCGGAGCATGGGGCAACGGATGCAGGCGTGTTCGTGCTGGCAGGGCGTGCCGTAGGGGCGGTGACAGGTGCCGAGAGCGACTTTGCGCAGGCTGAAGTGATCGCGGAATTCCTTCCACTCGGCGTCGGTGGGTTCGCGATACTCTTCGCTGGGACGCTGGCCGCGGCGATCGGCGATGAACTGCTGGTAGTGGCGGATCACCTCGGCGGGATAGACCGCGACGTAGCCTTGGGTGGTGTTGAGGTCGAGGTGGCCTAGCAGCCGGGCGGCGATGTGGATGGGCAGGCCGCTGTTGACGGCCTCGCTGGAGAAGACCCTGCGGAAGTCGTGCGGAGTGAACCGCAGTGGTGTCCCGTCGACGTCGAGGATCTTGGCGTGCTCGGCGAGCCGATCGAGCAGATCGCGGACCTTGTTGGCCGACAGCACCTGCAGGCGGCGCTGGTAGTGCCGCTGGAACAGGTGCGGCAGCGGCGGGCCGAAGTTGCGCTCGTAGGTGTCGTAGCGGGCCAGCAGCGGCACTCGCCCGTCGGCGGTCTTGATCCGCCGGATGATCCGGGCCAGCACCGCGACCAGTTCGGGGTCGGCAGGGATGACGCGTTCGGCGTCGGTCTTGGACGGGCTGACCTGCAGCAGCGGAATCATCTCCACGGTGGGCGCCTGGTATTGCCGCAGGCTCAGATGCGTCAGCTCCAGCAGTTCCGCGATGCGCAGGCCGGTGCGGCGCAGCACCTCGATCACAGCCCATGCCCAGAACGCGTTGTCCTCGGCGAGCTCGACATCAAACCGCCGCCCCGGCCCGTCGAGCCGTTGCGCAAGCAGCCGGACTGGTGGAGAGAAACCGCGGCGCGGGCCGATTCGCAGATAGCGGGCGCCATCCAGGACGAACTCCCCGCCCGGTGTGACACTTCGGGCGGCTTCCCGCAGCCGGGCCGCATCGGCCAGTTGTCGCTCGGCGGCATCGATCAGCCTGGGGAGCACGGGGGCGAGTGTGCGGGTGCGTTCGGCCATCCGGGCGCGGCGGCACCGGGTCTGTTTGATGTAGCCGCGGACGTCTGCCTCGCTGATCAGGCATGGGGCCGCCCACTGCGCCCAGCTGGCCGGGTCTTCCAGGGACCATTGGAGCAGGTCGAGGTAGAACGCACGGACCGTCAGCAGCACGGCGTGGAAGTTGCGGCGGGGACGGCCGTCGGGCAGCGTGCGGATCCGCTGCTTCCAGCCGTGCGCGACCTCGTCGGGCAGGTGCAGCGAGGTGATGCCGGGGTGGTGGCGTTCCAGATCGGCCCAGAACAGGCCCACGAGCATCTGTGCCTGGTTGTCCAGCGATCCGTAGTCCAGCATGGCCGAGCGTTCGACCAGGTAGTGGACCAGCACATCGCGGACAGGGCGGCAGGTCACCGGGTAGCGGTCGGCCAGCTCGGCGACGGTGAGCTGGCCGCGGGCCTGGACCTGCCGCCAGGACGGCGGCGCGTCCGGCAACCCGCCGATCTCCTGCAGCAGCTCATAGGCGACTGGGAGGCTGGCGACCTTGCGGCCGCTGGCCTTGCGGGCTGCGGCATAGTCGGCGATGTCGCCTGGGTCCAGGGCGAGCAGGTCCTTGCCGGTGACGATGACGATGCGGGTCAACGCGTTGAGCGCTTCGCTCTCGTGCTCGGTGAGACCTCGCTGTTGCGCGCTGTTGGTCAGTGCGCGAACGCCTCGGCCTGGTTGTGGCGCCGGTAGTCGGAGTAGACGCCCAGCAGTCGGCTGCCGAACAACCACGGGTAGGCGGGCCGGACCGCCCGCAGCACGATCATCACGCCCAGGCCGGTGGTGAGCCGGTTGCGCCACCGCTGCGTCAGGCCCGCTGGCCCCCAGGACCGGCCGTGCTGATCGGAGCCGCTGAGCAGCCAGCGTTGCTGCCAGGACTCGCTGGGGAAGCCTTCCAGCCAGTCCAGCACGGCGGTCATCGCCTCCTGGCGCCGCCAGCGTTCACGCTGGTCGGCCTCGCCGAGCAGCCCGATACTCAGGTGTTCCAGCTCGGCGCGGGAGGCATGCTCACGCGCCGGCGACAGCGTCGCTGGTGCGGTGGCCGAGGGCTGCGGTCCGGTGAGGACATCGGGGGCGCGATGGCTGGCGGGCAGACGCGCGACGCGGCCATGGCGGGCAGCCATCAGGTTGGCGGCCGAACACGTCGGCCAGGTCGTCGGGATCGTAATCCCAGCCGTCCAGGGGCCGTGGCTTGGGCCGGGGCCGGGTGTAGTGCTCGTGGACCTTGGCGATCACCTCATCCGGACGAGGCCGCAGGTAGAGGCCCGTGGTGGTGATGTTGGCGTGCCGCATCACCTGCTGGGCATCGACCAGTGTGATGTTTGGGTCGGCCACCAGCCGCAGACAAAGGGTGTGACGCAGATCGTGGACGGTGACATCGGCACCGATCGTGTCGTTGATCCGGCCCAGCAGTGCCCGCAAGGCCGTATAGGACAACGGGCGCAGTGGCCTTCGCCGCGTCCACCACAGCGGGTCGCCAGGGCCGGGACGATGTCCCAACGCGGCGAGCTCACCGAGATAGAGGGCCAGCCACTCGAACGCCTCCGGTGAGGCCGGACAGGCCTGCTTGATCCCGTTCAAGCCCTTGGTCTGCACGAAGATCCGGCCATCTCCAGGGCGAGCGTCCGACACGCGCATCCCCAGCCGCTCGGCGGCGCAGGCACCGCTGGTGAGGAACATGTGGAACAGCGCCCGATCCCGGTTGCAGCCCAGCTGCGCGAACAGATCGTCCAGCACCTCGTCGGGCACTGCTCGAGGCTGCCGCTCGGGCTGCTTTTGCCGCAACGCGGCGCGGCGGTGCGGACGGAACGGCTCCAGCGGATTGTGGTGGGCGTGAGGTCGTGCCCGGCCGCGCGAGCGCGAGGGCACCGGCGAGACCACCGGCCCCTGCCCGGTCTCCAAATGGTGGTCATAGAACGCGGCCAGCACCGACAACGCATGATTGATCGTCGCCGGAGCGTACTCAGCCCGTAGGTAGGCCTTGCCGGTGCGGGGGTTCACCGTCCCCGGTGCCGGAGCGTCCGGACGGCGCCGGTCCCGGGCAGGGTTCCGCGCGGTCCGCAGCCACAACACGAAGTCGCGGACGTCCACTCGTTGCACGCGCTGCCACCCAACATCGATGGCAGCCAGAAAACGGAACCATCGCAGCAAGTCATAGGCATAGGAACGGCACGACGCCGAGCTGTTGCCATTGGCCAGCAGATCCTTCAGAAAGTCACTGACCGCCTCGATCGGCTCTCCGCTCCCATCGACCACGACCCAGGGCACCACGCGGTCGTCCCCGGCACACACCACCCCGACACGTGCTACGGCCAAGGCCGCGACGTCCCGCTGCCCAGCCGCCGCTCCCGGCTTCATCGCCCCTTCAGCCTCGTCAACAACAGGCCGAAGCGTGCCGCACCACCCAGCCACCCCGCCGACGATCGGCGCAGAATTGACCGTTAGTGCGGTCAATAGGTCGATGCACCGCCTTGCCCGAATACGACAGCCGCAGGCTGAACAGGTAGCAGGTCACCTGCTGCCCGCGGATCCGGACCGTGACGTCACCGAAGTCGACCTCGGCCTCGTCTCCGGGGCGGTGCGTCTGGGAGATGAACGCCTCGACCGGTCCCCGCCCGGCCTCCACCCGGATCTGCGGCCGCCGCTCGGCGACATAGCGCCGCACGATGCCATAGGACACCTGCGTGTCGTGCTCGTCGACGAGCCGGTCGAAGATCCGCTTGACGGTGTGTCGCTGCTTGCGCGGCGCGTTCAGATCGGCCCGCAGCATCGCGTCGATCACCGGCTTGAAGGGATCCAGCAGCGACGCCCGCGGCTCCATCTTCTTGCGCGGCTTCGGCCACGCCGATTCCAGCGCCTGACGCACCGTCGGGTGCGAGACGCCGTGCTTGCGCATCACCGCCCGGATCGACAGCCCGTCCCGTACATCACGGCGGATGGCCGCGTACAGCTCGGTCTTGGACTGCCGCGCCATCCAAGCCCCCTCACGGTGAGTGACGGATCAGATACTCCCACCGCAAGCCCCGAGGTGTTGCTGAAACTCATGAACACGGCAACCCGACGATCAGGGATGTTGCCCAAACTCATCGACAAACGTTGCCGCCAGACGCGGACGAAACCACGGGGATGGTCCCCCAAGCGGCCCGGCACGCCGCCCCGCTCACCGGTGCTCCCCGCGCACGCGGGGATGGTCCCGGCAGCTCGACGGCCGGACGGCCGTCAATCTCGTGCTCCCTGACTCACTATTTTGCGGTTCCTCCTTCGCTGTTCGCGACGGTCGCCGAGGGCCTGGCCAAGGTCGACCTGAACAGGAACGCCCGGATGGTCGTCGAAAAGCCGTTCGGCAACGACCTGGAGTCGGCGCGGGCGTTGAACGCCGAGTTGCTGAAGTTCTTCGACGAAGACCATCTCAGGCGCGTCGACCACTTCCTCGGCAAAGAGCCGATCGAAGACCTTCTGATGTTCCGGTTCGAGAACATGCTCCTGGAGCCGATCTGGAACCGTCACTACGTCGACAACGTGCAGATCACGATGGCCGAGGACTTCGACGTCGCCG
>NZ_SMKT01000228.1 GCF_004348735.1 Actinomadura sp. KC06
AAACAGCGACGGGTGGTGGGAAGGAGAAGATGGGAAAAAGAAACAGGGTTCAGCAGCGAGCGCCACGTAGGCCAGAGAACACCCCCGGTCCTGTGGGGGGATGCATCTCCAGGCCCGCTCGGCCGCCACACGCGCACACAGCGCTCGTCAGTGCCACTTTCTGTCGCATGACCCGGTAGAATGAAATCGGTTCAGGATGCTGCGCCGCCAAGGGGTGCCCAAAGCTCTGACCGAACGTTGAACAGAGCACAAGGGCGCCCTGTCATGTGTGTTACGGGGCACACCGTGCCTCCCTCGGGCGCGGAGCGGCAGTCATCCCCGGCAGGAGGATCTCCTTTGGCGTACGACGCTAGTTCGATCACTGTCCTTGAAGGGCTTGAGGCGGTTCGCAAACGCCCGGGCATGTACATCGGCTCGACCGGTGAGCGTGGCCTGCACCATCTCGTCTACGAGATCGTGGACAACGCGGTCGACGAGGCCCTGGCCGGCTATGCCGACGACATCGTGGTGACGCTGATGGCCGACGGAGGGGTGAGCGTCCTCGACAACGGGCGCGGCATCCCCGTGGGCGAGCATCCCGTGGAGAAGCGGCCGGCCATCGAGCTGGTGCTGACCACATTGCACGCGGGCGGCAAGTTCGACGGCAAGTCCTATGCCGTTTCGGGCGGCCTGCACGGTGTGGGTTCGGCGGTTGTGAACGCGTTGTCCACCCGGATGGAGGCCGAGGTCCGCACCGACGGCCACGTGTGGCGCCAGTCGTACACGTGGCAGGGGCCGGAGACCGAGCTCAGCAAGGGTGAGGCGACCGAGGAGACCGGCACCCTCATCAGGTTCTGGCCGGACACTGAGATCTTCGAGACGACCGAGTGGAACTTCGAGACCCTCTCCCGCCGCATGCAGGAGATGGCGTTCCTGAACCGCGGCCTCGCCATCACGCTGCGGGACGAGCGTCCCGATCACGTGAACGGCGAGCCGAACATCGTCCGGTACCACTATGACGGCGGCATCGAGGACTTCGTCCGCTACATCAACGCGCGCAAGGACGCCGTCCACGAGTCGGTGGTGTACTTCAGCGACGAGACCACGGGCATGTCGATCGAGATCGCCATGCAGTGGAACTCGTCCTACGCCGAGTCCGTCCACACGTTCGCGAACACGATCAACACGGCGGAGGGCGGCACCCATGAGGAGGGCTTCCGCGCGGCGCTGACGACGATCGTCAACCGGTACGCCCGCGACAAGGGCCTGCTCCGCGACAAGGACGACAACCTCACCGGCGAGGACGTCCGCGAGGGCCTCACCGCGATCATCTCGATCAAGCTGGCCGACCCGCAGTTCGAAGGCCAGACCAAGACCAAGCTCGGCAACACCGAGGCCAAGTCGTTCGTGCAGCGCGCCTGCAACGTCTACCTGCGCGACTGGTTCGAGGAGAACCCTGGCGAGGCCAAGGAGATCATCAACAAGGCGTCGCAGGCGGCGCGGGCGCGGGTGGCGGCGCGGCAGGCGCGCGACCTGACCCGCCGCAAGAGCCTGCTGGAGTCGACGTCGCTGCCCGGCAAGCTGTCGGACTGCCAGTCCACCGACCCCGGCAAGTCCGAGCTGTACATCGTCGAGGGCGACTCGGCGGGCGGCTCCGCCAAGGGCGGCCGCAACCCACACTTCCAGGCGATCCTGCCGATCCGCGGCAAGATCCTCAATGTGGAGAAGGCCAGGATCGACAAGATCCTGAAGAACAACGAGGTGCAGGCGATCATCACGGCGCTCGGCACCGGTGTGCACGACGAGTTCGACATCACCAAGCTCCGCTACCACAAGATCATCCTGATGTCGGACGCGGACGTCGACGGCCACCACATCAACACGCTGCTGCTGACGCTGCTGTTCCGGTTCATGAAGCCGTTGATCGAGGCCGGGCACGTCTACCTGTCCCAGCCCCCGCTCTACAAGATCAAGTGGGATGCGCGGGGCTCGGAGGCCGACTACGCCTACTCCGACTCCGAGCGGGACGCGATCATCGAGGCCGGGGTCGCCGCCGGCAAGCGCGACCCCCGTCCGCGCGACCTGGTGCAGCGCTTCAAGGGCCTCGGCGAGATGAACGCCAACGAGCTGTGGGACACGACGATGGACCCTGACAACCGAGTGCTGCTGCAGGTGCAGCTCGACGACGCCGCCCAGGCGGACGAGCTGTTCAGCGTGCTCATGGGCGAGGAGGTCGAGCCTCGCCGCGAGTTCATCCAGCGCAACGCCAAGGACGTGCGCTTCCTTGACATCTGAGTACGGCCGATGCCCAGCTCCCGAAGGCTTGACGGCCCAGCTCCCACCAGCCGCCGACCGCCCAGCGGCCAGCGGCCGACGCCTCAGTGGCCAACCATCCGACCGCTCGGCGGCCAACGGCTCAGCGATCGACGCCTCAGCGATCTACTGCTCACCGGCCAATCGCTCGACCGCTCGGCGGCCGACCGTCCAGCGATCGGCGGTCCGGCGGCGGCCAATGGCTCAGCGGGCGGCGGTTCAGCGGCTGATCGTTCAGCGGCCGATCGTCCGGCGGCCAGCGGTCCGGCGGCCAGCGGTTCAGCGGGCAGCGGTTCAGCGGCCGACCGTCCAGCGATCGGCGCTCCAACGGTCGGCGGTTCAGCAGCCGTCCGACGGGCTTGTGGACGATGGTGCAGGTTTCTTGGGGCGGGTTTCGAGTGGACGGGTGAGGTTTCCGCGGCCTGATTTCGGCAGGCGACCGTACGTGCATCCCAACGAGCAGAAGAGGTCCTGAGAGTGACGGACGTGACCACCGAGAGCGGGTACCCGGGCGAGCGGATCGAACCGGTCGACATCCAGGTCGAGATGCAGAAGAGCTACCTCGACTACGCGATGTCGGTCATCGTCGCGCGTGCGCTGCCTGAGGTCCGCGACGGCCTCAAACCCGTGCACCGCCGCGTCCTGTACGCCATGTACGACGGCGGCTACCGGCCCGACCGCGGCTACTTCAAGTGCGCGCGCGTCGTCGGCGACGTCATGGGGAACTACCACCCGCACGGCGACTCCGCCATTTACGACGCGCTGGTCAGGCTCGCGCAGCCGTGGTCGATGCGGTACCCGCTGGTCGACGGGAACGGCAACTTCGGCTCGCGCGGCAACGACCCGGCCGCGGCCATGCGGTACACCGAATGCCGCATGGCGCCCCTGGCGATGGAGCTGCTGCGCGACATCGACAAGGAGACCGTCGACTTCTCCCCCAACTACGACGGCCGGTCGCAGGAGCCGGACGTCCTGCCGTCCCGGTACCCGAACCTGCTGGTCAACGGGTCCGCCGGCATCGCGGTGGGGATGGCGACGAACATCCCGCCGCACAACCTGCGGGAGGTCGCGGACGGCGTCAGGTGGTACCTGGACAACTTCGGCGCGTCCGACGAGGAGCTCCTCGAGGCGCTGATCGAGCGGGTCAAGGGCCCCGACTTCCCGACCGCCGGGTTGATCGTCGGCCGCAAGGCCATCGAGGACGCGTACCGCACCGGCCGCGGCTCGATCATCATGCGGGCCGTCGTCGAGGTCGAGGAGATCCAGGGCCGCACCTGCCTCGTCGTCACCGAGCTGCCGTACCAGGTCAACCCGGACAACCTCGCCCTCAAGATTGCGGACGGGGTGAAGGAGGGCAAGCTCGACGGCATCGCCGACGTCCGCGACGAGACGTCCGGCCGGACGGGTCAGCGCCTCGTGATCGTCCTCAAGCGGGACGCCGTCGCCAAGGTCGTCCTGAACAACCTGTACAAGCACACCCAGCTGCAGGAGACGTTCGGTGCGAACATGCTCGCGCTGGTCGACGGCGTGCCGCGCACTCTGCGCATCGACCAGTTCGTGCGGCACTGGGTCTCGCACCAGGTGGACGTCATCGTCCGCCGCACCCGGTTCCTGCTCCGCAAGGCCGAGGAGCGCGCCCACATCCTGCGCGCCCTGCTGAAGGCCCTCGACCGGATCGACGAGGTCATCGCGCTGATCCGCCGGTCGCCGTCGGCGTCGGAGGCGCAGCAGGGCCTCATGCGGCTGCTAGAGATCGACGAGATCCAGGCGCAGGCCATCCTGGACATGCAGCTGCGCAAGCTCGCCGCCCTGGAGCGCCAGCAGATCACCGACGAGTACGACAAGCTCATGGCGGAGATCGCCGACTACAACGACATCCTGGCCTCGCCGGAGCGGCAGCGTCAGATCGTCGGCGACGAGCTGGCCCCGATCGTCGAGAAGTTCGGCGACGAGCGGCGCACGCAGATCATCCCGTTCGACGGGGACGTTTCGTACGAGGACCTCATCGCCGAAGAGGACGTCGTCGTCACGATCACCCGCGGCGGCTACGCCAAGCGCACCCGCACCGACCTGTACCGGGCGCAGCGGCGCGGTGGCAAGGGTGTCCGCGGCGCGCAGCTCAAGCAGGACGACATCGTCGACCAGTTCTTCGTCACTACGACGCACCACTGGATCCTGTTCTTCACCAACAAGGGCCGGGTGTACCGGGCGAAGGCGTACGAACTGCCTGATGCCGGACGCGACTCGCGTGGTCAGCATGTCGCGAACCTGCTGGCGTTCCAGCCGGACGAGCACATCGCCCAGGTCATGGACCTGCGCGACTACGAGGTCGCGCCCTACCTCGTCCTCGGGACGAAGAAGGGCCGCGTCAAGAAGACCGCCCTGAGCGACTTCGACTCGCCCCGCACCGGCGGCATCATCGCGATCAACCTGGTCGACGACGACGAGGTCATCGCCGCGCGGCTCGTCTCGGCGGACGACGACCTGCTGATGGTGTCCACCGGCGCCCAGGCGATCCGCTTCCGCGCCGACGATGACTCGCTGCGCCCGATGGGACGCGCCACGTCCGGCGTCATCGGCATGCGTTTCGACGAGGACCAGGAAGTCCTTAACATGCTGGTCGTGAAGGACACGTCCCAGGACGTCCTCGTCGCGACCGAGGGCGGATACGCCAAGCGCACGCCCGTCGACCAGTACCCGCTGCAAGGGCGTGGGGGTAAGGGCGTCCTCACCGCTAAGATCGTGCAATCCCGCGGGATGTTGGTAGGGGCCCTCATGGTGGGCCCGGAAGACGGTGTGTTCGCGATGACGTCCAACGGCGGAGTCATCCGGACCACGGCCGCGGAGATCAAGCAGTCCGGCAGGCAGACCATGGGCGTCCGCCTGATGAACCTCGCGGACGGGGACAGCGTGGTGGCCATCGCGAGGAACGTAGAGTCCATGGAGGACTCGGACGACGCCGAGGGAGGCGACGACGGTGAATGACGTACGGGACTTCATCACGTCCTGTGCGTGCGCCACCTCCGTCACCGAACCGCTAGGCCAGGAGGACACGTGAGCACTGAGCCCGGCAAGAGCAAGGACGGGCCCGGCGCGGCTGCGCCGGGCGGCTCCGGCGAGAACCCCGGGGCCGAGCCCGGCGCGAACCCCGCCGGCGAGTCCGAAGCCAAGCCGGGCCGGCCGCGCAAGCCAAGCCGGGCCGCGAAGCCTGACGTGTCAACGAAGCCGGATGGGACGGACGGGTCGGAAGCATCGGCGCAGTCGAACCAGTCGGCCAAGCCCGAGGCGTCAGACAACCCAGGTGGGTCGGGTAAGCAGGACGCACCAGGCAAGCCGGACGCATCAAGAGCACCGGGTAGGTCCGGAGCCAAGTCGGGCAAGTCTGGCGCGCCGAGCAAGGTGGTGTCCGCCGCGGCCGCCATGCCTGGCCGGGACGAGACGACCGTCGAGATCGAGTCTCGCGCGGACGAGACCAGGACCGACCTGGCCCAGGTGGACGAATCTGCGGACAAGTCCGACTCGCCGGAGATCGCCCCCGTCCAGGACACCACCGAACCGCCCAAGGACGACAAGCCCGCCGAATCTCCGACTGCGAGTGACCCCGTCCCGCGGCCCAGCAGCCCGGCGCCCGCGTCGGCTTCTGGTCGTTCGTCGGGATCGGCGTCGTCGGCCCGGTCTGCGAGTTCGGCCTCTGGCCCGTCCGCTTCTCCGCAGCCAGGTCCGTCGTCCTCGGGCGCGGCTGCTGGCCGTCCAACCAGCCCCGCACCGAGTTCTGCCTCTGGCCGTCCCGCTGGACCGGCACCGGGCTCGGCCTCCGGTCGTCCCGCTGGACCGGCGGCGGGCTCGGCCTCGGGCTCAGGCTCGGCGGGCTGGGCTCAACCTGCCGAGCCGTCCGGTTCAGTCTCCGCAGGACGTACGGAGAAGCCGAACCCGTCGTTCAACGCGCCGCCATCGGGCAACTCGTCCACCGCGAGCCCGGGGCCGGGGCCGGGCTCAGGGCCGGGGCCATCCGGCACGCCCGCGTCCAGCCCTTCCGGCTCTGGTGGCTCGAAGCGTCCGAGCTTCGCGGGGACCGTCCTCAAGGACCGTCCGTCCACGTCGCCTGCGCCTGCGAAGCGTCCGTCCAAGCCCGCCGCCGGTGGCAAGCCGGCGCGCAAGGCTCAGCTCCAGCTGGCCCGGCTCGAACCGTGGTCGGTGATGAAGTTCAGCTTCGTCATGTCGCTGGTCTGCTTCGTCGTCCTCCTCGTCGCCGTGATCGTCCTTTACGCGATCCTGTCCGGCCTGGGTGTGTTCGACGCCATCAGCGACACGATCAACAGCCTCACCAAGGAGCAGGGCGAGGCGACCGGCAGCGTCGACGCCGGCAACTGGTTCTCCTTCTTCCGCGTCTTCGGCTACACGGTCCTTGTGGGCGCCCTGAACGTCCTGCTCATCACCGCTCTGTCCACGGTCGGCTCCGTCATCTACAACCTCGCCGCAGACCTCGTCGGCGGGGTCGAAGTGACCCTCAAGGAGGCCGAGTAATCGATTTCCGGTTGCCCCGCCGGATGGGGTAACCTCACGTTGCGCCGCCAGAATCAGCGGCACAACCCGGGCCTATAGCTCAGTCGGTTAGAGCGCATCCCTGATAAGGATGAGGCCGGAGGTTCAAGTCCTCCTAGGCCCACCACCTCAAAGCCCCCGCCGGATGTCGACGGGGGCTTTCGTACGCCCATGACGGCAGCCCGGCTTCCGTGTCGCCGACCAGCCCCGCCCGGCGCGGAGGATGAGGCGGGCCAGGCGGCGCGGGGTTTGCGGTGCCAGGTGGCGCGCTCGTTCGACTGCGGGAACGGCTCGTCCGGGACGGGGACGCCGGGGAACTACCCCCAAGGCCAGCACGCGCATGCCGCTGATATAGCCCGTGCCCAGCCCGGAGCATGGAGCGCAGCGCCAGTCACCCGAACGTCCGCGCCACGTCCACCACCCGCCCGCCTGGGACCGGCCGACTGCGAGGTAGGTCTCGCCGCTCGAACTTCTCCGATCGCGGGTACCAGGCCCGCCCCGTCTTGGTCAGCGACCGCGTCATGGCGTGATGGCCTACGGCCACCTCGACGAGCCTGCCCGGCATCGATTGGTTGGCCGTCCCGCTAGGCTGCTCGGCCATGGCGGATGTGGACGAGCAGGGCCGGCCGGAACCTCCCCTCGCAGCGGATGAGGCCAGTACTCTGCTGGGCTTCCTGGACTACCAGCGGGCAACTCTGGCCTGGAAGTGTTCAGATCTGGATGCCACCGGTCTTCGGGCGACGATCGCCACTTCGTCGCTGACGTTGGGCGGGATGCTCAAACACTTGGCCTTCATCGAAGATTGGTGGTGTTCCTGGTGGTTGCATGGCCGGGATCTCGAAGCGTTGTGGAGAACGGGCGACTGGGACGCTGACCCAGATTGGATTTGGCACTCGGCCGCCGAGGACACCCCCGAGCAACTCCGCGCACTCTGGCAGGAGAGCGTTTCCCGTTCCCGGTCGCTGGTCGCCGAAGCTTTAGACGACGGAGGGCTCGAAAGACCGGCCCGGCGTAGTTGGCCTGATGGCAGAACGCCAAGCCTGCGATGGATCTTGCTCCATCTGATCGAGGAGTACGCGCGGCACAACGGCCACGCCGACCTGATCAGAGAGTCGATCGACGGGCTCACCGGCGAGTAACCGGGTCAGGCAACTGTCGAGCCTGTGGATAACCGCAGCAACGGCAACACCAGCGCGCACGACTGAACATGAATAGCTCTCAGCGGTAGGTCGGCAGGGCGCATGAGATCACGACCCTGGAAGGAACGACCCCGTTCCTTAACCGACGCAGAACACACCGAATAGGGAACGCTGCAGTCGTCCACCTGCGTGGAGTGCCGCTCGGCGGCTGGCATCATCTAGGCCACGTGGCTCGGACCGTTGTGCCGTCCGTGATCAGTACAGCGGACCCTGATTGGGTGTGACGTGGACGGTCGAGGCTCGGAGTATCTGCCCAGGTCGCGAGGGCAGGCGCATTACTTCCCCACAGGTTGTGGATAACTTGGTCCACCGTCCTGCGCACGTCAGGTGACTCGGCATGGAATTCATGGACCAGCCCATGCAGCCGATGACCTGAGTGCCGAACTCGTCCAGTCCCTCGGATCGGCACCCGCAGCTCGAAGATCATGCGGGTGCGGCTGCCAACCTAACGAACAGGGTTAGCGATCGGCGAAAGCGGCGTAGAAGGTCGGCTGGCCCGGAAGACGGTCTGCCTCGTGAGGCGGCCGACGGGACGCCAGAAGACGAGGGTAGTCAGAGGCGAAATTCTCTCAGGACCAGGCCGAACTCCGCGTCCCAGAAGGAGTGCCCGGACTTCATCATCCACAACTGTGGATAACTGCGGCGCGCCTTAGGTCAAGATTAATGTCCGCCTGGTGATCAACGGCCCGCAGTGATCGCCTCTCGCCTGGTTGATCGCACTTCCATCATCCTCCTTGGCGGTCTGAGCACGGCCCGACGACGCGCCCGCACCATGTCCGAGCCGATAGTCGTGGCCAAGGCCCTCCACGTGGCCGATCTCTCTGGGCGACTTCCTGGGGAATCCTCAAAGGCAGCCAAGATCATCGGCCACTTCCCCGTGAGCCGGAGGGCCTAGCGCGCCGTCTGGACGTGTTCAAGCCCTCAGCACGCGGACTGATGCGTTCGTCCCTCCCAAAGATCGGCCGCGCGTCCTCACGGCGGAGGCCCGCGCCGTCCCTCTCCCAGGCCCGTCCAGGCTGGCGAAGGGCACACAGCGCCTGGCCGACTCGAGAGTTGCCGCTCGCATCGAGGAGCCCAGCCTCTGCGGCCATGGGTCGGACGTCGTCTGATGGCGAGTTGCCGTCATCCGATCCATCCGCCTGGGTGAGGTCTTAGCGCTCCACACCGGTTCCTCTGCACGACCGCCGCACGTCAGGCGATGGGAAGGGATTCGAGGTGCCCTGCAGTGGCGAGAGCCGTAGCCCGGAAGCATCGCAGTCCTGGCGTGACGTACGCGGTGAGCGACTCGGCGTCGCCAGCGTCGCCGTCCTTAAGGCCAGAGTCGCCGAACAGATGGGGTTGAAGGTCGCCATAGCACCAGCTCCGACAGGTTCGTTTCGGCCGAGGGGTGTCAGGACCTTGTCCGGGAGCTGCTCCATCAGCGGTCGGTCGATCGATCGTTGGCCCGGTTGTGCGGCGTGGTTGTCGCTGGGCTAACTCCCAGGTCGCCAGACCTGGGGCGCGATTCGGCGACCTCGAGCCGGCGCTGGTTGTCCTCAGTGCACGGCCGTCGGGCGGGGTTGGGGACGTGGTTGGGGATTGCCGGTGGGCAACGCTATCCACCGGACACGCGGGGTTGGGGAGGATGTCCGTCCACAGCATGTGAACGTGGTGTGGGGGACGACGCGTCTGGCATGGCTTATCCGCTGGTCAGCGTGTTATCCACGACGTGGATAAGTGGTCCTGCGCGTTGGGGACGAGCTGGGGAAGAATGGTGGACGCGCCACCTCACGGTCGTACCCAGGATGTGCACGCCAGTTATCCACAGGTTGTGGATTCTGTGCATGACGCCACACCTGCGTGGATGATTAAGGAGCGGCGCGCGACGGGCCGCCCAGACCGTGGAAAGCCCGGCTGTTCTGGGGATCTGCCTGTGGACGCGATCTCCTGGAACGCCTGTCAGCACGACAAGGGAGGTGTGTGCAGATGCTGTCCCCACCTGTGGATAACAGTGCCTAGAGGTCCTTCGCCTGCGGATGGCGTGGCTCGTAGATCGGCAACTCCCCGCCGCTCGGCAACCTGATCGCGGCGAGCAGCCCCCAGCTCTGCTCGGTGACGGGCACGTCGACCTGGACGCCGCGGGCGCCCAGTCCTTCGAGCGTGGTCTGGATGTCGTCGCACATGAGGTAGAACTCGTGCCGCGGCTCGCCCTCGGTGGGATGCGCTGCGAGCTCGGCCGGCGGCAGCTTGAAGATCAGCCAGCCGTGGCCCGCGTCGACGTCCGAAAATCCCAGGACGTCCCGGATGAACGCGCGGTCCGCCTCGGCGTCGCGGCTATAGATGATGACGTGTGCCCCGTTGATCATGGCTCCCCCTCGCTCCTCGACTGGTCTTTCCCCGGGGTACGGGCCGAATCGCGTGAACGTCTCGTTGACCGCGGGATGAGGGAGGCGACGTCCTTCGTTTACCTGTACATGATCCGCACGCCCCGGCTTGATGTCCGCATGAAGTCAAGCGCTGCGCCACGCCCGGCGGAGCGGGGACGCGCACGCGTACAAGAGCCCGAAACCCGTGTCCCGAAGGCCGAGAACACCGCCCCGACCTGCGAACACCAGTTCGAATGCGTGCTACGCTCGCCCCATGGGGCAGTTGCTGAACGAACCGATCCGCGCCGAGCACGACCTGGCGGGACGGCTCACCGCGTACGAATGGCGGGGGACCCGGTACGCCGTGGACGAGGTCCTGAAGACCTACGGCACGGCCCAGGAGGGCCGGGTCTATCGGGTCCGCGTCACGGGCGCCGAGGGAGTGGCCGTCGCGGAGCTCGGCCGTGACGCCGACCGGTGGCGGCTCCGCCACGTCTTCTCGGCCTGACCGCCCCGCCATCCCTCGACGCGACCGGCAAACCAAGCCCCAGGAAGAACCGCCCACCGAGCAGCAGCCCACCGCCCCCTTCCC
>NZ_SMKT01000229.1 GCF_004348735.1 Actinomadura sp. KC06
GGCGGGCGCCGTCGCCGACCTGGTCGCGGTGGCCGAGCGGCTCGGCGCGGCCGTCTACCACCAGCCGATGAACGACGGGATCGACTTCCCCACCGGCCATCCCCTGTACGCGGGGATGCTGCCGCCGCACAACGCCGTCATCAGGGAGAAGCTCTCCGCCTACGACGTGGCGTTCATCGCCGGATGCCACGCGTTCATGCCGCACCACTACACGCCGGGCCCGGCCGTCCCGGACGCGCTGGCGATCGTCCAGGTGGACGAGGATCCGGCGGAGATCGGCCGGAACTTCGCCGTCCGGCACGGCCTGACGGGCGACCTGCCCGAGACGCTGTGGGCCCTCGCCGGGCACCTGGACGGGCTCGTCCCGGACGCGCGGGAGCGGATCGAGCGGCTCGGCGCCCTGCACGCGGAGGAGCGCGGCAAGGCTGAGGAGGCCGCGCGTGCCGCGTACGGGGCGTCCCCGATGGACCCGCGCGCCGCCGCCCACGCCGTCGCGGCCGGGCTTCCCCACGGGACGGTGGTCGTCGAGGAGGCGATCACCGTCGGGCTGAAGCTGCGCGAGGTGCTCCGCCAGGACCTGCCCGGCTCCTACGTGCACACGGTCGGCGGCGGGCTCGGCTGGGGCATCGGCGCGGCGATCGGCACCCGGATGGGGAACCCGGAGCGCCCGGTCGTCTCGGTGCTCGGGGACGGCTGCGCGATGTTCGGCCTCCAGGGGCTGTGGAGCGCGGCGCGCTACGAGGTGCCCGTGGCGTTCGTCGTGATGAACAACGGCGAATACCGGACGCTGAAGAACACGCTCGATCAAAGTGGCGGAGCGTCGGCGAAACACGGAGAATACGTCGGCATGGACCTCGCACCGCCCGCGCTCGACTGGCAGAGCGCCGCCCGCCTGTTCGGCATCGACGCGGTCCGGGCCGGCTCGGCGGCCGAGCTGCGCGACGCCGTCGCCGGCGTCAAGGCGCTCGACGCCCCGCTGCTCATCGAAGCCCCGATCACCGGGCACCGGGACGACGCCTGATGCCGCTGACCAGGCCCTCCGCCCGCTTCCCCGCCCGCTTTCCCGCGCTTGCCGACAGGCACGATCGCGGTGACCATCGGGGTATGGACCTCCAGAGCACGGGCGAGGCGCCGCCGAGGTCGGTGCTGGCGCGCGGCCTCAGCCTGCTGGACGCGTTCGGTTCCGCCGACACCGAGCTCAACCTGACCGAGCTGTCGGCCCGGACCGGGCTGCCGAAACCGACCGCGCACCGGCTGCTGAGCGAGCTGGTGCGGTGGGGCGGCGTCGAGCGGACGGAGTCCGGCTACCGGCTGAGCATGCGGCTGTTCGTGCTGGGCCAGCGGGCGCCGCGGCCGCGCGGGCTGCGCGAGGCCGCCCTCCCCTACCTGGAGGACCTGTACGAGGCGACGCACGAGAACATCCATCTCGCCGTCCTGGACGGGACGGACACGCTGTTCCTGGAGAAGGTCAGCGGGCGCCGCTCCATGCCCATCGTGTCGCGGGTGGGCGGACGGCTGCCCGCGTACTGCACGGCGACCGGGAAGCTGTTCCTCGCCCTCGGGCCGCCTGAGCGGCTGCAGAGCGTCCTGGACGCGGGCCTCGTCCGCTACACGCCGCACACGATCATCATGCCGGGGCTGCTGCAGCGGGAGCTGGCCCGCACGGCCGACCGCGGGTACGCGGTCAACCGGGAGGAGTCGGAGGCCGGGGTGTCCGCGGTGGCGGCGCCGGTCCTCGACCACCGCCGCCGAGTGATCGCGGCGATCTCCATCACCGGGAACGTGTGCCGGCTCGATCTGGACCGGCTGGCCCCGGCCGTCCGGACCGCCGCGCTCGCGCTGTCGAGGGAGCTCGCCCGGGAGAGCGCCGGTGACCTGAAAACGGGGATCCCCCGGTGATCTTTCGATACCGGGGAATCCCCGATTTTCCATGCACCGGCAGCCCTGTGCCGGGTCTGGACGAGACCGCGCGCGCTTTGTGAGCAATTTCGCTCACGGCCCGCGCGCGGCCTCACGTCATGAGCCGAAAGGCCGCGGCTTGCCCTTCTTGCCGGCGCCGGAGCCCCACTTGAGGACTTCCCACTTGATGCCCTTCAGGTGTCCTTCGCCGCCACCGGCGTTGTACTTGTTCTTCGGCTTCTCACCGTCCAGCAGGTACCGGAAGGTGTAGGTGTCGAGGTCGAGCATGATGCCCTTGTGCGACGGCCTGCCCGGCCCGCGGTCGCCGACGAAGCCGGTGACGCTGCGGCCGTTGTAGCTGACCTTGACCTTGGTGTGCATGGGCCAGCTCGGGCTGGCGAACAGGCCCTTCTGCATCGGCTTCCCGCCGGCGGGGGCGCCGGTGTCGCCGTTCACGCCTGAGCCGTCGTCCCAGAAGTAGGACGCGGTCGTCGTGCCGCTGAGCAGGACCCGGGAGTCCTTCTTCTTGCGCTTGCTGTCGGCGGCGGAGTCGCCCTTGTCGGAGCTCTTGTCCGAGTTCTTCTGGGCGTCCTTGTGGGTGCCGGTGTTCCCGGCCTCCTGCGACAGGTACTGCTGCTCGCTGGGAGCGGAGTCATCGCTTGCGGCGGCTACGCCTGCCACGAGCATGCCCGCGAGGGCGGTGCCGGTGACGCCGGTCAGGATGACATTGATCGCTCGCTGCTGCATGGATTTCCTTCGTTCGGGGTACAGGGCTGCCGTTCCGCGCCGGGCGGCCTAGGCCGGGGATCCGGGCATGGGAAAACGGCTCCGAGACTCAGGACTCGGGAGATGCCGCCGCGAAGAAGACCCGCTTTGGAACGATCCACAGGCATGGCGGACCGCGCCCGCGATCAAGGGCGCACATCCGTCCTTGGACGTGCGCGTATCACAGGCTTGGATGAAGCGGGAGAAACGCCGACCGGGGGCTCAAGGGCTCCACACGGTGCGCGGCCGGTGCATGGTTCGGCCGCTGTTCGGCGCGGTGGATCCCGCCTGGCGGGCGGGAAGCGACGGCTATGCGATTGGCCAGGTCAACGGTTCATTGACCCTGACCTGGGGTTGACTATATACGGCATTACCGTGCTTTCGCCAAACGGGCGATTTCTTTACCTTTGAGAAGGTAGATCTTTTTCTGGTGAAGTAAGCTGGAGCGCCTTTCCCGTGGGGCTTCCCGTCCAGTCGGCATGGGCGGTGCGCACAGAAAAGGATCTTTAACATCCCGTGGCCGAGACGGCCGCGGGGCGGGTCAAGGCCGCCAAGGGCGGGGTGGCGGGGACCGCTGGATCATGAACGCGCAGGGCCCGGGGCCGTGCCGGATGGGAGCTCTGGTAGCCGATGATGGGCGGGGCGGCAGAAGCCGGGGTCGTGGCCGTCCAGACGCCGAAAACCCCCGCTACCAGGACGGCGCGGGGGCGGCTGGAACGGCGCGCAGACAGGTGCAGACGGAGCGGAGACGGGCGGCGCCCGGGTGAGACGCTGCGCCAGCGAGGGCGGCGCGCGGATCAGCGCACCGGGTCAGGGCGCGGGGTCAGCGCGTCGGGTAGACCGGCGCGGGCACGAGCGGCGTCGGGCCCGTCCCGTTGATGAACATGGACGTGTCCGTCTGCGGCGGGACGAACGGTGACTCCGCGTAGGCGGGTTCCCCGAACGGGGACACCGCGGCCACCACGGGCCCCTGCGCCGCCGGGACGCCCTGGGTCGGGGGCGGCGAGGCGGACGGCGGCACATGGGTGCCGTCGGCCCACGGCGGCTCCCCGGACGGCGCGGCGCCCGGCTCCCGACGGCGCTCGGCCAGCAGGGCCATCAGCGCGCGTGCGGCGTCGGCGTCCAACCGGAGCAGGACGCTGGGCGTCCCGGACTGGTCGACGAACGGGGAGACCGATGGTGCGGTCGGCACCTGCGGCAGCGCCGCCCGCATCTCCTCGCGGAGATCCTGGGCAAGTCGCAGCGCCTGTCGGTCACTGTCGCTCAAGTGTGCGTTCATCGCGATCTCCGGGGAGTTCACGTGCGGGAGGTCCGCGCTCATCCTGCTAGGGATGGCGTGCAGGTGCAAGAGCTGATGCACGTGCATTTTGGAAAAGTTCCCCCCGTAACCCGGGCGTCCCTCGCTCGTTCCCGATCACTCCATCCCGCGCTTGCCCGGCGTCCAGAACGCTTTGACCAGCACGGATCTGCGCGGCCAGCCCCGTTCGCCCACCAGGTGGGCGCGGACGGCATGCACGGTGCGCGCCTCTCCGGCCACGTAGGCGATCCCCGGCTCCTCCGGCAACTCCAGGCCCCGCACGGCGTCCACGAGCGTCTGCGAGCCCGCGGCGGACGCGTCGCCGCGATGGCGCCACGTCAGCTCGTCGCCCCGCGGCAGCGGCAGCCGGTCCTCCGGCCGGGCGGTCTCGATCACACCGTGCACCGGCTCGCCGGGTGCCGCCGCCCGGAGCATGGCGCCGAACGCCACCGAGGCCGTCTCCTCGCCCGCGAACAGGTGGTAGGCGGCCGGACGCAGCCCGAACGTCCCCTCCGGCTTGCCGAAGACGACCTCGCGCCCTGGCCGGGCGTCCCGCAGCCAGCGCACGCCCGGCGCGTCCGCGCCGTGGTCCATGACGCACAGCTCCATGACGTCGGCGTCCGCGTCGTAGTCCCACACCGAGTAGGTGCGCAGCGCATGGCGGACGGCTCCGCTCACCCACGTCCGGGCGGCCGTGATGTCGGCCACATGCAGGCGGACCTGCTGACCGGGTGTCCAGGCCAGGCCGGGGACGCCGCCGACGCGGATCCAGCGCATCCGCCCGGGCGCGGGCCTGATCTCCTCGATGCGGCCGCGCACGAACATCAGGTCGAGAATCCGCCCACGGACGCCACTGGCGCTCGCTCCTGCCACCACGACTCCTCCTCGCGATATGTCTCGTTGATGCCAAGACACGATATATCTCTAATGGCGCCGGGGTCAGGGATCAGCGGGGTCAGGGATCAGCGGCGGACGGGCATCCTGGACGTGTGACAGACACCCTGAGCGTCCGGGCCCTCAACCGCGCCACGCTCGCCCGGCAACTCCTGCTGGCGCGGGAGCCGATCACGGTCACCGAAGCCGTGCGAGCGCTGTGCGGGATGCAGGCGCAGGAGCCCAAGCCGCCGTTCCTTGGCTTGTGGACGCGACTGACCGGCTTCCAGGCGTCCGACCTACACGCCGCCCTGCACGACCGGTCGCTCGTCCGCGCCACGATGATGCGCGCCACGCTGCACCTGATGACGGGCGACGACTACACGGCGTTCCGCACGGCGATGCAGCCGATGCTGGACGGCGCACTCCGCGTCCTGGGCGACCGCGCCAAGGGCTTGGATCTGCAGGAGGTCGTCCCGGCGGCGCGCTCACTTCTCGAAGAGGAGCCCCGCACGTTCAACGAAGTGCGTGCCCTGCTCCAGGAAGAGTTCCCGGACGTCAACGATCGGGCCCTCGGCTATGCCGTCCGGCTCTGCGTGCCGTTGGTCATGGTCCCGACCCAGGACAGGTGGGGCTTCCCCCGTACGGCGCGGTTCACGCTGGCCGATGGCTGGCTGGGCACCGCCCCCGCGACAGAGTCGGCGATAGACGAACTGATGCTCCGCTATCTGGCCGCCTATGGGCCCGCATCGGCCGCTGACGCGCAAACGTGGTCAGGGCTGTCCGCGAGCGCCGAGGCATTGGATCGGCTACGTCCAGAGCTCCGCGTATTCGCCGACGACAAGGGCCGGGAACTATTCGATCTACCCGACGCCCCACGGCCCGGTGAGGACGTTCCAGCCCCGGCGCGATTCCTGCCAGAGTTCGACAGCCTCGTCCTAGCGCACGCCGACCGCAGACGCATAATCGCCGACGCGCACCGGCCGTCCCTCACCACGAAGAACCTCCGGGTCCGGGCGGTCTTCCTCTGGGACGGCTTCGCGCGCGGCATCTGGGAGACGGAGTACAAGCGCAAGGTCGCCACGCTGCGGTTGCGTCCCTTCGAGCCCCTCCCCCAGGCGGCCCTCGACGAACTGACAGCCGAGGGTGAGTCACTCCTACAGTTCATCGAACCGGACGCAAAGGAGACTGTCGTGTCCGTGGCGGACGACGCCTGATGCACGCCTCTGACAATCGTCCGTCCCTGCCATTTGGAGTGGCGTTCGGCCGTGCGCGCGGGACCTTATCGATCCGGCGCGCCCAGGGGAAGCGTCCATGCGCCGCCACATGCGGACATGACGCTGTGAGCGTGGACAACTCCGAATAGTGATCAATCCGATACCTGCACTGATTGAAAGATCCACAAATTGGGTTCAAGCTGTCTGCGAAGTGTGGAATGCCCCGCCCGTTCCTTCCGACCCGCCGACAGGACACGACCAATGTTCGAGATCTGGGAGACGAGCGAGCCGGCCCGGCTCATCAGCGACGCGGGGAGCCTGAAGGTGGCGCTGGAGAAGGTCGACACGATGTGCCGGCTCCGGCACGACCAGGCCGTGGCGCACATCGGCGAGGTCCGGGAGGGCTACCACTTCGAGATCAGGAACCGTGAAGGCAAGGCGCTGGCGCGGCTCAGCTACGTCCCGGACACATCCCGCGCCTACCAGAGCGTCGTGATCGAGGAGATGCGCGGAGACGCCGAGGAGTAGGACCGCGATCCTTCCCAGCCCCTGGACGCAACGCCGGGGGCTTTTCGCATGCGGACGCCTCCCACCCCGCTGTCACCGCCGGATGGCAGGATGCATGGTGCCCATGCGACGCAGAAGACGGGAGTGGCCGTGCGGAAGACGTGGCGGCATCCACACCCTGAAGAGACGACGCCCGGTGCCTCGACGGGGACCTCACTCACGGAAGCCGCGAACGCCCTGACCGCCCAGGCCGTACGCGCGCTCACGCAAGGCGACGCCACCGCCTTCAACCGCCGAGTAGCCGACCTCACCACACCCCTGGGCACAGTCAGCGGGGACGCATGGCGACTAGCAACCGCCCGGTGTCTCACCACCCAGATGCGGCAGGGAGTCACCACGGCCTGGGGCCGAGGCTGGCAACCGGCCGATGTGGTCCGGTTCACGTCCCGCCGCCTGACGCCCAGGCACGCACGTCTAGCAACGGACGCGATCGCAGCCGAAATGAGCGCCTACTCCGCCGCGACCGTGGACGATCGATGGCGCGAGCAACTCACCGTCCTCGGAGCGGAGGAGTGGTGGGAGGACGACGACAAGCATCCGGACGCGTGGCGCATGCGCGAAGGCGTCGAACACGCGCTCTACGTCGCCTGTGCGGTCGAACTCGTCCATCTCCTGGAGTACCTGCCAAGGCTGCCCAGCATGGGTCCTCCCCCGGGCACGTCCAGCACCGCCGATACGCCGGGACGCTCTGCAACTACGCCCCGCGAGGTCGACCAGCGAACGCTCAGCAGAGTCAGGGCGCTTTTGGCCAAGGCCGAGTCCACCGAGTTCCCCGAGGAGGCTGAGGCGCTCAGTGCGCGCGCCCAGGAGCTGATGGCGCGGCACAGCATCGACCATGCGCTGCTGGCCGCGGAGACGGGCGACACAGGCGGTCCGGCCGGACGGCGCATCCCGGTGGACAATCCCTACGACGCGCCCAAGGCGGTACTGCTGACGGTGGTGGCCGAGGCCAACCACTGCCGGGCGGTGTGGCACAGGGAACTGGGATTCTCCACGGTGCTCGGGTTCCCGGCCGATCTGGCGGCGGTGGAGATGCTGTTCACGTCCCTGCTCGTCCAGGCGACGGGTGCCATGGTCCATGCGGGTCCCAGGCGCGATGCTCGGGGACGGTCACGGACGCGTTCGTTCCGCCACGCCTTCCTGAACGCCTACGCCGCCCGTATCGGGGAGCGGCTGCGGGACGCGGCGGGACGGGCGGCCGCGGGCGCCGGCGGGAAGGATCTGCTTCCCGTGCTGGCCGCGCGCGACCGGGCCGTCGACCACGCGGTCGACACGATGTTCCCGAACCTCGCCAAAGGACGGGCGGGTTCGGTGTCCAACTACGAAGGCTGGGTGGCCGGGCGGGCGGCCGCGGACCTCGCCAGCTTGAACGGCCGCCTCGAGGTCACCGGGGCGTTCCGCCGTTCCTAGCGCACGGCGTCCCCCCGGGGGGCGAGGGGGACATCCGATCATGTGTTCGTTCTTCCTATCTCGATCTCGGGAGCGGTCAGGCCCTCTTGCGCCTGGTGTTGCCGCCGCGGCCACGCAGCGGCACGCCCGCCTCCTTCAGGACGTTGTAGATGAACCCGTACGACCGGCCGGTCTCGGCCGCCAGGTCACGGATGCTCTCACCGGCGGCGTACCGCGGGGCCAGCTCCGCGGCGAGCCGCGTGCGTTCGGCACCGGTGACGCGGGTGCCCCTGGACATTGTTCGGGCCACGGGGACCTCCTCTTCCCAAGGCTGTGCGGCGGGGGCAGTCCCCGCAGCTCACAGCAGTGTTGATCTCCCCAACGTACACATTCCCCTGATTTGAGCGTCGATGCCGCGCGAATCACCGTGAATTCGGCCGAAGCTGGTCTTTTTCGTGGTGAACGGCGTGTCGCCGCCTGACGTACGGCCTCCGGGACCGCAGCAGCCGACCGTCCCCCAGAAACACCCACCGCACCGACCGACACACCGCCGTGCGCGGGGCACACCCCGCGCCGCTCCAGGCCCGCCACCACAAGCCAGCGCGCCCCAGGCCCCGAACCGGCCGCCGCGCGTCAGCCCCAACCCGAACCCCGATGCGGCACAGATGGGCAGAATCCCAGGCAGACCGGGAAGACGCCGCCGGTTCTGGCACGATTCACTACTAGCCATCGGACCCCGCGCATGCTGGAGGACGCCATGCCCGACGACGCGACGACAGAGTTCTGGAAGGACTTGAAACCGCTCGAGAACTCGCAGAAGCCGGACGCCCTGCCCGAGCTCTATCTGTCGAAGGTCGCCACCGACGACGACCGCTACTACGTGCCGTTCACCGAGACCGTCGGCTCTCGTCCGCTGTGGATCAACGTCAAGGACAACACCTGGTCGGACATCCTGCGTGCCACCAGCGCCGGCCTGGTGAACCGGCACTACCACCCGCACGAGGTGTTCGCCTACACGATCTCCGGCAAGTGGGGGTACCTCGAACGTCCCTGGACCGCCACCGCCGGAGACTTCATCTACGAGGCGCCAGGCGAGGGCCACACGCTCGTCGCCTACGAGAGCGGCGAGCCGATGAAGACGCTGTTCATCGTGAAGGGCCCGCTCATCTGGCTGGACGAGAACGGCGAGCCGGACGGCTACTTCGACGTCCACGACTACATCGCGATGTGCCGCGAGCACTTCGAGAAGGTCGGCCTGGGCGCGGACTTCATCGACCCCCTCTTCCGCTGACGGACGGCCCTCGGCCTCCTCCCCCTCGGAGGAGGTCGAGCCGCGCCGCAGAGACCGCACCGCGCGCCCCAACCGCCCAGCCCCCGCCTCGTGCCCACCGGAGCGCAAGACGCGCCCACCTCCGGCCTCACCTCAACTCCACCCGCCCGGTAGGTCGCGGCGCGACACGAGCCTGCATCCACCCAAAGCCGCCAGCGACGACACCACAGAACTGCCCCGGGTTCCGCACACCGCCCTCCGAAGACCCCAGGCAGGGCCACACGACAACCGACCACGCACCACCACGACCCCGCCAACCAGGCCGACCAGGCCGCACCCACCCTCACCCCCTGACCCGCTTCGGACGCGCATCCAGCACTATCGGGCTCGCGATCGCGGGTTATCCCCAGAACGGGGTTCTACTGCTCCCGGCCGGGACGCCGCCGCATGCTGGGCACACCACGTCGCGGCAAGGAAGGAGCGCCTGATGGCCACGATCACGTTCCCGGTTCCGTCCACCACGACCTCCCGGTTCGCCGTCGCCGCCGAGAGCGTCCCGCAGGATCTCGCCGATCTGCTCGATCGCAGCAAGCCCGTCCCCTTCCATGCCCACATCGCCGGACGGCTCGGCTCGCCCCAACTGCAGGTCACTCGGGAAGACCTCGCATGTCTGCGCTGGGACCCGGGACGCGTCGAGGCTGCCCGACCCGAAGACCGGCAGGCCACGCTCGCCTTCAACGACGCAGCCGAGTTCGCCGTCGTCACCGCCTTCGCGCCCGTCACCGATCAGCCCCGCGGCGTCCAGGTCGCCCGTTCGGCCGCGCATGCCATCGCCGAAGCCATCGGCGGGATCACGGCCGACCTCGTCACCGGCCACATCCTGTCGCCGTCCAGCATGGAGAGAACGCGCTTCGTACTCGCCGACCACTGGCTCGGCGACGTCCTGCCGCCGTATCGCGCCAACGGCCACTGCACCGCCGCGGAGCCCGAACTGGACCCCGAGGGCGTGAACGGCTGCGCCTGCGTCCGCCTGCGCACCCGCGGCCTCCGCCGCTTCGGCCTTCCCGAGATCCAGATCAGCGACGTCGCCTGCCCGCACGACCTGGCCGCCCTCAACGTCCTGCGAACCACCGCCCGACGCCTCCTGACCGACCACTGGGCCTGGCTGGCCACCGGCCCAGCCGCCCGAACCCGGACGATCGCCGCCGAGCTGCACCTGGCCCAGAGCGACTTCAACGACTTCTGGGGCACCACACGCCGCGTCCACATCACACCCCCGGCCCCGTTCGGAGTGCACCTCTCCCTCCTGACCCCACGCCTCCTGACCGTTGCCCCACCCGCAGACTTCGACGACACAATCAACGACTGGCTATGGAGCGAGACCCTGCCCTTGGGCATGTACGACCTCCTAGAGTCCCCCGCAGACCACTTCCCATCTGCCGCCTGACCCCAGGCACCCACAACCCGCCCCGAGCGAAGCCCAAGGCACCGCCGAACCACCCGAACAAGCCCCTCACATCCACACTCACACAGAGCCCGCACCGACC
>NZ_SMKT01000022.1 GCF_004348735.1 Actinomadura sp. KC06
CAGCAGGTGGCGTGGACGGATCTCGGGATCGGGCGGCCGGTGCTGCACACCACGGGAGTGGTGGGGGAGAAGATCGTGGTGGTGCTGACGCTGCATCCGGCGGGGACGTCGTTCCGGACGGCGGCGGCGCGGGTCACGGAGCTCACGGCGCAACTGGTGTGACCTGAGTCACAGGGCGGGGAACAGTTGTCTCCGGGGACGGTCACCGGTACCGGTCAAGTTCGGGCGTGAAGGGAAAAGTCGGGCAAAGAACTGGGCGGTTTGTGCTGTTCTGAGCGGATTGTTCGTCACTGACGTATGTAGCTTTTTTCTCCCAGGCACCAGCGCCGAACGGGGGACAGGGTTGGCGGATGCGGAGGGCACCTGGGCGCAGCCCGGGGTGCACGTTGCGGATCTTGACGACCTGCGGGACGCCGCGCACGACCGGGCGGTGCTGTCCGAGGCGCGGGTCGTGCTGGCCCGGCGGCTCGGGGTGCCGCCGGGCGAGGCTCTGCAGCATCTGATCTGGCTCGCGCGCGATCTGGACATGGAGCTCAGCGAGGCCGCTTCGCTGCTGGTCAAGGACGGCGGCGCCGGGCCGGTCGGGGCGGTGGCGGCGGGACGGCAGGCGCCCCGCACCGAGGGCGGCGCGGTGGAGCGTCAGGCCGTGCTGTCAGAGGCCGAGGACGTCCTGCGCCGGGTGACGGCCGAGGACACCGCGGGGGACGCGGAGATCCTGGCCCGGGTGCCGGACGACCCCGCGGCGAGGGCCGTGCTCGACGGGGCGCTCGACTCGTCCGCCCATATGGTGCCGGTCCGGGGGCCCGATGGGAGCGTGGCCGACTTCCTGTTCGTGGATCTCAACGGTGTCTCACGCGACATGTTCGGGCGGGGACGGGAGGAGCTCGCCGGGCGCCGGCTGCTGCAGACCGACCCCGGCGCGGTGCTGAGCGGGCTCTTCGACCAGTACGTGGAGGTGCTGGAGAGCGGGACGCCTTTGGAACGTTCCCTGAACCAGTACACGACCGCGCAGCGCGGGCTGTCCCGGACGTCCCGGATGAGCGTGCGGTGCGTCGCGGTGCCGACCGGCGTGTGCGTGACCTGGCGTTACCACGACCGCGAGGACCGGGTCGCGCGGCGGCTGGAGCGGGTCGAGCGGCTGGCCCTGATCGGGTTCGGCGAGTGGGACCTCGCCACCGGCGAGGCGGCCTGGACGCCGCAGATGCTGGCCAACTACGGGCTCTCCCCGGACGAGGTGCCGCCGATGCCGCACGACCTGCCGAAGGTGGTGGCGGACGACGACCTCCCGCTGGTCGAGGAGGCGGTGCAGACGATGTTCTCCCGCCGGGAGCCGGTGGAGGCGGAGCACCGCGTCATCGGCCAGGACGGGGCGCCGCGGCACCTGTGGGTGTTCGCCGAGCCGGTGCTGGCCGAGTCCGGGCTGCCGGTGTCGATCAACATCGTCTCGCAGGACATCACGCGGCGGCGCGGCGTGGAGCGGGCGCTGGCGGAGACCCGGCGGCAGATGCTGAAGCAGCAGGAGCGGATGGCGCAGGAGCGGCGGGTGGCGGTGACGCTGCGCCGCGCGATCCTGCCGGACGAGGACGAGGTGGAGCAGCTGCCGGGCCTGCGCACCGCGATCCGCGCGCTGGCGGCGGAGAGCACCGCCCGCATCGGCGGCGACTGGTTCGCCACCCGGTCGCTGCCTGACGGCCGGTCGATGTTCGCGATCGGCGACGCGGCCGGGCACGGCCTGCCCGCGGCGGCGGCGATGGCGCGCACCCGCAACGGGCTGCTGGGCCTGACCTGCACGAGGGAGCCGGCCGGACGGCTGGTGGGCTGGCTGAACGAGCTGGTGAGCAGCATGGACCCGCCGGCGACGGGCACCGCCGTCGTGGCCCAGTTCGACGCGCGCGGGCGCGTCCTGGAGTGGACGTGCGCGGGGCATCCGCCGCCGATCCTGATCCGGGACGGGCGGGCGGTGCCGATGGAGGTCGTCCGCGACCCGATGCTCGGCGCGATGCCCGACTGGGAGTACATGACGATCACGACCCGGCTCAGCCCAGGCGACATGCTGTTCCTCTACACCGACGGCCTCGTGGAGCGTCGGGACGCGGACCTGGACGAGCGGATCGCCCGCCTCACCGGCATCCTGCGGGACTGCGCCACGCAGCCCGAGCTGATGCTGGACGACGTGCTCGCGCGGATGGAGCACGACCGGGCGGCGGACGACACCACGCTCTTCGCCGTGCACGTGGAGTGACCGGAACCACCTCTGAGCTGCGATCATCGCCCACTGTGATGTGCGCCTCACCTGGACGGGCCCGGACGGTCCGCACGGGGCCGGATTGGCGGGCGCCGGGCGGCCTGGAGCAGCCGTTCTTTACCATTTGCGAGGTGGCGGGTAAGTCCGGCGGGCAAAGGGCTGAGGGGCAGTTCTCGAAAGATCGGGAACAGCCCGCGACCTGACGGTGTTGGTTCTTCCTTGAGAGGGCTTTGAGCAGGCAAGACCGAGTTTTGTGCCTGATTTGCTTTCTTTGAGAAGGTTGGTACCTTCTTACCGAATCACGCAACGCGTCCCATGCGTTGCTCCGGCCGTGCCAAGCGCGGCCGAGGATCGCGGAGCGGATACCGCCCGCGATGCGCGCCCACCGAGGCGCGCGGTCAGATCAAGATCAGTCACTGAGATCAATCCGTATGCGCCGCGCAGGCGGTGCGAGGCCGAGTCCGTCCCGGTCAAGCCGACCGGAACGGAGCCGGGGACCCAGGTTCCAGGGGTGAATCGGCGCGTCCTAGAGCCGCGCCGTAGGGCTGCTTCCATGCCCGAATCCGTCAGCTAACCCGGTAGGCGTCATGGGAGATAGGAGATTCCCCGCATGACCGGTCGTTTCGATCGACTTTCCCTGAACACCCTCACGCCCGAGGACAAGGCCGTCGGCGTCGCCCTGGGCGCCGTGCTCGCGGGAGCCGTCGGGCTCGCGATCTTCAACCCGCTCACCGACGACCGCGCCGTGGCCCAGACCTCGGCCCAGGCGGCGGCGGTCGCCGAGAAGGGCGGCGTGTCCGCCAAGTCGGACAAGGCCGGGACCCTCTCGGCCGCCGACGCCCGCGCCCAGGGCTTCAAGGTCCCGCCGCGCGCGGTCAAGCCCGACGAGGTGATCAAGCTCGCGGAGAAGCAGGTCGGCATCTCCGAGGGCAAGGGCGGCATGACCAAGTTCCACAAGTGGTACGTGTCGACCCCGCACGCCGCCGCGACCGCTGAGCGGGACGGAGGCTTCTCCGTCAACGACTACAAGGGCGCCCAGTGGTGCAACATGTTCGTCTCGTGGCTCGGCGCCCAGACCGGCGTGCAGAACATGGGCTGGGACGCCTACACCGTCCAGCACGCCAAGTGGTTCAAGAAGACCGACCGCTGGGGCAAGACCGCCAAGCCCGGCGCGGTCGTGTTCTTCGACTGGGACAAGGGCTCGCGCGGTGACATCGGCGACATCGACCACGTCGGCCTCGTCGTCAAGGACAACGGGAACGGCACCGTGAAAACGATCGAGGGCAACACGGAGAACGCGGTGAACAAGAAGACCCGCGACAAGTCCGAGATCGTCGGTTACGGGTATCCCGACTACGCGTCCTGACCCGATCCGCGCGGACCGCGTGATCAGAATGGCGTCATCCGAAGGCGTCCGGTTCCGGCCGGGCGCCTTCGGGCGTTGCAGGGGGATGTCGCCCATGTCGCCGCTGAAGGCGGGTAATGCCAAGCATTGACAGCCTTTGACTGCTCTTGGACCTCATCACGGCGTTCCGGGAAAGGAATCCGTGCGCGCGTCCGATCGGAGCCGGGTCGCGCGGGGAGGGGGCCCATGCGGGTGCGCCCGGACGTCAGCGTCGTCGTGATCGCCTACAACGACGCGTGGCGGCTGCCGCGGGCGGTCGCCTCCACGCTGGAGCAGTCGCTGGGCGGCGTCGAGACGGTGATCGTCGACGACGGGAGCACCGACGGGACGGGCGAGGCCGCCGACCGGCTGGCCGCCGCGCATGCCGGACGGGTCAGGGCCGTCCACCTGGCGTCGAACTCCGGCGGCTGCGGGCGGCCCCGCAACACCGGGATCGAGGCGTCCGCCGGCCGGTACGTGATGTTCCTCGACAGCGACGACCTGCTGGACCGGCACGCCTGCCTCAACCTGTTCGCCGCGGCGGAGGACGCCGGCGCGGACCTGGCCTCCGGGCTGTGCGACCGGATCTTCCTGGACGTGCCCGCGGGCGCGGAGGGACGCGTCCGCCCCTGGTATCCGTGGCTCTACCGGCGCAGGGCCGTGTACGGGCCGCTGAAGGACCATCCCGATCTGCTCTACGACACGCTGTCGACCAACAAGGCCTACCGGCGCGATTTCCTGGACGAGCACGGCCTCCGGTTCGTTGAGCGGCTCCACTACGAGGATCTGCTGTTCACCGCGGAGGCGTACCTGGCGGCCGGGCGGACGGCGCTGATCCCGCACCGCGTCTACAACTGGCTGGTACGGGAGCGGACGCCGGCGCCGTCCATCTCCAACCGGCGCGCCGACCTGGCCAACTTCGCCGACCGGCTGGAGATCCACCGCCGCATCGACATGCTCTTCGCGCTGCGCGGCGCCCACGATCTGCGCCGGGCCAAGGACGTCAAGTTCGTCAACCACGATCTCGTCCTTTACCTGCGGGAACTGCGCGACCGGGACCCGGATCACCGGTCGCGCTTCCTCGACCTGGCGGCGGGCTACCTGGCCGAGCTCGATCCCCGGGTGTTCGAGGAGGCGCACCCGCTGCCCGCGATCGCCGCGTACCTGATCCGCGAGGGCGACCACGCGGCCGCGCTCGCCGCCGCCGAGCACGGCGGCGCCGTCCAGCGGCCCGAGCTCCGCGCGCAGCTCGTGGAGCGGGACGGGCGGGTGTTCTGGGGCACGGCCCGTCCGCGCGGGACGCTCGGCCGCCGCATCCTGGACGTCACCGACTTCGGCTTCCATCTGCGGCCGCTGAAGGAGCTGCGTCCGGCCAACACGGTGACGCTGCTGGAGGCGCGGGGCGGGCGCGTCCGGATGGCGGGGCACGTGCTGAACCCGCTGGGCCGGATCCGTCCGGACGCGCGGCTGTCGGCCGTTCTGGAGTTCGGCGACCGGCGGCGCCGCGCCCGGAAGGGGCGGGTCCGGGCGGCCGTGCGGCATGAGGGCGACCGGCTCGCCTGGCGGGCCGAGTTCGACCCGAGGAAGCGCATCAGGCCGGTCGGGTTCGTCGACCCGGTCTGGGACGTGCGCCTCCGCGTCCGGGTGGACGGCGAGGACGTGGTCACCCGGCTCGGAGAAGGCCGTGGATCACCCCCTCTGGGCGGGGTGGAACTGCCCGTCCGGCCCCGGCTGACGAGGCTCGCCGCCGACCGGCTCCGCTCGTACGTCACCGCCGGCGGTCATCTGGCGTTCGTCCTGGAGGCGGGCTCCCCGTGGGCGCGGCTCACGGCGGCCGCGGCGCGCCGGGCCGTCACGTCCCCGGTGGGACGGCTCGCGTGGGGCCTGATCGGACGGCGGGCGCGGCGGACGGAGAAGGCGGTCCGCCGGACGCTGACGTCCCGCAAGACCAAGATCGCCGTGTTCAACCGGGTGCTCAGCCGGCTGCCCGTCCGGCAGGGCCTGGTGGTCTTCGAGAGCCACATGGGCAGGCAGTACTCGGACAACCCGAAGTACATCTACCGGGAGCTGCGCAGGTCGGGGAGGCCCGTGGAGGCCGTGTGGTCGTACGCGTCGTCACCGAAGGGCTTCCCGCGAGACGCGAAGCTGGTGCGGCGCGGATCGTGGGCCTACTTCCTGGCGCTCGCGCGGGCCCGGTACTGGGTCGACAACCAGGGCTTTCCGGACGGTCTTCGCAAGCGCCCCGAGACCACCTACATCCAGACCTGGCACGGGTCGGCGTTCAAGCTGATGGGCCAGGACCGGCCGCGGGTCAAGCGCGGCCCCGCCGCCGAACGGGCCCGGCTGCGGCGGATGGCGGAGCGGTTCGACTGCTTCCTCGTCCGGTCGGGGCACGACGTGGAGACGCTGTGCGCCGGGCTCGGCGTCCGGTCGGAGCTGCTCGCGGCCGGGTATCCGCGCAACGATCCGCTGGTCAACGGCGTGGACGGCGATCCGGAGCTGGCCGCCGAGGTCGACGGGCTCCGCCGCTCGCTCGGCCTGGACGCGGACGGCGGGCGCCGGGCCGTCCTGTACGCGCCGACGTTCGCCACCGGGCCGCGGGGCCGCCCGGTCCGGCTGCTGGAGCCGCCCATCGCCCCCGGCGTGTTCGCGCGGGAGCTGGGGGAGGAGTTCGTGCTGCTCGTCCGGCCCCACTACCTGTGCCGCGCCAACCTCCCGCCGGGCGCCGGCGCGGTGATGCGGGACGTCGGCGACGTGCCCGACGTGACCCCGCTGCTGCTCCTCGCGGACGCCCTGGTCACCGACCACTCCTCGATCATGTTCGACTTCGCGCTGCTCGACCGGCCGATCGTCCTGCACCTCCCGGACGGCCGGGACCGCGCCGCCGGCTACTTCGACCTCGAACGGCACGCCCCGGGCCCGATCACCCGCACCGAGGACGAGCTCGTCGCCGCCCTCGCCGGGCTCGACGGCGCGGACGCCGTCCACGCCCCCCGCCGCCGCGCGTTCGCCGAGCGGTTCGGCGAGCACGACCGCGGCGCCGCCGCCCGCACGGTGGCGGACCGCTATTTCCCGGCCGCCCGGCCGCGCCGCAGGGCAGAACGCCGCCATAAGGGGGGACGCGATGGCAGCACCGCGTGACGTCTTCATCGTGTGCAACAACGCCGACGACATGGGCGGGCTGCAGCGCTGGGCGCATCACATGGCGCGGCTGCTCGCCGGGCGCGGCGACCGCGTCACCCTCGTCGGGATCACCCGCGGGACGCGGCCGTACCACCACGGCCGGGACGGCTCCTACGCCGTCGAGGTGCTGCACGGGGAGTGGCGTCCGCCCGCGATGGCCTGGCGCCCGGCGACGCTCCGGCAGCGCCTGGACGCGGCGTCCCGCGCACGCGACCTGTGGCGGAGGGCGGCCCAGCGGCGCGGCGCCGCCCGCCTGACGGAGCTGTTCGCCGCCGCCCGGCCGGGCGCGGTCGTGATCGCGGCGCAGGTGTGGGCGATGGAATGGGTCCGGCTGGCCGACACGGCCGGGCTGCGGGTCGTGGGCATGAGCCACGAGTCGTACGCGGCCACCCGCGCATCGTCGCGGTACCGCCGGGTCAGGGAGAACTACGCGGACGTCGACCGGATGCTCGTCCTCACCGCCGAGGACGCCGACGCCTGGGCGCGGAACGGCATGACCAACGTCGACTACATCCCCAACGCGCTGCACGTCACGCCGGACGTCCATCCCACGCTCGACCTCCCCGTCGTGGCGTGCGTCGGCCGCCTCTCCTACGAGAAGGGCGTGGACCTCATGCTGGAGGCGTGGGAGCGGGTCTCCGCGCGCCATCCGGGCTGGCGGCTGCACGTCTACGGCAGCGGGCCGGACGGCGAGCGGCTGCGGGCGCAGGCGGACGCGGCCGGGCTGTCCGGCTCGGTGGAGTTCAGGGGCGTCGTCGCGGACGTGGAGGAGGCGCTCGTCGAGGCGTCGATCTTCGCGCTCCCGTCGCGGGCCGAGGGCTTCCCGATGTCGGTGCTGGAGGCGATGGCGTACGGGCTCCCGACGGTCGCGTTCGACTGCGCGCCCGGCGTCCGGGCCCTCCTCACCGCCGAGCACGGCGGCGGCGTGCTGGTCGAGCCGGGCGACACCACGGCGTTCGCCCGGGAACTGGCCCGCCTCATCGAGGACCCGGACCTGCGCCGGACCCTCGGAGCCGAGGCCCGGACCTCGGTGCTGAGATTCCACCCGGACACGGTGCTGGACCGCTGGGACCGCCTGTTCGACCTGCTCCACCGCGATCTCCCGTCCGGCCTGGCGTCCGGCGACGTGGTGGAAGAGCCCGTGGAGGGCGAGAAGGAGCCCGCCATGGAGGGTGATTCTTTCTAACAAGTGTTTGGTAGAGTTCGCGGCGTGAAGGAGAACGAGTCCCCGGCGGACCGGGCGTTCCGCGCCGAGGTCCGCGACTGGCTCCGCGCCAACCTGGCGGGCGAGTTCGCGCACGCCCGCGGGCTGGGCGGGCCCGGACGCGAGCACGAGGCGTTCGAGGAGCGGCTCGCCTGGGAGCGGCACATGGCCGCCGCCGGCTGGACGTGCGTGGGCTGGCCCGAGGAGCACGGCGGGCGCGGCGCCACCGTCGAGCAGCAGGTGATCTTCAACGAGGAGTACGCGCTCGCCGGCGGGCCCGCCCGGGTCGGCCACATCGGCGAGAACCTGCTCGGCCCCACGATCATCGCGTTCGGCACCGACGAGCAGCGTGCACGCTTCCTCCCGCCGATCGTCGCCGTCGAGGAGCTGTGGTGCCAGGGCTACTCCGAGCCGGACGCGGGCTCCGACCTCGCCAACGTGCAGACCCGCGCTGAACTCGACGGCGGCCACTGGGTGATCAACGGCCAGAAGGTCTGGACGTCCCTGGCCCTCGAAGCGGACTGGTGCTTCGCCGTCTGCCGCACCGAGCCGGGCTCGTCCCGCCACCATGGCCTGTCGTACCTGCTCGTCCCGATGCGGCGGGACGGCGTCGAGATCCGGCCGATCGTCCAGCTCACCGGCACGTCCGAGTTCAACGAGGTGTTCTTCGACGGCGCCCGCACGGACGCGTCCAACATCGTCGGCGCGCCGGGGGAGGGCTGGAAGATCGCGATGGCCACGCTCGGGTTCGAGCGGGGCGTCGCGACGCTCGGCCAGCAGGTCGGGTTCCGGCGCGAGTTCGACGGCGTCGCCGAGCTGGCCCGGCGCACCGGCGCGCTCGGTGATCCGCTGCTCCGCGACCGGCTGACCAGGGCGTACATGGGGCTGGAGATCATGCGGCTGAACGCGGTGCGCACGATGGCGGGCGTCGCCGCAGGCGCGCCGGGCCCGGAGTCGTCCATCTCCAAGCTCGTCTGGGGCACCTGGCACCGGGAGCTGGGCGAGCTCGCCATGGACATCCTCGGCGCCGCCGGTCTCGTCGCGGACGGCGAGCCCTACGACCTGAACGACTGGCAGCGGCTCTTCCTGTTCTCCCGCGCCGACACGATCTACGCCGGGTCGAACGAGATCCAGCGCAACATCATCGCCGAGCGCGTCCTCGGCCTGCCCAGGGAGGCACGCGGATGACCCCGCCCCGATACGTCCCCGGGCACGATCTCCTCAAGGACCGCGCCGTCGTGATCACCGCGGCGGCCGGGGCGGGGATCGGCGGCGCCACCGCCCGCCGCTGCCTGGAGGAGGGCGCCCGCGTCCTGATCTCCGACACGCACGAGCGGCGGCTCAGCGCGTCCGTCCGGGAGCTCGAGAGGGAGTTCGGCGCGGAGCGCGTCGCCTCGCTGCCCTGCGACGTCACGTCCGAGGAGCAGGTCCAGGCCCTCTACGCCCTCGCGGTCGAGCGGTTCGGACGCGTCGACGTCGCCGTCAACAACGCCGGCCTCGGCGGGACGGCCGACCTGGTCGACATGACCGACGACCAGTGGGGACGCGTCCTCGACATCACCCTCAACGGCACCATGCGCTGCACCCGCGCCGCCCTCCGCGTCATGCGCGGCCAGGGCGCGGGCGTCATCGTCAACAACGCGTCGGTGATCGGCTGGCGGGCGCAGAAGGGGCAGTCGCACTACGCCGCCGCCAAGGCCGGGGTGATGGCGCTCACCCGCTGCGCGGCTCTGGAGGCCGCCGAGTACGGCGTCCGGATCAACGCCGTGTCGCCGTCCCTGGCCATGCACCCGCATCTCGTCAAGGTCACGTCCGAAGACCTCCTGGACGAGCTGACGCGCCGCGAGGCGTTCGGCCGCTATGCGGAACCATGGGAGGTGGCCAACGTCATCGTCTTCCTGGCCGGCGACTACTCCTCGTACATGACGGGCGAGGTCGTCTCCGTCTCCTCCCAGCACCCATAGGAACCCACTGATGAGTCCACGACGGCGCGACGCCGAGGGCACCGCCGCCGCCCGCGCGGAACGGCGGGCCGAGCTGCTCGCCACGGCCGCCGAGGTGTTCGCCTCCCAGGGCTACTCCGCCACCACCGTCCGGAAGGTCGCGGACGCCGCCGGGATCCTCGGCGGCAGCCTCTACTACCACTTCGACTCCAAGGAGGCGATGGCGGACGAGATCCTGTCGACGTTCCTGGACGAGATGTGGGCCGCCTACGACCGCGTCCTGGAGTCGGGGCTCAGCGCCCGCGACACGCTCGAGGGCATCGTCGTGGAGTCGTTCCGGACGATCGACCGGCACCGTCCCGCCGTCGTCCTCTACCAGAACGAGTCCAAGCACCTCGGGAACAGCGAGCGGTTCCGCTACCTGCACGACTCCCGGCGCCGGTTCGAGGAGATGTGGCTGTCGCTGCTGCGCCGGGGCGTGCAGGAGGGCGCGTTCCGCGCCGACCTCGACCCCGACCTCGTCTACAGGTACATCCGCGACACCGTCTGGGTCGCCGCGAACTGGTACAAGCGCGGCGGGCGGCTGTCCGCCGACGACATCGCCAAGCAGTACCTCGCCATGTTCCTCGAAGGCATCCAGGCGAGCTAGGCCCCCGTACGAAGGAGACACCCCCATGGCCGAGGCATACATCGTCGACGCTGTGCGCGCGCCCGTCGGGCGGCGCGGCGGCGGCCTGTCCGGCGTGCACCCCGCCGACCTCGGCGCGCACGTGCTGACGGCGCTGATGGAACGCACCGAGGTCGACCCTGCCGCCGTCGAGGACGTCGTGTTCGGCTGCGTGGACGCGGTCGGCCCGCAGGCCGGCGACATCGCCCGCACCTGCTGGCTCGCCGCCGGGCTGCCCGAGGAGGTCCCTGGCGTCACGGTCGACCGGCAGTGCGGGTCGTCGCAGCAGGCCGTGCACTTCGCCGCGCAGGCCGTCCTGTCCGGGACGTCCGACCTGGTCGTGGCGGGCGGCGTGCAGAACATGTCGCAGATCCCGATCGCGTTCGCGATGACCGCCGCCGAGCCGCTCGGCTTCACCCAGGGCCCCTTCGCGGGCTCCACCGGCTGGACACGCCGCTACGGCGACGCCGAGGTCTCCCAGTTCAACGGCGCCGAGATGATCGCCCGCGACTGGGACATCTCCCGCGCGGACATGGAGGCGTTCGCCTACGAGTCGCACCGGCGGGCGATCCGCGCGATCGACGAGGGCCGGTTCGAGCGGGAGATCGTCCCCTGTGAGGGCGTCGCCGCCGACGAGGGGCCGCGCCGCGACACGTCCCTGGAGAAGATGGCGGGCCTGAAGACCCTCGTGGAGGGCGGGCGGCTCACCGCAGCGCTCTCGTCCCAGATCTCGGACGGCGCCGCCGCGCTCCTCATCGCCTCCGAGCAGGCCGTCAAGGACCACGGCCTCACCCCGCGCGCCCGCGTCCACCACCTCTCCGCGCGCGGCGAGGACCCGATCAGGATGCTGTCCGCGCCGATCCCCGCCACCGCGCACGCGTTCAAGAAGACCGGCCTGAGCATGGACGACATCGACGCCGTCGAGATCAACGAGGCGTTCGCGTCCGTCGTCCTCGCCTGGCTGAAGGAGACCGGCGCCGACCCGGCGAAGGTCAACCCCAACGGCGGCGCCATCGCCCTCGGCCACCCCCTCGGCGCCACCGGCGCCCGCCTCATGACCACCCTGCTGCACGAGCTGGAGCGCACCGGCGGACGCTACGGCCTGCAGACCATGTGCGAAGGCGGCGGCCAGGCCAACACGACCATCCTCGAACGCCTCTGACTACGCCGCGGATAGAGTATCGCGGCGTTCCGTCCTGATCTGCAGGACGTAGCGCTTGATCTGGTCGGTGATCTCCTCGTTGCCCCAGCCCAGCGCCGGGGCGAGGAGGCGGGCGACGTGCGAGGCGGCCGCGACGCCGCCGTCCCGCTGCTCGATCGAGACGCGCAGCCGCCGGGACAGGACGTCCTCCAGATGCAGGGCGCCCTCGTGCGTCGCCGCGTAGACGGCCTCGGCGCACAGGTAGTCCTCGGCGCCGGGGACGGGGCCGCCGAGCGCCGGGTCGTCCGCGACCAGGCCCAGGACCTCGCGGGCGCACGAGCCGTACCGGCGCAGGAGGTGCTCGACCCGCGCGACGTGCAGCCCCGACTCGGCGGCGAGGCGGCGCCGCTCGTTCCACAGCACCTCGAACCCGACCGCGCCGATGATCGGCAGCCGGCCCGTGACCGACTCGGGGACGGCGTCGTCCAGCCCCTCGGCGACGACGTCGACCGCGTCCCGCGCCATCACCCGGTACGTGGTGAACTTCCCGCCGGTCACGACGACGAGGCCCGGCACGGGCTCGGCGACGGCGTGCTCGCGGGACAGGCGCGTCGTGTCGTCCACCTCGGCGGAGAGCAGGGGCCGGAGACCCGCGTACACGCCCTGGATGTCGTCGTGGGTCAGCGGGGTCCGCAGGACGGCGTTCGCCTGGTCGAGGAGGTAGCCGATGTCGGTGTGGTCGGCGACCGGTTCGTCCGGGCCGTCCTCGTGCGGGGTGTCGGTCGTCCCTACGAGCCAGTACCGCCCCCACGGGATGATGAAAAGGACGCTCTTGGACGTCCGCGTGATCAGCCCGGTCTCCATCGGGATCCGGTCGCGCGGCACCACCAGATGGACGCCCTTGGACGCCCGGACGGCGAACGACGCGCGGGAGCCCGTCATGGCCTGGGCGCCGTCCGTCCACACGCCCGTCGCGCATACGACGCGCCTGGCGCGGACGGCGATTTCCCGTCCGCCCTCCAGGTCCAGGACGTGGGCGCCGGTCACCCGCTCGCCCTCGCGCAGGAACCCGGTCGCCTCGGCGCGGGTGACGACCTTCGCGCCGTACTGCGCGGCCGTCCTGGCGACCATCATCGTGTAGCGGGCGTCGTCCACCTGCGCGTCGTAGTACTGGATGGCGCCGATCAGCGCGTCCGAGCGCAGCGCCGGAGCCTCCCGCAGCGCGCCGCGCCTCGTCAGCTGCCGGTGCCGGGGGAGCGCGCGGGCCCCGCCCAGCGAGTCGTACAGGGTGACGCCCGCGCTGACGTAAGCCCGCTCCCACACCCGGTTGCGCAGCGGATACAGGAACTGGACGGGACGAACCAGATGCGGCGCCAGCCGGTGCAGAAGCAAGCCGCGCTCCCGCAACGCCTCCCGGACAAGACCGAAGTCGCGCTGTTCGAGGTAGCGCAGCCCGCCGTGGATCAGCTTGCTGGAGCGTCCGGACGTCCCGGCCGCCCAGTCCCGCGCCTCCACGAGCGCGACGGACAGGCCGCGGGAGACGGCGTCGAGGGCCGTGCCGGCGCCGACGATGCCGCCGCCGACGACCAGGACGTCGAACTCGGTGTCCGCGAGGCCGCGCAGGGCGTCCTCCCGGTACCGCGGTCCGAGGGCTACGGATGTCACTGCATGCTCCCGACGAGAGATCGGTTCGAGTGTCGTGCGGCCGGGTTGCGGCGAGCCGTCGCCCGGAGAACGTCCCGGACAACCGGACGACAACGCGCCGCGACCCGGCGGGACGGACCTAGTCGACGTCGACCCAGTCGAGCGTCCGGGTGACGGCCTTCTTCCAGCCGGCGTAGCCGTGGCTGCGTTGGTCGTCGTCCCAGGTGGGTTCCCAGCGGCGGTCTTGGTTCCAGTTGCGGCGCAGTTCCTCGGTGGTGGTCCAGAACCCGACGGCCAGGCCGGCGGCGTAGGCGGCGCCCAGCGCGGTGGTCTCGGCCACCACCGGGCGTGAGACCGGGACGCCGAGGATGTCGGCCTGCAGCTGCATGCACAGTTCGTTGGCGGTGACGCCGCCGTCGACCTTGAGCACGTCCAGCGCGACGCCGGAGTCTTCGCGCATGGCTTCGACCACGTCGCGGGATTGGTAGCAGATCGATTCCAGGGTGGCGCGGGCCAGGTGGGCGTTGGTGTTGAAGCGCGACAGGCCGACGATGGCGCCGCGGGCGTCCGAGCGCCAGTAGGGGGCGAACAGGCCGGAGAAGGCGGGCACGAAGTACACCCCGCCGTTGTCGTCGACCTGGCGGGCCAGGGCCTCACTTTGCGCGGCGCCGGAGATGATGCCCAGCTGGTCGCGCAGCCACTGCACCGCCGACCCGGTCACCGCGATCGACCCCTCCAGCGCGTATACGGGCTTGTTCTGGCCGAACTGGTAGCACACCGTCGTCAGGAGGCCCTGCGAGGAGCGGACCAGTTCCTCACCGGTGTTGAGCAGCAGGAAGTTGCCGGTGCCGTAGGTGTTCTTGGCCTCGCCGGGCGCGAAGCACACCTGCCCCACCGTCGCCGCCTGCTGGTCACCGAGGGCGGCCGTCAACGGGACCTCGCCGCCGAGCGGGCCGTCGGTGCGGGTCATCCCGTACGGTTCGGGCGCGGAGGACGGTTTGATCTGCGGCAGCATCTGGCGCGGGATGCCGAAGAACGACAGGAGTTCGTCGTCCCAGGTGAGGGTCTCCAGGTCCATCAGCATGGTGCGGCTGGCGTTGGTGGGGTCGGTGACGTGGACGCCCCCGTCCGTCCCGCCGGTCAGGTTCCACAGGATCCAGCTGTCGGTCGTGCCGAAGATCGCGTCGCCGTTCTCGGCGGCCTCGCGGACGCCGTCGACGTTCTCCAGAATCCACTGGATCTTCCCGCCGGAGAAATAGGTGGCCGGAGGGAGACCGGCCTTGCGGCGGATGACGTCGCCCTTGCCGTCCCGCTCCAGGGCGGACGCGATGCGGTCGGTCCGGGTGTCCTGCCAGACGATCGCGTTGTAGTACGGACGCCCGGTCCGCCGGTTCCACACCACGGTCGTCTCGCGCTGGTTGGTGATCCCGAGCGCGGCCAGGTCGGTGTGGCTCAGATCGGCCTTGTGCAGCGCCGACTGGATGACGGCGCGGGTGCGTTCCCAGATCTCGGTGGGATTGTGCTCCACCCATCCCGCCTGGGGCAGGATCTGATCGTGTTCGAGCTGGTGGCGGGCGACCTCGTTCCCGCCGTGGTCGAAGATCATGAAGCGGGTGCTGGTGGTGCCCTGGTCGAGCGCTCCGACGAAGTCAGCCATGCGTGATCTCTCCTGGGACGGGATGCTGGACGGGACGGCTCATGTCTTCTCGTACTCGGGTTCGGGCTTGGCCGGCAGGTCGGGGGAGACCGCGTCCTCGTCGGGAAGGAACCGTCCGATGAGGAGCTTGTAGAGCCCGGCGCCGAGCACGCCGCCGATGAGCGGCCCGACGATCGGCACCCAGAAGTAGAGGTCGCCGTACTGGTCCCGCCACGCGCCGCCGTATCCGGTGAGGAACGAGGCGAGCCGAGGGCCGAAGTCGCGGGCGGGGTTGATCGCGTACCCGGCGGCCGAGCCGAACGCCATCCCGATCGCGACCACCACGAGGCCGATCAGGAACGGGGCCAGGTTCGCCAGCGGCGGCCTGTTGCGCGCGTCGGTGAGGACCTTGATCAGGAAGAGCAGGATGGCGGTGCCGATCACCTGGTCGCGGAACGCGCCCCAGGTGCCGACCGGAAGGCCGCCGTTGCCCGGCAGCGTCGAGAAGACGCCCTGCGACTTGATCGTCAGGCCGGGGTCGAACTTGTTGAGGATCTCGCTGTAGTTCCACCGGACGATCAGCGCCGCGACGAACGCCCCCGCGGTCTGCGCGGCGATGTAGGGCGCCGTCTTGCGCCAGGCGAACTCCTTGAACACGGCGAGGGCGATGGTCACGGCCGGGTTGAGGTGCGCGCCGCTGATCCGCGCGGCGACGTAGACGCCGAGCGTCACGCCGAGCCCCCAGGCCCAGGCGATGCTGTCGTGGCCGCCGAGGCTCTGCGGATCGCCGAGCCCGCTGCCGGCGACGGCCTGCGCGACGACGCCGACGCCGAACAGGATGAGGATCATGGTGCCGGCGAACTCGGCTGCGAGCTCGCCGGCGAGCGCGGGGATTCTGGGTCGTTCCGCCATGGGCACTCCTCGTGACGCTGGGGGGCTGGACGCGGCCCGCGAGGGTTGGGCAGGACGGTAAGCCGGGGCGGACCGGCGGACAACGGGAGCCTGCCGACAATGTCGAACACTTTCGCCGGAGCCCGGCGGCAGTTACCCTCCAGTACGTGCACCAGATCCCAGAATCCGGGCAGTTCAGGCCATGTAGGGCGGTCATGACGGCGGGTGCCGACATTGTCGGCATCCTGCTCGTGGAACTAGCATCGGATTCGTGCCGGGACCTGTGCAATCGATCGAGCGCGCCGCCGCGATCCTGCGCCTGCTCGCCGCGAGTTCGGGCCGGCTCGGCGTCGGCGAGATCGCCGCGTCCCTGGGACTCGCCCGCGGCACCGCGCACGGCATCCTGCGCACGCTGGAGCGCGTCGGGTTCGTCGAGCAGGACGGCGGCAGCGGCAAGTACCAGCTCGGCGCCGCGCTGCTCCATCTCGGCACCAGCTACCTGGACGTCAACGAGCTGCGGTCGCGCGCCATCAACTGGGCCGACGCCCTCGCCTCCCGCAGCGGCGAGGCCGTCCGCATCGGGACGCTCCTGGACGGCAAGGTCCTGGTCGTCCACCACGTGTTCCGTCCGGACGACACGCTCCAGGCCATGGACGTCGGCTCCCTGCTCCCGCTGCACGCCACCGCGCTCGGCAAGGCGCTGCTCGCGCACGACGCCAACGCCGCCGCGTCCATCCGCGACACGGTCCTGGAGTCGTACTGCAGGCGGACCATCACCGATCCGCGCCAACTCGCACGGGCCGCCACCCGCGTGCGTGAGAACGGGTGGGCGGCCGAGATCGAGGAGCTGTCCATCGGCGAGGCCGGGGTCGCCGCGCCGATCCGCGGGTACGGCGGGCTGGTCGTCGGGGCGATCGGCGTCTCCGGCGCCGTCGAGCGGGTCTGCGACGCGCGCCGCGTCCCCGAGCCGAGGCTCGTCGCGTTCGTCCGGGACGCGGCCCGCGCGGTCTCCCGGGACCTCGGCGGCTCGCGCTGGTGACGCCGCGGCCGCGCCTTCCGGGGGAGGGGGCCGGCCGTGACCGAGCGCTTCGTGATGTCGGTCGACCAGGGCACCACCTCCACGCGCTGCATCCTGTTCGACCACGCCGGACGCCTGGTGTCGGTCGCGCAGCGCGAGCACCGGCAGCACTTCCCGAAGCCGGGCTGGGTCGAGCACGACCCGATGGAGATATGGCGCAACCTCGAACGCATCGCTCCCGAGGCGCTCGCCCAGGCCGGGGTCACGACGGCGCAGATCGCGGCCGTGGGGATCGCGAACCAGCGTGAGACGACCGTGCTGTGGGACCGGCTGACCGGCGTCCCGATCGGCCGCGCCATCGTCTGGCAGGACATGCGGACCGGCGCGCTCGTGGACGAGCTGTCCCGCGCCCCCGGCGCCGCGATGGTCGCCGAGCGCAGCGGGCTGCCGCTCGCCACCTACTTCTCCGCGCCGCGCGTCCGGTGGCTGCTCGACCACACGCCCGGCCTGCGGGAGCGCGCCGAACGCGGCGAGGTGCTGTTCGGCACGATGGAGAGCTGGCTGATCTGGAACCTCAGCGGCGGCGTCGACGGCGGCGTCCACGTCACCGACGTGACCAACGCCGGACGCACCCTGATGATGGACCTGCACACCCTGAGCTGGGACGACGGCCTCCTCGACTTCTTCGGCGTGCCGCGGGCGATGCTGCCGGAGATCAGGTCGTCCACCGAGACCTACGGGACGGCCCGCCGCGTGTTCCCCGGCGTGGTGATCGGCGCGGCGCTCGGCGACCAGCAGGCCGCGCTGTTCGGGCAGACGTGCTTCTCCCCGGGCGAGACGAAGTGCACCTACGGGACGGGCGCGTTCCTGCTGATGAACACCGGCACCACGCCGATCAAGTCCGACAACGGGCTGCTCACGACCGTCGGCTACAAGATCGGCGACGAGCCCGCGGTTTACGCGCTCGAGGGCTCGATCGCGATCACCGGCGCGCTCGTCCAGTGGTTCCGGGACGGCCTCGGCCTGATCACCACCGCCCCGGAGATCGAGACCCTCGCCCGCTCGGTCGACGACAACGGCGGCTGCTACATCGTCCCGGCGTTCTCCGGCCTGTTCGCGCCGCATTGGCGCAGCGAGGCGCGCGGGATCATCGTCGGCCTCACGTCCTACATCACGCGGGGGCATCTGGCGCGGGCCGTGCTGGAGGCGACCGCCTGGCAGACCCGCGAGGTCGTGGACGCGATGAACGCCGACTCCGGGCTCGGCCTGAAGGAGCTGAAGGCCGACGGCGGCATGACGTCCGACAACCTGGTCATGCAGATGGTCGCCGACATGCTGAACGTGCCGGTGGAACGTCCCATGGTCGTGGAGACGGTGTCGCTCGGCGCCGCCTACGCCGCCGGGCTCGCCGTCGGCTACTGGGCGGGGCTCGAAGGGCTGCGGCGCAACTGGCACCGCGCGGCCCGGTGGGTCCCGGCGATGGAGCCCGGACGGCGCGCCGCCGAGTACGACAACTGGAAGCGCGCCGTGGAACGCACCTTCGACTGGATCCGCCCCGGCGACGACTCCACCGGCCAACCCGATATTGTATAGAAAATTCCGAGGAGGGGTCGATGAGCGACGCGGAGGCGTCCCGCCGCGACGTGGTCACGGTGGCGGACCATGACGCGGCACGGGTGATCACGCTCAACCGTCCCGCGGCGCGCAACGCGATCGACGTCCCGACGCGGCACCGGCTCGCGGAGGAGCTGCGGCGCGCCGCCGGCGACCCCGGCGTCCGGGCGATCGTGCTCACCGGCGCGGGCGGGACGTTCTCGGCGGGCGGCGACGTCCGGTCCATGGAGGGCGCCGGGCCGGACGAGGTCAAGGCCAGGCTCGCGCCGCTGCACGAGGCCGTCCAGATCATCACGACCTGCGCGAAGCCCGTGATCGCGGCCGTGGAAGGCGCCGCGGCCGGGCTCGGCGTCTCCTTCGCCGCCGTCTGCGACCACGTGGTCGCCGCCGAGGACGCCCGTTTCGTCGCCGGGTTCGGCAAGGTCGGCCTCGTCCCGGACGGTGGCCTGCTGTGGTCGCTGCCCCAGCGCGTCGGGACGGGCCGCGCCAAGGAGATGCTCGTCTTCGGCCGGACGGTCCCCGCGCTCCGCGCCTACGAGATCGGCTTGGCCGACTCGCTCGTCCCGGCCGGCAAGGCCCTGGACGCCGCGCTGGACCTCGCCGCCGAGGCCGCCGCCCTCGCCCCGCTCTCGGTCGCCGCCGCCAAGCGCCTGCTCGCGCGGACGGGCGACAGCCTGGGGCGCCTGCTGGAGGCCGAGGGCGAGGCGCAGGCCGCGCTGTTCGGCACCGCCGACTTCGCCGAGGGCCGCGCCGCGTTCGCCGAACGCCGCCCGCCCCGCTTCGAGGGCCGCTGACGATGAGACTGCAGCAGACCCACGGGCTGACGGACGAGCAGCGGGAGATCATCGCGACCGTGCGCGCGTTCGTAGACAGGGAGATCCTCCCCGTCGCGACCGAGCTGGAGCACGCCGACGAGTACCCGCAGGCCATCGTGGACGGCATGCAGAAGCTCGGGCTCTTCGGCCTGACGATCGCCGAGGAGCATGGCGGGCTCGGCGAGTCGTTGCTGACGTACGCGCTCGCGGTCGAGGAGCTGGCGCGCGGCTGGATGAGCGTGTCCGGCATCGTCAACACCCACTTCATCGTCGCCTGGATGATCGCCCAGCACGGCACCGCCGAGCAGAAGGCGCACTACCTGCCGAGGATGGCGACCGGGGAGATCAGGGGCGCGTTCTCGATGTCGGAGCCGGGCTGCGGCTCGGACGTCTCGGCGATCACGACGCGCGCCGTCCCGGACGGCGACGGCCACCACGTCATCGACGGCCAGAAGATGTGGCTGACGAACGGCGCGTCCGCCAACCTCGTCGCGACCCTCGTCAAGACCGACCCCGCCGCCGGGCACCGCGGCATGACGACGTTCCTCGTCGACAAGACGCCCGGGTTCGGCGAGGTCGCGCCCGGCCTGACCGTGCCCGGCAAGATCGACAAGATGGGGTACCGGGGCGTCGACACCACCGAGCTGGTCTTCGACGGGTACCGGATCCCGTCCGCGCAGGTCCTCGGCGGGACGCCCGGCCGCGGCTTCTACCAGATGATGGACGGCGTCGAGGTCGGCCGCGTCAACGTCGCGGCGCGCGGCTGCGGCGTGGCCATGCGCGCCTACGAGCTGGCCCTCGCCTACGCGCGGCAGCGCGAAACGTTCGGCAAGCCGATCGCCGAGCACCAGGCCGTCCTGTTCCGCCTGGCGGAGATGGCCACCAAGGTCGAGGCCGCGCACCAGATGATGGTGATGGCGGCGCGGCGCAAGGACTCCGGCGAGCGCAACGACCTGGAGTCGGGAATGGCGAAGTACCTGGCCAGCGAGTACTGCAAGGAGGTCGTGGAGGACGCGTTCCGCATCCACGGCGGCTACGCCTACTCCCGGGAGTACGAGATCGAGCGCCTCTACCGGGAGGCGCCGATGCTGCTGATCGGCGAGGGCACCGCCGACATCCAGAAGATGATCATCGGCCGCCGCCTCCTGGAGGGCTGACGGGCGGCGGATATCGTGGCGATATGTCCAGTTCGACACCCGCCTCGGGCCACCGCCATGACCAGCTCCGTGACTTCCTGCGGACGCGCCGCGCCCGGCTCACGCCCGCCGACGTCGGGATGCCGGACGGTGGCAGGCGCCGCACGCCGGGCCTGCGCCGCGAGGAGGTCGCCGTCCTCGCGGGCGTCGGGGTGTCCTGGTACACGTGGCTGGAGCAGGGCCGCGACATCAGGGTGTCCGGGGACGTCCTGGACGCGATCGCCCGCGCCCTCCGCCTGGACGACGCCGAACGCGGGCACCTCTACCTGCTCGCCGGCCTGAACCCGCCCCAGGCAGGGGCGGCCCCCGTCGCGCCGCTCACCCCGGAGCTGCGGCGGCTCCTGGACGCCTGGTCGCCCCGCCCCGCCTACATCCGCGACCGGCACTGGAACCTCATCGCGTTCAACGACTCCGCCCGCGACGTGTTCGGCTACGGCGGCACCGACCACAACTGCCTGATCACGTTCTTCACCAGCGTCCGGTACCGGGACCTGCACATGCAGTGGGCCGCCGTCGCGCCCGACGTCGTCGGACGGTTCCGCGCCGACGCCGCCCGCTACCCCGACGACCCCGAGTTCGCCCGGATCGCCGGGGACCTGCTGGCCGTCAGCGACGAGTTCGCCGAGCTGTGGCACCGGCACGAGGTCAGCGCCGCGACGCAGGCGGTGAAGGCGATCCGGCATCCGGACGCCGGTGAGATGATCTTCGAGTCGACGGTGCTGCCGCTCGCCGACCGTCCCGGCCAGGACCTCGTCCTCTACAACCCGCGCCCGGGGACGGGGACGCTGGAGCGCCTCGAACGGCTGACGGCCCGCCGGGGCCTGGCCGCCGCCGGCTGACCCGGCCACCCGCCCGGCCCGCCCGGCGAGCCTGGTGGTGCCACACCCACGATAAACGGACTCTGCCGCCCTTCCTCCGGCCCCGGCACGATCGACGGCATGACACATAGCTCACGATTCGCGGGCAAGACCGCATTGATCACCGGAGGGTCGAGCGGGATGGGCCTGGCCGCCGCGCGACGGCTGCTGGACGAGGGCGCGTCCGTCGTCATCACCGGCCGCGACCAGGCCCGCCTCGACGCCGCCGCCAAGGAGTTGGACGCCGGAGACCGCGTCCTGCCGGTACGAGCCGACGCCGCCAGCTTGCCCGACCTGGACGCGCTGATGGAGACCGTCCGGGAACGGCACGGCCGCCTGGACGTCGTGTTCGCCAACGCGGGCATCGCCGTGTTCGGCCCGGCCGCGGAGACGACCGAGGCCGACTTCGACAACGCCGTCGACGTCAACTTCAAGGGCGTGTTCTTCACCGTCCAGAAGGCGCTGCCGCTGCTGGCCCCGGACGCCGCCATCGTGATCAACGCGTCGTGGACGATGCACCGCGGCCTGCCGATCGGCTCGGTCTACTCGGCGACGAAGGCGGCCGTGCAGAGCCTGACCCGGACGTTGGCGGCGGAGCTGGGGCCGCGGGGCGTCCGGGTCAATTCGGTCAGCCCGGGCTACATCGACACGCCGATGTACCGTGGCGCCGTCCCCGCGGACGAGGCGGACGCGATCCGCGCGCAGGTGGCGTCCGGCCGGATCGGCACGCCGGAGGAGGTGGCCGGGGCGGTCGCGTTCCTCGCCTCGGCGGACGCGGCCTACGTCAACGGCCAGGACCTGATCGTGGACGGCGGCCTGGTGGCCGCGGTCGCCGGGCCCTCCCGGCTGACCACGGCGACGGCTTGAGAACGAAGGGGCAGGAATTATGAGGAATCGCGATTTCGCGGGCACGCCGGTCGGCGCGGTCGGACTCGGCTGCATGGGGATGAGCTGGGCGTACGCCGCGTCCGAGCGCGACGACGACGTGTCGGTCGCGCTGATCCGCGAGGCGCTGGACATCGGCGTCACGTTCCTGGACACCGCGCAGCCCTACGGCGACGGCCACAACGAGGCGCTCGTCGGCCGCGCGCTCGCCGGACGCCGCGACGAGGCGGTCGTCGCCACCAAGACCGGCCTCGTCGTCACGGACGCGGACCGCATGGGCATCGCCAGGCGGGGCACGCCCGCGCACGTCAAGGCGTCCGCCGACGACAGCCTGCGCCGCCTCGGGATCGACGTCATCGACCTGTACTACCTGCACCGGGTCGACCCGGCCGTGCCGCTCGCCGACACCTGGGGCGCGATGGCCGAGCTGGTCGCCGCCGGGAAGGTCCGCAGGCTGGGCCTGTCGGAGGTCAGCGTGGCGCAGGCCGCGGAGGCGCACGCGATCCACCCGGTCGCGGCCGTCCAGTCGGAGCTGTCGCTCTGGACCCGCGACGCGATGGGCGCCCCCGGCGGCCTCGCGGGCGGCGTCCCCGGCGACACCCCGTCCACCGAGGACGGGCCGGGCGACGTGGTCTCCTGGTGCGCCGGCAACGGCGCCGCGTTCGTGCCGTACTCACCGCTCGGCCGCGGCTTCCTCACCGGGACGGTCACCAGCGCCGCTTTCGAGACCAACGACTTCCGCGGCGGCAACCCGCGCTTCCAGGAGGAGGCGCTGAAGGCCAACCTGCGCATCGTGGACGTCGTCAAGGCCGTCGCCGAGCGGCACGGCGCGACCCCGGCGCAGGTCGCCATCGCCTGGACGCTCGCGCAGGGCGACCACGTCCTCCCGATCCCCGGCACCAAGAAGCCCCGCTACCTGCGCGACAACGCGGCCGCCGCCGACCTGGACCTCACCCCCGCCGACCTGGCCGAACTGGACGGCGTCCCCGCACCGGTGGGCGGCCGCTACTGACGCTCGGGCGGGCGGTGACGCGGCGACCGGCCAGGCCGTGCCGCACAGCCGGACGGCCTGGCCGGGCTCGCCGCGGGTCAGCGCGCCAGCAGAGCCTGCTGGGCGGCGATCGCCTCCGCCGCCTGCCGGACGATGCCGTCGATCAGGTCGCCGCAGGTGGGCAGGTCGTCGATGACGCCGACGACCTGGCCGGACGCCATGACGCCGAGGTCGGGGCGGCCGTCCACCATCGCCGCCTTCAGCAGCATCGGGGTGTTCGCGGCCATGAGGACCTGCGACCACGTCAGGTCCTTGCCGCGCTTCATCGCCTTCCCGTCGACGATCATCTCGCGCCACGACATGCCGGACAGCTTCTTGAACCGGGCCCCGTTGCGCAGCGCCCGGACCAGGCCGCCGACCCGTCCGGACCCCTCCAGCGCGTCGACCAGCCCGCTGCGCAGCACCCGGTGCGGCATGCCGTCCACCTGGCGGGTCACCACGGTCTCGCCGGTCTTCAGGTAGACCTGCTTGACCGCGTCCGGGACGGAGCTGTCGGACGTCAGCAGGAACCGGGTCCCCATCGCGACGCCCGCCGCCCCGTACGCCAGCGCGGCGGCGAGGCCGCGTCCGTCGAAGAAGCCGCCGGCCGCGATCACGGGGATGTCCACCGCGTCCACGACCTGCGGCAGCAGCAGCGTGGTCGCGACGGCGCCGGTGTGCCCGCCGCCCTCGCCGCCCTGCACGAGCACGGCGTCCGCGCCCCAGCCCGCGACCTTCTCCGCGTGCCTCCGCGCGCCCACGGACGGGATCACGACGACGCCCGCGTCCTTCAGCTTGGAGATCAGCTCCTTCTTGGGCGCGAGCGCGAACGAGGCGACCGTGACGCCCTCCCTGATGAGCAGGTCGATGCGGTCGCCCGCGTCCCCGGCGTCGGCCCTGAGGTTGACGCCGAACGGCGCGTCCGTCCGGTCCTTCACCTCGTGGATGGCGTCCGCGAGCCGATCGAGCGTCATCGTCGCGGACGCCAGGATCCCGAGGCCCCCGGCGTTCGCGACGGCGGTGACGAGCCGCGGCCCCGCCACCCAGCCCATGCCCGTCTGGACGACCGGATGCCGCACGCCCGTCAGCCGTGTCAGCGGAGTGTCGAGAACCCGCTCCATCAGGACGGGACCTCCCGCTCCCGCAGCCCCTTCGGATCGAGGACCTCGCGCATGATCCGCAGCTCCTCCCCGTCCGGCGACCGCGTCTCCGGCACCCGCTCCGGGACGACGAGTTCGAACCCCGTGGCCGCCACCACGTCTTCGGCGCGCACGCCGGGATGCACCGAGCGAAGCCGCATCCGCTTGTCAGGGGTGTCGAAGTCGAGCACGGCGAGGTTGGTCACCACGGCGCGGATCTCGTGCGCTCCCCGGTCCCAGCCGACGCCGCTCACCATGTCGACCTTCGCGGTGAACACCCGCGTCGAGTGCTTCGGCGCCCAGTAGCTCGTCGGGTTCAGCAACGTGTTGCCCGGCCCGCCGCGCACTCCGAGCAACTGCCGCGACGGACGTTCCCAATCCCCGATGCACGAGATGTTGGTGTTGCCGTGCGCGTCGATCTGGCTCGGCCCCATCACCACGTGCCGCCGCCCGTTCAGGACGAGCCACAAATGCTCGCGAAACGGCAGCCATCCCTCGGCCACCGCCGCGGACGACCCGAGCGGGACGGGCTCGGCGCTCAGCGACGGACCTCCGTCCGTGGTCAGCAGATCGGGCGCGAACGTCGCCCGCGCCAGCCGCGACCCGAGCATCGGCACGAACCCGGCCACCGCCGCCGCGACGATCTCCCCGTCGCCGCGGAACAGATCGGCGCACGCCGCCGCGCACACTTCCGCCCTCGTCACGTCGCTCACCGGTTTTCCTCCTGCCAGACGCGGACGGCGTCCTGATAGGCGGCCTCATCGCCGGACAGGAATCGCTCCCGGAACACCGCCCACTTCTCCGGATCGGCGGCCGACTGCGCGTAGAGCTTCTGGAACGCCTCGTCCCGTCCGAATTCGGGCGCGCAGTCGGTGAAGTGCGCGCCGTTCGGCGTCTCCACGACTCCGGCGACCTGCGCGCGGCTGATCAGCAGCGACTGGACGGGCCCTTCCTTGGCGAATTCGCCGGTGTCGACGAGCCGTTCGCACGACACATAAGTACGGTCAGCCGCTTTGGCGAACAGGTCGTCCATGTAGGGGTCGGAGCCGAGATATTGGGCGTTGCCGCGGGAGTCGGCTCGGTTCATATGAACAAGCGCCACGTCCATCGTCAGCGCCGGGACGGCGACCAGTTCCCGTCCGTCCTCATACGGCGACACGACGGTCTTCAGCTCGGGATTGACCTTCATCACGTCCGAGCCGAGCCCGACCGGGGTGGGCAGGAACGGCAGCCGGTGCGCCGCCGCGTACAGCCCGAACATGAACATGCCCTCGTCGTATTCGGTCAGCTCGATGGCACCCGATTCCCGCGCCCGCCGGAAATGCGGCTCCAGCGGGATCGAGTCCATGGTGACGAACGCGGTGACGAGCCGCCGGACCTTGCCCGCCGCGCACAGCAGCCCGACGTCCGGCCCCCCGTAGGTCACGACGGTCAGGTCGGTGACGGGGGAGCGGAGGATCGCCCGGACGAGCGCCATCGGCTTGCGCCGCGACCCCCAGCCGCCGATCCCGACGGTCATGCCGCTCTCCAGCGACCCGGCGACCTCCTCCGCCGACATCACCTTGCCGCTCATTCGGCCCCCTTGGCGACGAAGGCGTCGCGGTGCTCGTCTCCGGCGCCGACGAGGTTGAGCTCGAACGTGAACCCCTGCTCGTAGCGATAGCTCCGCTTGACGTCGACGGGATCGATTCCGTTCAGCGACTCCTTGGCGCGCCGGATCACGTACCGGTCCTTGGCGGCGATGTCCGCGGCGACCTCCATAGCCTTGCCGCGCAGTTCGTCCTCCGGGACGACCTCCAGCACCGACCCGTAATGGTGCAATTCCTCGGCCGTGACGTTGCGGCACGTGTAGACCATCGCGCGCATCAGATGCTGCGGGACGAGCCGCGCCAGATGTGTGGCGGCGCCGAGCGCACCGCGGTCCACCTCGGGCAGCCCGAAGTAGGCGTCCCGCGAGGCGATCACGATGTCGGCGTTGCCCGCGAGCCCGACGCCGCCCCCGAGGCAGAACCCGTGGACGGCCGCCACGACCGGAACCTCGCAGTCGTACACGGCCGCGAAGGCCGCGTAGCAGCCGCGGTTGGCGCCGACGAGGGCGGCATGGCCCTCCGTGCTCTGCATCTCCTTGATGTCGACCCCGGCGTTGAAGCCCCGTCCCTCCGCGCGGAGCACGACCGCGCCGACCTCCGGATCGCGGCCCGCCGCGAGCACCGCGCCGGCCAGCTCGTACCAGCCCGCGACGGTGAGCGCGTTGACCGGCGGCGCGGCCACGACGATCTCGGCGACCCCGTCCAGGGTCGTGGTGGAGACTCCCATGCGCTACCTTTCCACCAAACATTTGTTAGAACAGAAGGTAGCAGAGCCTCCTAGAGGAGACGGAATGTCACTGACGCTCGACCTGAGCGGCAAGACCGCCGTGGTCACCGGGGGCGTCCGCGGGGTCGGCGCGGGCATCAGCCGCGCCCTCCTGGACGCGGGCGCCGACGTCGTCGCGGTCGCCCGCCGCGAGCCCGAGACGCTGCCGGAGGCGGGCGGCCGGACCGCGAGGTTCGTGTCCCTGGACGCCCGCGACCCCGACGCCGCCGAGGCCTTCGCGGCCGGCCTGGACCGCGTCGACGTCCTCGTCAACAACGCCGGCGGCGCCCCGTTCCTGCCGGTCGCCGACGGCCCCGTCCGCACCCACATCAAGATCATCGAGCTGAACCTGACCGCCGCGCTGATCATGGCGCGAGCCCTTCGGCCGCGCATGCTCGACAGCGGCGGCGGCTCGGTCGTCAACATCTCCAGCGTGAGCGGTGTGCGCCCCTCGCCCGGCACCGCCGCTTACGGCGCCGCCAAGGCCGGCCTGCACAACCTCACCCAGTCACTGGCCGTCGAATGGGCCCCGGACATCCGGGTCAACGCGCTGACACTCGGCATGGTCCGCACCGAGCTGTCGCACCTGCACTACGGAGACGAGGCGGGCGTCCAGGCCGTGGCGGACACCGTCCCCCTCGGCCGCCTCGCCGACCCCTACGAGGTCGGCGCGGCCTGCGTGTTCCTGGCGTCCGACCTCGCGTCCTACGTCACCGGCTCGACGATGCTGCTGCACGGCGGGGGAGAGCGCCCCGCCTTCCTGGACGCCGCCACCGTCAACAAGGACCAGTGATGATCTGCAAGGACCGCGTCGTCGCAGTCACCGGCGCGGGCCGCGGCCTCGGCCGCGCCCACGCCCTGGAATTCGCCCGCCAGGGCGCGCACGTCGTCGTGAACGACCTGGGCGTGGCCCGCGACGGCACCGGCGACGCCTCCTCCGGGCCGGCGCACGACGTCGTCCAGGAAATCCAGTCCATGGGAGGCCGGGCGGTCGCCCACACGGCTGACATAGCCACCGACATAGGAGCCGCGTCCCTGATCGCCACCGCGCTCGACACGTTCGGACGCCTGGACACCCTCGTCAACAACGCCGGTTTCCTCCGCGACCGCATGCTGATCAACCTCGACGAGGACGAATGGGACGCCGTCATGCGCGTCCACCTCAAGGGCCACTTCCTGCCGCTCAAACACGCGGGCAGGTACTGGCGAACCGAGACCAAAGCAGGCCGCCCGGTGGACGCCCGCATCATCAACACCTCGTCCGGCGCGGGCCTGCTGGGCAGCGTCGGCCAGGGCAACTACTCCGCCGCCAAAGCCGGAATCGTGGGCCTGACACTGGTGGCGTCCGCCGAACTGGCCCGCTACGGAGTGACGGTCAACGCGATCGCCCCCGCCGCCCGCACCCGCATGACCGAAGACGTCTTCGCACAAACAATGGCCGCCCCCGCCGAAGGCGAATTCGACGCGATGGCCCCAGAAAACGTCTCGCCCCTCGTCGTCTGGCTAGGCTCCGCAGAATCACGACACATAACCGGACGGGTCTTCGAGGCCGAAGCCGGAAAGATCTGCGTCATGGACGCCTTCCGCCACGGCCCGTCCATCGACAAGGGCGCCCGCTGGAACCCGTCCGAGATAGGCGCAGCGGTCACCGCCCTACTCGCCAAAACCCCAACCCCCGAACCGGTCTACGGCGCATAATTCAGCGCCGCCGATAGGCATCGGCACGATGCGAGATCATGGTGACAGCGATGACGACGGTGTCGTCTTCGATGAGGTACAGAACGCGGTACGCGCCGCGCCGGGCGCAATACTGCGGTGCGAGGGGTTCGACGAGAGGCTTGCCGACCCGGTACGGGTCGTCGGCGAGGGGGCCGTTGACGAACTCCCAGCAGGCGGCGGCGATCTTCTCCGGCATCCGCTGAAGCGCCCGGGCGGCCGCCGGACGCAGGATGATCCGGTAGCGCTCGGGGTGCGGCTCCTGGGACGGTCCGGTCACTTGGCGGCCTCGTGGCGGTGGCGCATGATGATCGCCTTCAGCGCCGCCATGCACACCTCGTCGGGGACTCCGGCCGCGTGCATGTCGGAGATCACATCGGTCTGGTCTCCGAGATCGATCCCGTCGGCGCGAGCCGCGATGATCTCGCTCATCTCATCGCCGGTGATGTAACGTCCGGCCTCGGCGTCGTGCTCGGACTCGAGCACGCCGCGCATGAGCGCCGGGTCGGACAGGACCTCGATCGTCTCCATGATCGCTTCGTAGTCGTCGTCGGCGATCATCACGACGGCGGGCCTGCCGTTGCGGGTGACGCGGATGCGCTGGTGCGTCTTGACGGCCTCTTCGACCAGACTGGAGAACAGCTGCCTGGCCTCGGCCACCGGAAGCGTCGTCATGTACAGAATTATAGCCAACTCGGCGGTGTCGGCCGGTGTTGTCAGGGGAGCGGGGTGGCGGTGAAGGTGTCGGCCGGGCTGACAGACTCTTCGGCCATGGCGAACAGCGGACTGTGGGTCGGCGTCCTCACCGCGCTGACCGCACTCGGAGCCAGCTACATCACCTCGCGGGCAACCTTGCGCGCGGCGCTGACTCAAGCCCGGACGACGACACGGGCGGAGGCCCTTCGTCAGCAGCACGAGCGGCGCCGATCCTCCTATCGGGAAATGATGAGCTGCGTACACGCGTTCAACGCGATCACGTGGCAGATCGATGAGGTCGACGCGACGAGCGACCGTGAGGGCAAGGACCGGCTCCTGTCGCAGATGTTCGAGCGCATCGGCCCGGCCATCGCGGACATGAACAGGGCGATCCACGAGGTCCGGCTGGACGGCCCTACCGGGGTCTCCGATGCGGCAGATCACACGCGGAATCTGGCGCGCGAGGTGCAGTCGCTCCTCAAGACGCTCATCGGTGATCACAGCCCGGACGGGCGGGACGCGTATGACGCCGCCTACCGGGATTTCCGGGAGTCCTACGTCACGTTCATCGCTCTGGCGCGAGAAGCCCTTGAGGTGAAGGACGAGGACGCCTAGCCCGGACCGGCCTGGGAGTCAGCGGGGGCGGTAGTCCTGTAGGTAGCGGTGCACCTTGTCGGTGTACGGCTTGAATCTGGCAGGGACGCCGCCCTCCTTGACGACCGTCTTGGACGAGCTGCGGTAGGTGGCGGCGAGGTTAAGAGCCGGGTCGCCCGGGACGTTCTTCAGGTCTTTGCCCCAGTAGCAGAGGAACCGGCCCATCGCCGGGATCGACATTTCCGGAGTGATCTGCTCGGGCTTCGGCTCCGGGTTGTTGAGGCCGCCCGGCTGCCAGGCCACCAGGACGCTGGGCGTCCAGCGGGCGATGCCGTATTCGTCCTTGGCCGGGTCGGACAGGTTCGGGTTGAAGCCGCTCTCCGTCTTGAGCATCGCCGCGATCAGCGCGGGGCTCAGGCCGGGCATCTCGCACCAGGTGCCCGCCTTGACGATCAGGTCGCGGTATTGCGCGGGGACGTCGGACTCGGCGCGCAGCCAGCGGCCGTGGTTCCCGGACGAGGCGGAGCCGTCGTCCCCGCCTCCGATCACTGCCCAGAGAACACCGGCGGCGACGGCGGCGACGGCCGCTCCGGCTCCGGCGATCACGCCGGTCCGCCGCCGGAGGCGCGGACGGCGCCGTGCCGGCTTGGCAGGTGAGGGGTCGGGGAGCGGGTCGGTGTCGATCTCGCTGGTGGCCTCGCCGAGCGCGTTCCCGAACTCCGTCGCGGACGTCCAGCGTCGTTCCCGGTCGGGCTCCAGCGCGCGGAGCACGGCCGCGTCCACGCCGGGCGGGATGCCGGGGCGGAGCTCGCCGGGCGGACGGGCCGGGCTCGCGGGCGGCTCGCCGGTCAGCAGGTGGTAGGTGAGGGCGCCGAGGCCGTACACGTCCGAGCGGCGGTCAGGGGCGCCGTCGATCTGGGTCTGCTCGGGGGCCATGTAGCCGGGCGATCCGGCGGGAAGCGTCAGGCTCGACAGGCGGTCCTCGGTCCGCGCGATGCCGAGGTCGGAGATCATGAGCCGCTCGCCGCCACCGGACGACGACCGCAGCAGCACGTTGGACGGCTTGAGGTCGCGGTGCACAACGCCCAGGTCGTGCAGCTCCTGGACGCCCCGGATGATCTCCCGGGCGGTGCGGAGCGCCTCGTTCAGCGGGAGCGGGCCGTCGGCGAGCCGCTCGGAGAGGGTGCCGCGGTCGGCGTAGGTCATCACGAAGTAGGGGCGGCCGTCCGGCAGCTCGCCGATGTCGAAGACCTGGACGACCCGGTGCGAGTCGGCGCGCCGCAGCAGCCGGGCCTCCTGGACGAACCGCTCCCGCACGTCGGTGCGCAGCGTCCAGTGCTCCCCCAGGATCTTGATCGCGACGGGGGAGTCGAGCTCCGGGTCGTGCCCCAGCCAGACGGAGGCGAACCCGCCCGATCCGAGGAGGCGGTCGATCCGGTAGCGGCCGGCGGCTGTCGGGTAGTCCACGCCTCCCAATGATGAACGATCGGCGTCGGCGCGTGCAGTGTCTTGCCGTGAACGGCCGAACGCGTCGCGTATGCGGTAGGACCGGAATGTCGTCTTGGACGGGGACGTTCTAAAAGGTTGCCCGGAAAACGGATCGCTTTCTGTGGGGCGCTCCGGCTACGGTTCGTAGGTTTGCGGGGCGCCGGGCCCGCCGGGCGGACACGGCCCGACCCCATATCTTTGTCGATGGTAATGAGGACGAGTGTGAGATCGCCGCTCGCCGACGCGCGTGCGCGGCTGCCACGGCTGATGCTGCGCGACCAGCACCGGCTGCGCCGCCGGATCGACGGCGCCCAGAAGATGCGGGACGCCGGCCGCCGCGCCAAGGCCGCCGAGGAGATCACCGCCGATGTCGGCGCCGCGGAGAAGCGGGTCGAGCGGCGGCGGCTCGCCGTGCCCGCGATCACCTATCCGGCGCAGCTCCCGGTCGCGCAGAAGAAGGACGACATCCTCGCCGCGATCCGCGACCACCAGGTCGTGATCGTCGCGGGGGAGACGGGGTCGGGGAAGACCACGCAGATCCCGAAGATCTGCCTTGAGCTGGGCCGGGGCGTCCTCGGCTCGATCGGCCACACCCAGCCGCGGCGGCTCGCCGCCCGGACGGTCGCCGACCGCATCGCCGAAGAACTCGGCACCGAGCTGGGCGAGGCCGTCGGGTACAAGGTGCGCTTCACCGACCGGTCGAGCGACGACACGCTCGTCAAGCTGATGACGGACGGCATCCTGCTCGCCGAGATCCAGACCGACCGGCTGCTCCGCCAGTACGACACGCTGATCATCGACGAGGCGCACGAGCGGAGCCTGAACATCGACTTCCTGCTCGGCTACGTCAAGGAGGTCCTGCCGCGCCGCCCCGACCTCAAGGTGATCATCACTTCGGCGACGATCGACCCCGAGCGGTTCTCGGAGCATTTCGGGGACGCGCCGATCGTGGAGGTGTCGGGCCGGACGTATCCGGTCGAGGTGCGGTACCGGCCCGTCGTCGACCCGGACGACCCGTCCGCCGATCCCGATCGCGACCAGATCCAGGCGATCCTGGACGCCGTGGACGAGCTGGGCCGCGAGGCGCCCGGAGACGTCCTGGTGTTCCTCAGCGGCGAACGGGAGATCCGCGATACCGCCGACGCGCTGACCAAGCACTTCACGCGGCGGCGAGAGACGACGGACGTGCTGCCGCTGTATGCGCGGTTGTCGTCCGCCGAACAGCATCGCGTGTTCCAGCCGCATCGGGGGCGCCGGATCGTGCTGGCGACGAACGTCGCGGAGACGTCGCTGACCGTCCCGGGCATCAAATACGTCGTCGATCCCGGCACCGCGCGCATTTCCCGGTACAGCCACCGGCTGAAAGTGCAGCGGCTGCCGATCGAGCCGGTGTCGCAGGCGTCGGCGAACCAGCGCAAGGGGCGCTGCGGCCGCGTGTCCGAGGGCGTGTGCATCCGGCTGTATTCCGAGGACGATTTCGAGTCGCGTCCCGAATTCACCGACCCGGAGATCCTGCGGACGAATCTCGCCTCCGTCATTCTGCAGATGACGTCGCTGGGGCTCGGCGACATCGCGGCGTTCCCGTTCGTGGAGCCGCCGGATCGGCGCAACGTCAAGGCCGGGGTCGATCTGCTACACGAGCTGGGCGCCATCGACCCGTCCCAGAGCGACCCGCGCAAGCGCCTCACCCCGCTCGGCCGCCGCCTCGCCCAGCTTCCCGTCGACCCGCGGCTCGGCCGGATGATCCTGGAGGCCGACAAGAACGGCTGCGTCCGCGAGGTGCTGATCATCACGGCCGCGCTGTCGATCCAGGACCCGCGCGAGCGTCCCGCCGAACAGCAGCAGGCGGCCGACGACAAGCACCGCCGGTTCGCCGACCCCACGTCCGACTTCCTGGCCTACCTGAATCTGTGGAATTACCTGCGCGAGCAGCAGAAGGAGTTGTCGGGGAGCGCGTTCCGGCGGATGTGCAAGAGCGAGTTCCTGCATTTCCTGCGCGTCCGCGAATGGCAGGACCTGCACGGGCAGCTCAAGCAGGTCGCCAAGTCGCTCGGCGTGACGCTCAACACCGCCGACGCCGCGCCTGACCGCGTCCACATGTCGTTGCTCGCGGGCCTGCTGTCCCACATCGGCCTCGCCGACGCCGAGAAGAAGGACAGGCAGCGCCGCGGCCAGGAATATCTCGGGGCGCGTGGCGCGAAGTTCGCCGTTTTCCCTGGATCGTCGCTGTTCAAGAAGCCGCCGCGCTGGGTCATGTCGGCGGAGCTGGTCGAGACGTCCCGGCTATGGGGACGCGTCAACGCCAGAATCGAACCCGACTGGATCGAGCCGCTCGCCGAGCACCTCGTCAAGCGCAACTACAGCGAGCCGCACTGGTCGAAGAAGCAGGCCGCCGTCATGGCGCATGAGAAGGTCACCCTCTACGGGGTGCCGATCGTCGCCGACCGCCGCGTCAACTACGGCCGCATCGACCCGGAACTGTCGCGCGAACTGTTCATCCGGCACGCCCTCGTCGAAGGCGACTGGGAGACCCACCACCGGTTCTTCCACGACAACCGCGCCCTGCTCGACGAGGTCGAGGAACTTGAGCACCGCGCCCGCCGCCGCGACATCCTCGTGGACGACGAGACGCTCTTCGACTTCTACGACGAGCGGATCCCCGAGGACGTCGTGTCCGGGCGGCACTTCGACTCCTGGTGGAAACGGGCCGCCCGCACCGAGCCCGACCTGCTCGGCTTCGAGAAGTCGATGCTCATCAACGAGACGGCGGGCGGCGTCAGCGAATCCGACTACCCGGACGCGTGGAAGCAGGGCGCGCTGCGGCTGCGCCTCACCTACCAGTTCGAGCCGGGCACCGACGCGGACGGCGTGACCGTCCACATTCCGGTGCAGATCCTCAACCAGGTCCGGCCGGACGGCTTCGAATGGCAGGTGCCCGGCCTGCGCACCGAACTGATCACCGAGCTGATCCGGTCGCTGCCGAAGCAATTGCGGGTCAATTTCGTCCCGGCGCCCGACTACGCCCGCAAGGTCCTCGACCGGGTCGCGCCCCGCACCGAGCCGCTCCTGGACGCCCTCGAACGCGAGCTGACCGAGATGACGGGCGTCCAGGTCGCGCGGGAGGCGTGGGACCCGTCCCGCCTGCCCGCCCACCTGCGCATCACGTTCCGCGTCGTCGACGACAAGGGCGGCGCCGAGGGCCGCTCCCTCGGCGAGGGCACCGACCTGGACGAGCTGAAACGCCGCCTCGCCGGCAAGGTGCGCGGGACGCTGGCCAAGGCGGCGTCCACCGTCGAGCGCTCCGGCCTCCGCGAATGGACGATCGGGGAGCTGCCCCGCACCTACGAGCGCAACCAGGCCGGATACGACGTTAAGGCGTACCCGGCGCTCACCGACGACGGTGAGAGCGTCTCCGTCCGGATGTACGAGACGGAGGCCGAGCAGGCCCGCGCGATGTGGCTCGGGACGCGGCGGCTGATCCTGCTGAACGCGCCGTCGCCGGTGAAGCTCATCCAGGGCCGCCTCACCAACCAGGGGAAGCTCGCGCTGAGCCACAACCCGCACGGCTCCGTCGCCGCGCTGTTCGACGACTGCGTCACCGCCGCCGCCGACCGGCTCATCGCCGAAGCGGGCGGCCCCGCCTGGGACGAGGACGGCTTCCGCGCCCTGTACGACCGCGTCCGCGCCGATCTGCACGACGCGACCGCCGCGATCGTCGCGCTCGTCGAGCGCGTCCTGGCCGAGGCCCATGAAGTCGACCGGCGGGTGCGCGGGACCACGAGCCTGACGCTCGTCCCGGCGCTGACCGACGTCCGCGGACGCCTCGCGGCGCTCATCCATCCCGGTTTCGTCACCGCGACCGGATGGACGCGGCTGCCCGACCTTCCCCGCTACCTGCGCGCCCTGCAGGTCAGGCTCGACAAGCTCCCCGAGAACCCCGGACGCGACCGCCTGCTCGCGGGCCAGGTCGACGCCTTGACGCAGGAGTACGAGCAGGCGCTGCGCCGCCTGCACCCGTCCCGCCGGGAGGACGAGCCCGCACGCCAGATCCGCTGGATGCTGGAGGAATTCCGCGTCAGCCTCTTCGCCCAGCAGCTCGGGACGCGCTTCCCCGTCTCCGACAAGCGCATCCGCAAGGCGATGGCCCAGCTCTGACCCGCCCAGCGCCCGCCCCACCCCGCCCCGCTCCGTCGCGCCGCGCATCCTAGGCGGGGCGACCTGGGCGAACCATGATCAATCGTCGGGTATGACTGGACGCATGGGGTTGCGAGAGTTCTATCCGCCTGTGGAGCCCTACGACTCCCGGCTGCTCGACGTCGGCGACGGGAACCGGATCTACTGGGAGACCTGCGGGAACCCGGACGGCAAGCCCGCGGTGTTCCTGCACGGCGGGCCCGGCGGCGGGATCCTGCCCGACCACCGGCGGTTCTTCGACCCGTCCGCCTACCGGGTCGTGCTGTTCGACCAGCGGGGCTGCGGGCGGAGCCTGCCGCACGCCGGCGACCCCGCCGTGTCCCTGGAGCGCAACACGACACCGCATCTGGTGGACGACATCGAACGGCTGCGCGAGCACCTGTCCGTCGACCGCTGGCTCGTGTTCGGCGGAAGCTGGGGGAGCACCCTCGCGCTCTCCTACGCGCAGACTCACCCGGGGCGCGTGTCTGAGATGGTGCTGCGCGGCGTGTACCTCGTCCGTCCGGCCGATGAGGCGTGGGGGTTCACGCCGACGGGCGCGGCGCACCTCTTCCCGGCCGAGTGGGCGGCGTTCCGGGACGCGATCCCGCCCGCCGAGCACGACGATCTGCTCGCCGCCTACGGCCGCCGGATCGGCGACCCGGACCCGTCCGTCCACCTCCCGGCGGCGAAGGCGTGGATCGGCTGGGAGCTCACCGCGAACACGCTGCTGCCCGTCCCGCCGCCCGAGCTGGACGACGCCGACGTGATGGCGTTCGCTCGCATCACGCACCACTACATCGCGAGCGGCGGCTTCCTCCCGGACGGCGGTCTGCTCGCCGGAGTCGACCGCGTCCGGCACGTCCCCGCCGTGATCGTGAACGGCCGCTACGACATGAAGACCCCGCCCGACCAGGCATGGGACCTGCACCGCGCCTGGCTCGAGGCGGACTTCCACATCGTGGAGGACGCGGGGCACGGCGGCTCCGAGCCCGGCGTCCGGGACCGGCTGATCGAGGCCACCGACCGCTTCGCCGGACGCTGAGCCACGCCGCCCCGCCGGAGCCCTTACGCGGCGGGCGTTTCCGAGATCTGCCCCGTCCGGCGTGACCATTGGTACCGAGTCCGGCACGACCTGTGCGTCCCCACATGTACCTCGCAAGTCACAGCAGCAACCCGGATCAGTGCGTATGGTTCATTCCATGCCTAACAGCGAAGAGCGCGACAATAGCGGCCCCGAGGGGACGGCCGCGGCTCCCCAGGGCGCGGTCTCCGAAGGCGCGGGGGACGGCGGTGCCGGATCCCCCGGCGCCGGTTCGACGCATGACCCCGGCGCAGGCGGCCCGAGCCCAGGCGGCCCGAGCCCCGGCGGCGGCGAATTCACGGACACCGGCCCGGCCGCCGAGGGCGACGTCAAGGTCGCCGGCACCGGCTCCGGCGGATCCACGGAGACGGCGGTCGCCCGGATGGGCGACCCGGTCACCGTGTGGCCGTGCGCCAATTGCGGACGTCCCGTCCCGCAGCCCATGGGCGCCGTCCGCGCGGTCCGCTACTGCCAGGACAACGACGGCGCCTGCGCCCGCGAGGCGCGCGACCGCCGCGACCGCGGCCGGGACGCGCCGGGCCTCACCGGGCAGGTCGCCGCCGCCTGGGAGATGGTCGAGCGGCTGGAGAAGGCCGCCGACGCGCTCGCCGACTCGCTGACGTCCGAGCTGAGCGTCGCCGGGGTGGAGCGGCGCGTCGCCGAGGTGCGGGCCGAGGCGGCCCGCGAGCTCGCCATCGCGCAGAGCGAGCGCGACGCGTCCCAGCGCAAGGCCGAGGAGGCGTGGCACGAGGCGTCGTCCGCCCGGCAGCGCGCCGAGTCCGCGGAGCAGGACGCCGCCCGCGCCCGCGAGGAGGCCAAGGTCGCGACCGCCAAGCGCGACGCCGCTCAGCAGGCGTGGGAGGAGGCGCACCAGGTCGCGCAGCAGTCGACGACCGCGAAGCTGGCCGCCGAGAGCGAGCGCGACCGCGTCGCCGCCCGCGAGACCGAGCTGCTCGCCGCGCTGGAGAGCACCCGCGCCGAGCTGGTCGGCCTGCACTCCAAGCTCGCCGAGGCGGAGGGCGCCGTCGAGGCGCAGCGCGTCGAGGCCGCCGTCGCCAAGCAGGGCGCCGAGGACCTGCGCAACGCGATGCGCGACACCGAGGCGCAGCGGCAGCGCGCCATGCAGACCGCCAGCAAGGCCGAGGCCGAGCGCACCGCCGCGATGCGGGCGCAGTCCGAGGCGGAGGCGGAGACCGTCCGCGCGATCGCCCGCGCCGACGAGGCCGTCAAGGACCGCGACGCCGCGCAGGCCCGTGCCCAGGCCACGGCCACCGACCGCGAAGAGCTCCTCGCCAAGATCAACGATCAGACCGTGCAGCTGCGGCAGCTGTCGCAGTCGGTCGCCGAGCAGCAGGCCGCGCTCACCGCCCTCGCCGAGGAGCGCGACGCCGCCCGCGCCGAGGCCGACCGCGCCCGCCGCCAGATCGACCAGTTCACCCACAACACGCTGTCGTCCAACGTCCCGCCCGGCGGCCGGATGCCCGGCGGCGGCACGCCGGTCCCGCCCGCGGGCCACGCCGGACCGCCGCCGCCCGCCGGCATGCCGCCCCGGCACCGCTCGGCGCGCCCGTCGCACCCGTTCCGGACGGACCGCCGGGACAGGGCGCCGGGAACCGTCCGCCGCACGGCGCCAACCCGCACGGCGCCAACCCGCCCGGACCGCCGAACCGCGGCCGGCCGGTGAACGGCGCCGACCGGGAGGACCCGCTCTTCACCGGCCCCTGACCCACCGACGGCACGGGCCCGGCGCCGCCGCCGGGCTCAGCCGTACCTCGTCACGACGTAGAGCGTCAGCACCACCACCACGGTGATGATCGCCACGTGGCCGCGTTCCCGTGCCACGGTCTGCTTGAGGCCGTTGACCCGCCTGCGGCCGTGCCGGAGGTCCGTCACGGCACGGCGGGCGCGTTCCCAGTGGACGCCCGTGTAGATGGCCAGGGCGGCGACCCCGACCAAGAGCAAAGCGTCTCCGCTCATCAGGACCCGCCTCCGTTGTCGCGGAAGCTCAGATTGAACACCCGGAGCGGGCCGCCTGGCCATGTCCGGCGACACATTTCAAGATTTCAGGCGGAACCGAACATGGTTCACGGCCGACGGATCATCGGCCGCGAAGGCCGCTCACCGCCCGAACCGCGTCACCGCCCGAACCGCGTCACCCCGAACCGCTCGGGTCACTGCCCGAACCGCTCGGGGTCGATCTCGATCCAGATCTGCTCGGCGCGGCCCAGCAGCCGCCCGTCCGCCCCGTACAGCGCCGTCGCCGCGTGCAGCTTGCGGCCCTCGCTGCTGCGCGCGAACCCCACCACGACGCACCGCTCGCCGGCGTCCGGGACGTCCATGACCTGCGCCGTCATCGTGCCGAGCACGGCCGGACGGCCCGCGACGGCGAACGACCATCCGCCGGGGCAGTCGAGCGCCGCCCACACCAGCTCCCGCTCGGGCACCCGCTCCGGCACCCAGGGCGTAGCGACCGTGCCGTCGGCCACGGGGCCCGGTTCGAGCCCGAGCCCGACCCCCGGCTCCCGCTCCGTTCCGCAGACGAAGCAGCGCGGGAACGGATGGTGCTCCGCCGTCCGGTACTTCTCCGCCCCGTCGAGCGCCTCCTCGAACGAGACCGGCGCGATGGGCGGCACCACGATCGCCCCGGCGAGGGCCTCGGCGACGAGGACGTCCCCGTCCCAGAGCCGCATGCTGTGCCCGCGCTCGTCCTCCTGCGTGACGGTCAGCTCGGTGTCGAGCGGCGGCGGCCGCCGCAGCGTCACCGTCACCGTGTCGACCGGCACCCGCCCCGCGAGGCGCCCCGCCACGTACCCGCCGTTCCCCGAATCGTCCGGACCGCAGAAACGTCCATCGATGATCATCTGTTGCTTCCCCCGTGTTCGCCACCACACCCCAAAACGGCATCGATCATAATCCGCGCCTCCGACACCGTTCATCCCGCCCTGCGCCCACGCAGGTCACCCCACTTGGACGGGCCCCACCGCCCGTGACGGGAATCCAGGGATTCCAGGGGCTTACACAGCTCGGGAAGGCTGGGGGCGGCCCGGACGGGTGGTGAAGAAGACGGAGAGGGAGCCCTGGAGGCGGGCGCGGACGGTCTCCTCGTCGACGGGGCCGTCCGCGGGGACGGGGGTGCGGTCGAGGGCGCGGTCGATGAGGACGTCGACGTTGCGGTCGGCGACGAGCACGGAGCACGTGTCGCACCCGTACCACGGGTAGAGCATGTTCAGGACGGCGACGGCGGTGTCGTCGTCCGACAGGTGCGTGGTGTCGAGCTCGACCTCGAACATGTCGGTGTCCTCGGGGTCGAGCGTGGGGTAGTAGAGCCACCGCGGCCCGGGCGCGCCGCAGAAGTCGCAGGCCTGGTCGTGCTGGGCGGGTTCGCCGACGGCCAGTTCCAGCTCGTGGTCCCACGGCTCCACGCGCCGGTTGTGGCGGTAGCCGACCCCGTCGAGCGACCCCTCGCGGTTGTGGGTGACGTCGTGCACCTCGCCGCCGCAACGGGCGCACATGAAGCCGATGTCCTCCTCCATGTCCCTCCCCCTGATCGCTGAGGCACCCGGAACTCACAGTATCCGTCCGGGCGGCCGGCTCGTACCGGACGGCGCGATCCTCGACCCGAAGAAGATCTTCGTCCCGCGACGGCCGGGCCCGCGCGTTCAGTCTCCCGGGACGCGGTGCCGCGCCAGATGCGCGAGGACCGACTGGTTGGCCTCCCAGCCGTCCGGGAACTTCACCGGCACGCCGAGGTGCACCGGCTCGGCGGACGGGTGCGCGTCCAGCAGCTCGGGGATGCCCGCCCGCGCCACGACCACGCAGGCGTGCCGGTGGCGGGACGCCAGGACGCACAGCCGCCCCGACTCCAGGTGGAACGCTGTGGCGTCGCGGCGTCCGGACAGCGGGTGCAGGACGACCGTCGCATCGTATTCACGGCCTTGGAGCCGGTTCGCGGTGTCGACGGTGATGCCCTCGCCGTGCGGGCCGAGCGCGGCGCGGATCGCGGTGACCTGGTCGCGGTGGGCCGCGCCGATCGCGATGCGCGCGGCGTCCACCGGCCTCGATCCCAGCTCGGAATGCGCGACGGGACCGCGCTGCAGCAGCCGGACGGCCAGCGCCGCCGTCGCGCGGACGGCCTCGGCGTCGGTGCGCAGCGTGTGCCGCGCGGGCAGCTCGTAGAGCGCCCAGCCGGTGGCGGCGGCCTCCTCGAGCGCCCGGTCGTAGGTGGTGCCCATGCCGCCCGCCCCGAACTCCAGCCGCCGGTCGCCGGGGCCCGTCCCGGCGCGGAAGCCGGTGAACGGGTAGAACGCGTCCGACACGACGGGCGCGGCCGACGCGGGCAGCCGCCACGACACCGGCAGCCGGTGGACGGGCAGGTCCGGGTTGTGCGCCAGCAGGACGGACACGGCGCTGCGCATCGGGTCCCAGGTCAGGCCCGCCCAGCGCTCGACCTCGACCGTGGAGAACGGGTCGAGCTGGCCCGGGTCGCCGACGAACAGGGCGCGCTCGAAGCGTCCGGCGATGCGCAGCAGCATGTCGGAGCGCATCTGGTACGCCTCGTCCACGATCGCCCACGGCCAGGACCCCTCGGAGAGCGTCGCCCACTTCGCGGCCGTGGCGATGACGACGGTGTGCTCGGCGAGGTCGCCGGCCTTCTGCGCGACCCGCACCGCCGGATGCGCCAGGACCCGCTCGGACGGCGCGTACCCCGACGCCGAGAGCCGGCCCAGCGTGATGCCGGGATGCCCGCCCGCGATCCGCTCGATGAGGTCGTCGACCTGCTCGTTCGTCTGCGCGACGATCATGAGGCGCTCGCCGGCCTCGGCCAGGTGCGCGGCGGCGCGGACCACCAGCGTCGACTTGCCCGCGCCGGGCGGGGAGTCGACCACCACGCCGCGATGCCCGCCGCCCAGGTCGGTGAGGACGTCGCCGACGACCTGCGCCGCGGCCTCCGCCGGGTTCGGATCGTCCGCCGGCGCCGGCGCCGGTGCCAGGTGGCGGGTTGCGTGTTCGGTCACGACCAGTCCTCCTTGGCGTCCTCGTTGGCCGGCACGTACTCCTCGGGCGGTCCGCCGTGCGTCCACGGCGTGGCCTCGCGGTCGGGGAACTTCGCCGCGCCGAACGAGCCGTCCGTGAGGGAGGTGAAGCACACCCGGTCGCCGACCTGCGGGACGGCGCCCGGCTCGGGCGTGAGCTTGCGGCCCATCCCGCCCGTCAGTTCCAGCAGCACCGTGCCGCCGTCGATCTCCATGATCTTTCCCTTGAGCGCCGGACGCGCCGCGTTGCACACGGTCGTCCCGGCGTCGAGGCGCACCGGGTCCTGCGTGCTGACGCGCAGATGCGGGCGGAGCTTGGGGCGCTTGCCCGTCTCGTCCAGGCGGGTCGGGTCGCAGTCGGCGACGACGCCGCCGAACGCCTGGCCCGCCAGCCGGTGCTCGGCCATGACCAGCGGATCGTCGAAGGCGCGCTGCGCGTCGTAGGCGTCCTGGGCGCGTTCGAGGTCGTGCAGCCGCCGCGCCGCCCGGACGGGCGGGTCGCGGCGCGCCTGCGGATACGCCTCGCCGAACGTCTGGTGGTAGTAGGTGAAGGCGTCACGGTCGCGCTCCCAGCGCCCCGGCACGCTCGCGCCTTCCGGCAGGGCGCGCAGGAGTTCGACGGCCCGCCACATCAGGTCCCAGGTCGGGGCAAGCTGGCCGGACAGGGCGGTGCGGAGCCGCTCCTCGGCGGGGGAGCCGGGGCCTGACCGGTCGTAGGCGGCGACCGCCGGGGCGAGGACCTCGTTGTCGAACGTCGGGTCGGTCGCAGGGCCCGCCGGCGGGCAGATCACCGGGTCTTCGGCGCGGGCCGCGGCGGCGGGGCCGTCCAGGCCGTCCGGCGGGTCGATCCAGCCCATCAGGGCGGCGAGGTTGCCGTCTTCCAGGGAACTCTGGCCCGTCGCCCAGTGCAGCCTCAGCATCTCCGTCATGGCGCCCAGCAGCGACGACCCGGGATGGTCGTGCCGGTCGGCGAACCACGTCAGCCACCGTCCGAGCACCGGGACCGCCGGGTCCACCGCGTACGGGCCCTCGGTGCTGCGGAACCGCGTCGAGCGTCCCATCAGCCGCAGGAACGCGACGCCGCCCCGGTTCGGGACGAGCAACTGCGGCGCGTTCCCGTACCGGATGCGTTCCTCGCCGTCCTTGGCGGGCGGTAGCTCCTCTGCCGCGCCGTGGCTCGTCTCGATGTGGTTCAGGACGAGCCTGGCCAGGTCGGCGGCGAACGCGAACCGCAGGTCGCGGTTGCGCGGCTGCGGCACGACCAGCAGCGACGGGTCGTCCGGCCTGCTCCCGGCCATGACCGCCAGCGGCGCCGCGGCTTCCCCGGCGAGCTTCAGCGGGACGAGCACCAGCGGCGCGTCCGACACATGGCAGTGCCGCACCGTCGCGAGCGGCCGCGCGACCCCGGCGGCCGTCGCCTCCAGCCGGGCGAGCGAAGTCAGCGCGCTCATCGGCCGATCACGCGACCCCGTGCAGAGCGCCGTGCAGAGCGCCGTGCGCGCCTTCGTGCAGGGCCTCGGCGCGCAGGCGGGCCGCCGCGCGGAGCTGCTCGGCCGTCTCCGCCAGGTCGTCGGACGGCGTCAGCGACCCGTCCGCCAGCGCGAGCGCCGTGCCGATCGTGTCGACCCCGCCGAGATCGTCGCGGACGGACCGGCCGAGCGCCCCCGTCTCGCCGCACGCCCGCGCCTCGTCCCGGCAGAACAGCGCCATCTCGCAGCCCGCCATGCACTCGGGCGCGTACCGCGCGTCCACGGCCCGGACGGACGCGGCGAGCGCCTCCCCGGGCTCGAACGTCAGATCGCCGGGCAGCTCCGCCAGGATCGCGTCGACGCGGGTGAGGCGTGCGAGCTGCCGTTCCAGGACGGCGAGCTGCGGCCGCACGTCCAGCGGCGTCGCGGACGGACGGTTGGAGAAGTTCTCCGGGCAGACGAGGAACACGTCGTGCGAGACGCGTCCCGGATCGTGCCCCAGCTCGGTCACGAGGCGGCGCAGCGCCAGCACGTACACGGCCGACTGGCGCGCCGCCGCGGCGACCTGCTCCGGCTCGGCCTGCCCGTCCACGACGGCGAACGACTTGATCTCGATGACGTGCAACCGGCCCGCGAGCTGGAACGCGATGACGTCCGGCTCCAGGTAGGCGGGGCGCCCGGCGATCTCCAGCCGCAGCAGCGGATGGTCGAACAGCGTGCCCTCGCCGGTCTCCAGCGCGCGGGCGAGGAGCCGGCGGGTGCGCGAATGCCGCAGCTCGCGGCCCTCGTTCCCGGCGACCACCGCCAGGTCGTCGTAGGCGACCTCCGGGACGTCGAGGCCGAGCCGGTCGCGCAGCAGCGTGAGCAGCTCCGCGCAGCCGTCCGCCTTCACCTGCGCCTCGAACGCGTTCCCGCGCGTGATCGCGAACTGCGACTGCCCGAACGGCGCGGGAAAGCCCAGCTCCCGCGCCACGGCGTCCTTGTCGACGCCGGCCGCGTCCAGCACGCCGCGGCGGGCGCAGCCGGGGTTGGACGTCAGCGCGGCGATCGTGCGGGCGTCGTGGTTGCGCGGTGGCGCACCGCCGCGCAACCGGTCCAGATCCGGCGCGGTATCGGTCATCGGTCGGTCTCTCCACTGATCGCGGGGTTGATGGCAGAGCTGGTGGCGGAGCGCTGTCCGGGGCGTTGCGCTGGGCGCCCTCCGGAGCCCCGCACGGCCCGGAGCCGGCTGCCGAAGAGCCGTTCCGCGTCGTCGAGCCGGTCCCGGGCGCGGCGCGCGGCGGACGCGCGCCGCCGCCGGTCGGGCTCCCGGTGCACGTCCAGCTCGGCCCGGGCGGCCTCGGCGAGCGCGGCCGGATCGGCCGTACCGACCGTACCGGTCGCGGCACCGGGAATGGTGGACGCGAAACGCCACAGGAGCCTCTGCACCTCGGGGGACGGCGGCGTCCCGCGTCCGGCGGCGTGCTCGGCGAGCCGGGCGGCGGCGGTCAGGAAGTCGGTACGCGGACTCAGCGGGCCGACGATCCGCTGCTCCAGCGGCCACGTGCTCACGGTGAGCAGGCCGCGGGCGGGTGCGAGCAGGTCGGCGGTCAGCGCGGCGCAAAGATAGTAGGGACGTGCGTAAGGGGAGGTGCGGAAAGAACGTTCCTCGTCGCGCCGCAGGCTCGTCAACCGGGTGGACGGGATCTCGCCGGGGAAGAACGCCGCGTAGACCGCCCCGATCAGCTTCGGCGCGGCGGGCGCGCCGAGCAGGGTCAGCGCCTGGTGTACCTGCTCGCGGACCGGCAGCAGCCCGCGCCCCGCGTCACCGCCGTCGCCGGTTCCGGGGTCGTCGCCGAGGACGGCGTCGTCCCATGCCCGCTCCGCCTCCCGCAGCTCGGCGCGCAGCTCGCGGGCCGTCCGCCGGTCGCCCGCCGCCACGGCCCGCCGGACGGCGGCGCGCAGCAGGGTGATGCGCGCTTCCAGCTCGTCGGGGGTCGCGGCGCCGGGGGGCCTGGACATGCGGCCGACAGTACATCCGCCGCCCGACACTTCCAGCCTTTTCCAGCTTTCACCCGTAGCCGCGCCCAGGAGCGGGGTCGCGGTCAGGAGCGCGGGTCGCGGCGGAGGGGATGGGCGTCCGGGACCTCGACGATGACGATCTCGACGCCGTCCGGGTCCTCGATCCACATCTCGACCAGGCCCCACGGCTCCTCGCGCGGCTCCCGCGTGACGCGCGCCCCGGCCGCCGCGAGCCGCTCGTGCTCCGCCCGGACGTCCCGCACCTGGAGCCAGATCATGGGGGACGAGCCCGTCCCGCCCGCGCCGTGGCCCGACACCTCCAGGAACCCGGGACCGAGGAAGAACACGACGCCGGGCGAGTCGGCCGGGCCGAACTCGCGGTACACGGCGAGCCCGAGCACGTCACGGTAGAAGCGCCGGGTGCGGGCCGGATCGGCCGGTCGCAGCAGGATGCGGCTGCTCAGAACGTCCATGCCCAGCATCCTCGGCCCCTGCGCGCCGGCCGTCCGGCACCGCCACGCCCTCCGGCGCCTTCTGGTCCGGATCAGGTGGGAAAGCTCGCGCGGTACGTGGCGGCCATGTCCTCGTCGCCGTGCCCCTGCTCGATGACGCGCCGGAACCGCGCCCCGGACGCGTCGTTGACGTCGACCCGGATCCCGGCGGACTCCGCGGCCTCGTGGATCAGCCGGGTGTTCTTCTCCGCGTTCCGGACGGCGAAGCTCGGCTCGAAATCGTCCGTGAGCATCGCCTTCATCTTCACCTGCAGGTAGCCGCAGTCGAGCGGGCCGCCCGCGAGGACCTGGCCGAACAGGGACGGGTCGAGCCCGAGGCCCTCTGTCAGCGCGACCGACTCGGCGATGACGGACGTCAGCGAGATCGCGTAGCTGACTGCGGCGAGCTTGAGCCGGGTGCCCGCGCCGCTCGCGCCGTCCTCGTCCAGCCAGTGCGTCTTGGACCCGAGCGCGTCGAAGAGGGGGTCGAGGACGGTCCGCGCCGACTCCGGCCCGGCCGCGAGGACGATCAGCTTTCCCTGTTCGGCGGGCTGCTTCGTCCCCTGGACGGGCGCGTCGGCGAACGTGAGCCCGTGCTCGGCGGCGAACCCGGCGAGGCGCGGCACGTCCGCGACGCCGACCGTGCCCATCTGCGCCCAGACCTGACCGGCCCGGAGCTCCGGCGCCGCCTGCGTCATCACCGACATGGCCGTCTCGCCGTCGTTGAGCATCGTGATGACGACGTCGGCGCCGGACACGGCCTCCGCGGGGGAGCCGGTCACGGTTGCGCCGTCGGCGGCCAGTGGTTCGGCGCGCGACCGGGTGCGGTTCCACGCCGTCACCCGGTGGCCGTCCTTGAGCAGGTTCCGGGCCATCGCCGCGCCCATGATCCCGGTGCCGAGCATCGCGACTGCGGTCATCGTGCACTCCTTTTAGACTGTTCGATCCAGAATTTCTATCACACGACGCGTCCCTACCCCAGGGGAACGCGGGCCGTCGCAGGCTAGCCGAACGCGGGGCTGTCGCCGGGCGCGTCCGCGTAGACGGCGGTGTACGGGGCGGCGAACGCGTCCAGCGTCCGGTCGAGCTGCGCCGACCACCAGGACACGAGGGCGGCGGAGCCGCGCCCGGCGGCGCCGTCCTCGCCCAGGTACCGGTGCCGCAGCGGCGCCACGTCGCAGAGCCGCTCCCACCACTCCCGGTGCACCGCCGACTGGATCTGCCCGGCGTCCAGCGGGAACGCCGAGCGGTGGCCGCGCACGAACGCCTGGACGCGGTCGAGGTCGAGCCCGCGCTCGTCGTCGCACGCGAACAGCCGCGCCGCGGCCCGCACGACCTCGCCCGCGACGGGACCGGTCGTCAGCGAGCCCCAGCCGAGGACCGCCGTGACGTTGCCCGACCCTCCGTACCGCAAATGCCCGGCGTGGAACGACCCGTGCAGATGGCCGACCGTGGTGACCTCGATCTCCGGCGGCTGGTGGTCGGCGAACTCGGCGAGCAAGCCTCGGCGCTCCCGCAGGCGGCGCCCGGTCAGTGCGTCGAAGTCGGTGCCGTCGCCGTCGTCCGGTACGTCCCGCAGCATCTCCTCGACGGCGGCGGCCGCGTCTGCGGCGCGCGGCGTCGGGATCAGCAGGCTCTGCTGGACGGGCGGCGTCAGCCGGTCGAGCGCGGCGTGCAGCCGTCCCAGCAGCTCGCCGAGGGCCTCGCACTGGCCGAACGTGAGCTCCAGGCCGCCGCGCCCGCGCCCCCCGACCCATGGATGCAGGACGTAGCCGCGCCCGGCCGCGGTGACCAGCGTCCGGCCGCCGCGCGCCGGCATCGGCGCGAGGACCGGCAGGCCTTCCTCGTCCAGCGCGGCGGTCACGGAGTGCCGGAACCGCAGGCGGCGGCGGTCGGGCTCGGCGTACTCCTTGAGGAAGAACGCCCCGTCCGGCGTGTCGACCCGCCAGCAGCGGCGCCCCGGCCCTGCGCCGTCGGTGAGGCCCGCACCGTGTGCCTCCGCTCCGTTGTGCGGGTTCGTGCCGTTGTGCGCGCTGCCGTGCGGGCTGGTGCTGCCGGGCGCGTCGATCTCCCAGCGCCTCAGCAGCCGTCGCGGCGGCTCGGTGTCAGCACTCTGTGACGTCGGCACCCCGGCACCTCGGCTGCGTCGGACGGACGATGGTCGAATGAATGTTCTACAACGACGCTACACGCCCGCCCCGCACCGCGAAAGCGAAACGGCTCGGGCTCGCTCAGTTTGCGCGGGCTCGCTTGGTTCGCTTGGTTCGCTTGGTTCGCTCGGTTCCCTGGCTCAGACGCGTTCGAGGATGACGACCGGAATGTCGCGGCTCGTCTTCGTCTGGTAGACGTCGTAGTCGGGCCAGACGGCCGTCATCTTCGCCCAAAGGGCAGGCTTTTCGTCCTGCGTCGCGGTCCGGGCCCGCGCAGTGAACTTGTCGCCTTTCACCTGGACTTTCACTTCGGGATCGGCCTGGATGTTCTTGTACCAGAGCGGATCGTCGTCGGCGCCGCCGTCGGACGCCACGACGATATGGGCGTCCCCGTCGAGCTGGTAGATGAGCGGCGTCGTGCGCTCCTTCCGGGTGTGGCGCCCGGTCGTGGTGAGCAGCAGCGTGACGGTGCCTCTCCACTCGTGCCCTTCTTCGCCGTCCGTTTCCTGGTACCGCGCGACGTGCTCTTTCCCGTACAGCATGGTTCTCCTAGAAGTCGGGTTCGGCGGATCACGTACGGGCCGTGCAGCCGGGCACGACCTTGTCTCCATAACCGCCGATCCCTAGGTCACCTTCCCTGGACGGACGCTCCGATTCCGGCCTCTCTTACGCTGTCCTGGTGGACGAGGCAGAGGTGGCGCGGCGATGCGCAGAGACGATGTACGCACGGGACAAGGTGGCGCAGGACCTCGCCATGCAGATCACCGAGATCGCCCCCGGACGGGCGCAGCTGCGTATGACGGTCGGCGACACGATGGTGAACGGCCACGGAATCGCCCACGGCGGATACGTCTTCCTGCTCTCCGACTCGGCGTTCGCCTACGCCTGCAACACCCATGACGCGGTGACGGTCGCGGCGTCCGCAGAAGTCGTGTTCGTCGCGCCCGCCCGGACAGGGGACGTCCTAGAGGCGACCGCAGTCGAACGCACCCGCTACGGGCGCAGCGGAATCTACGACGTCACAGTGCGCCGCGTCCCCGGCGGCGAAGTCGTCGCGGAGTTCCGGGGCGGGAGCCGCAGCCGCGACGAGCCCGTCCTCGACCCTCCCGCCACCTGACGCCGCGAACGTCTCACAGGTCGTTCAGGATGGTGGTGAGGTAGTCGGCGGTCCGGTCTGGACGGGCGGCGGTGATGCACAGGTTGTTCATGGCGCGCATGTACGTGTCGACGTCCGTCGGCTTGTCGAGGTAGAGCGCGCTGGTGAGCTGCTCCAGGTAGACCACGTCGGACAGGCCAGGCTCGGCGAATCGCAGGATCGTGAACGGGCCGCCCGCCGCGGCATGGCCGCCGGCGCCGAACGGCACGATCTGCAGCGTCACGTTGGGCAGGTCCGACATCTCGATCAGATGCTTGATCTGCTGCCGCATCACCTCGCGTCCGCCCAGCGGACGGCGGACGACCGCCTCGTCCACGACGGCCCACAGCGTCGCAGCGCCCGGCGACGTGAAACGTTCCTGCCGGATCGTGCGGAGCTGCACGCGCCGTTCGACCTCGTCCTCGGCGGCGTCGGAGAAGCCCAGCCGGACGACGGCGCGGGCGTAGTCCTCGGTCTGCAGCAGGCCGGGGACGAACTGCAGCTCGTAGGCGCGCAGCAGCGAGGCCGCCTCCTCCAGGCCGAGGTACACCTCGAACCAGCTCGCGAGGACGTCGCCGTACCGGTGCCACCAGCCGGGGGTGTTGGCCTCCTTCGCCAGCTCCAGCAGCGGCGCGCGCTCGGCCGGGTCGGACACGCCGTACAGGGTCAGCAGATCGGAGACGTCGCGCTCCTTGAACCCGACGCGGCCGAGCTCCATCCGGCTGATCTTGGAATGCGAACCGCGGATCTCGTAGCCCGCCTGCTCGGTGGAGATTCCGCGCGCCTCGCGCATCCGGCGGAGCTGAGCGCCGAGCAGAATGCGCAGCACCGTGGGCCCGCCGCGGCGGGGATAATCGATCAGCCGTCCGGCCGGATCACCTTCGGACGGAGGTGTGGGGGCAGCTGAATCCTGGGCCAAGGGGTCACCAGCCAGTCGACGGTCTACTTCGGAGCACTCAACGGCACCGCCCTATGTTAGAGGATGGGACCGCCTTTTTGGGAAGTACGAATAGCGCCTCGGAGGCGTAAGGTCGCCGCCCGGCCGTCCTGGCGCCGACCGGCGGATACGCCCGGTGACCAGTGCTGTCAGTGGCTGGACGGCTGCGGAACGTGGCCAACTATGGCGGCCCTGCGGACGGCTGATCATTTCCCGGCGCCCGGGTCGCCGATGGTGCACGAATTGGCCTGTGCTCTCCTGCGCTGCGGACGGCCAATCCGGGGTGTCGGCCATTTCGCGTTCCACCGTTATGACGGCCGAATGAAGGACGTCCCGCATTCCGGTGAATATTCGGGGACCCCGCCGTCGTGCAGATCATGCCAGAACCGCGTGCGCGCTGAGGCTGGAGCGGCGGGCGGGTGATGAAGCTCTCGTCCGGCGCGGGAGAGTTCTGGGACGGACGAGGCGTTTCATTGTTCAGAGGGGCGATCATCACCGCCGCCACTCCGCACCACCGCCGCCTCACCGTCGAGGCGACCGTAACAGGGGGAATCATGAACGCAACTCGTGAGAGACCGGAGATACGCTTCCTGACCTCGGGCGACGTCACGGCCCACGAACGGGCGGCGGCGGAACGGGCCGTCCGGCAGGCGCTCGGCTCCGCGCAGGGCGTCTCGTCCATCCAGGTCACGCTGAGTGTCGTGGCCGACCCGTCGCTGCCGCGCCCCGCACTGGCCCAGGCGGTCGTCGACCTGGACGGCCGCCGCGTCCGCGCCCAGGCCGCCGCGCCGCGCATCGTCGAGGCCATCGACCTGCTCCGCGAACGCCTGGCGGTCCGCGCGTCCTCCCTCCAGCCGCGCTGAACGCCCGCAACCCCTGACGGCGGCGCCCCACCCCGGGCCCGCCGCCGGGGCACAGGCGTCGCCGCAAGAAAGCACGAACCCGGCGAGCACGAGCGGCACGAGCGCGTACGCCACCATCACGGCCGCCGCCGCACCTGGGGACGAAGGTCGGCCTAGATCGAGCATGTTCGCGCAGAGCCCGGCGACCTGACAGACCAGCGCGCCAGGCATCACCGACACGGCGGGCCAGGATGGCGGGATTAGAGGAGCGCGGGCTGAAGGTCGGGACGGCGGGCCAGAGGAGCGGGAAGTAGAGGGCAAGCTATGGGGACGGCGGGGTTGGAGGAGCGCGGGCCAGAGGAGATAGGGCGAGGCGCTCGAACGAATCCGGCCTGGCCCGGCCGCCACTGCCGCCTCCATTCACCCCAGGCAGGGCATTACGCCTGGCAGGCCCGGCGGGTCGATCGGCCAAGGAGATTCAGGGTCTGCTGGACGTCGTCCAGCAGCGCCGGATCGATCGCCAAGGTGATCGGCCTGATGCCCGCGGCGGCGGCGTTGACGAGCTTGCCGAGCCGTCCGTCGCGCGACATCTCGGTCGGGGACTAGAGGAGGGCTGGGGCGAGTCGCTCGTACTCGTCGGCGGACGACGCCAGGTCCGGGGTGAACACCGTGACGCACACGTGGTCGGCGCCCGCGTCCAGATGGTCCTGGATTCTGCTCCGGATGGCGTCTTCGTCGCCCCAGGGGAAGCAGGCGTCGATGACCTCGTCCGACCCGCCGCCGGCGAGGGCCGCATCGTCGTATCCGAGGTTCTTGAGCGAGCGGACGTACGGCGAACCGGGCATCTCCAGCATCTGCGTCCCCCTCGCGATGCCGCGCGCCTTCTCCGGATCCGTCTCCCGGATCGCGGTCTGCATGACGACGAGCAGTTTGTCCGGGCCGAGCCGCTCCCGGGCCAACCTGGTGTGCTCGACGGGCATGGCCGCCGGGAGCGCGCCGTCCGCCTTCTCTCGCGCCACGTCCTGCATCTTCGGTCCCAATGCCGCCACCATCCGGGGGAACGGCACCTCGGGCGTCGGCGCGGCCTCGACCGCCGCGTCCATGTCGTCCAGATACCGGCGCATCCGATTCAGTGGACTCGTCCACTTCTGCCCGCTCTGCTCGACGATCGCGCCTATGCTGACGCCGACGCCGAGCGCGAGGCGTCCCGGATAGGCGTCGGCCAGCACGGACGCGGCGCCCTGCATGGCGGCCGGATGCCGCGCCCACAGGTTCGCGACCGCCGACCCGAGCACCACGTGCCGGGTCGCCGCGAGCATCACGCTCAGCTGCGTGAACACCTCGCGGCCTCCGATGCCTTCGTTCACCCAGATCGACCCGTAGCCCGCGTCCTCGATGCGGCGCGCCGCCCGCCGCCATTCCTCGGCGGGCGCGATGGGCGTCATGAGCCCCACGCCGATCCGTCCCAGCCGCTTCCTCGCCTCGTCCACCGTCGTCATCGGCTCTCCCTATAATCGGAACGTGCAACCCGCTTTAAGGGACGTTAGCGGAACGTACGCCCCGCTTGTCAATCGTGGGAGGAGAAATTAGTGAGCGGCCAGCCGCGGCGCGCCGACGCCCGCCGGAATCGCGACCGCATCCTCCAGGCGGCGTTCGAGGCGTTCGCCGCCGACGGCCGCCTCGCCCCGCTCGACGAGATCGCCCGCCGGGCCGGCGTCGGCGCCGGGACGGTCTACCGCAACTTCGCCACCAAAGAGGCCCTGTTCAAGGCCGTCGTCACCGACCGCATCGAGCGCATCATCACCGAGGCGCGCGCCCTCATCGACGCGGACGACGACCCGGCGGAGGCCTTCTACGGCTTCCTCACCTGGGTCGTCGAGCGCGCGATGTTCAACCACGCCCTGTGCGACGCGCTGGCGATGGAGATGGGCGCCTTCGACGAGTCCGGCCAGGACGCGGAGTTCACCACGGCCCTGGACGCTCTGCTCCGCCGAGCCCAGTCCGCCGGCGCGGTCCGTCCGGACGTGAGCGTGCAGGACGTCCGGACTCTCCTGGTCGGCGCCATGCTCATGGAACGCCTCCGCCGCCGTGACGGCCCCCCGGGACGTATGGCGTCCCTGGCCTGCGACGCCCTGCGTCCTGCAACGAAATGTAACGAAACTGCGCCCCGTAACGAAACACGGTGCGAGCTCTGCGCGACCGCCTTCACGCCCGCCGCCACGGGCCGCCCTGCCCGCTTCTGCAGCGCCGCCTGCCGCCAGAAGGCCCACCGCCGCGCGAAACCCACCTGACCTACAGGCGGGTGCGGTATTCCTCCAGGCGTTCGGCGAGCTCCTGGGGTCTGCTGAGCGCCAGCGCGTGTCCGCCGGGCATCTCGTCCACCGGAATGCCCAGCCGTTCGCCCACGACACGGCGCTGGAATTCGAGCGGGAAGAGGCGGTCGTCCCGTCCTTGCAGGAAGACGGTCGGAGTGCTCGGCCACCCCTGAAGCGGCCACGGTTCCGTGAACGGCGTCCCCGACTGCGCCGGCTCGCCCTGGGCGAACGCCTCCGCCGTCACCTCCGGTGGGACGTCGTGGAAGAAGATCTCCTCGGCATCGAACTCCGCGGACAGAGTGCGTCCCTCCCGCGCCGCATGGTCGGCCATGGCCTTCGACTGTCCGGTGTTGTCCCACCAGGCGCCGCCCGTTTCACCGGGAGCCGGCACCATCGCGTTGAGCAAGACCAGCAAGTCCACCGGCACCCGTTCGCAGACGAGCGGGGCCGTGAAGCCGCCCATGGACTGTGCCACCAGGATTACGTTCGTCCGACCGCCGATCGCGTCCACCACGGTGTCGGCGTACTCGCGGAGCCCGGCCGAATCGTCACCGGCCGGAAGCTCGACGGCGACGACCTCGTGCCCCCGAGCCTGCAACTCCGGAACAAGCCGATGCCAGTACCACGCCTGCCCGCCGGCGCCTGGGATGAGCGTGTAGGTCGCCATGGGTCTCCGTCCCGTGGGGCCGTCCTCGATGGGAGGACGCTACCGGTCGCCCCCGACATTTCCAGAGCGCCCACTCATAACCTGGGGTGACTCGCCGACCTGCCCGGACGCCGTGCGGCACATCGCGAACGCCCGACATGGCGGGGGAACGGTGGATCGATTCGGCGTCCCTGCACTGCGTGCTGTCCGAGATGAGCCAGAACGTCCTGCCGCGGCTCCTGCGCCCTCGAACAGGCCGACGTCGCCCGGCACCCGACACTGAAAACGCCCACCAGCACCCGCGCGTACGCCGACCAGGATCTCGAACCGGGTCCCTCCTCGCCCGTGCGAAGTGAGGTAAGTCGCGCCTTCCTCGACATGTCGTCCACCGCCGACCTCAACGTGGAAGCGATGACGTTCGCACTAAATCCACGTTTGACCCCGACCACCGCATCAGACGCGACCGCCCCCGAGTGGCCTTCCGTTTCCAGAACGACAACTCCACGGCGGCGCTCGAATCCGGCCGCCTCCACATCACTCGGGCAGACCCGCTGCTACCCACCAAAGCCACCCACCCCCGAAGTCGGCACGCACAGGACACCGGCATTCCGCAGACGTCCACAAGCGGGGCCATTGGGACCGATGAACCTTCCCACCCAGAGGTCGAGACGATCTCCCGGCCCGCTTCCTCGCCTGCTGTCGACGTCCGCCGCCCCACCCCCCTGACAGCGCGGCGCGGCGTCCTTTTCTCGAACACCTGTTCGGGCTAGGGTGACGTCTCGTGCTCATCGATGAACCGGTCTCCGCGGAGACGACGCCCACCGGCCGACCGTCCCGGACCACCGGCCCGCGCGGCTGCTACCGGGTGCGTCGCGTCCTAGAGGAATGGCAGGCGCCCGGCGAAGCGAGGTACTACCGCCTCCAGGTCGCCACCCCGGACGGTCCAGCGGTCGCCGAAGTGATCGCAGCCGCTACCTCCCAGTGGACACTCCGCCGAATCTGGCCATGACCCCCACCGCCTCCAGGAAACACCTACCGGGCCGACGTGCCAGCCAAAATCACTTAGGCAGCCGCAGCACGATGCGATTCGAGAAACCCCCACGAATCGCCGCCTTGGCCGAACGCCGTTCCTCCAATTCCTCCGGCGAGATTCCGTGAACCGCCGCAAGAGCGTGGACGACCTCCAGCAGATCAGAAAGCTCGCCGGGGTCTCCGCTCGCGACGTACTCACCGGCCTCCTCGTAGAGCTTCGCGCGCAGCAATGACGCATGCTCATCAGGACCTGCGACTCGGGTATCCGGACGCCGCCCGTCCTCCCGGATGATCTCGGGTATGCGATCCCGGACCAGCTTCTCAGCATGTCCGATGCCGTCCTTGCCGCGATGCGCCGTAGCGCCATGACGCCGGTCCAACGACTGGACCCACTTCACCGCGACCGCCGCCGTCTGGACGAGCTCCGTCCGGAGAGCGCGGGGATCCGACTCGGCAAGCGCCTCGAAGAACTCCTCCGCCAGGATGTGCCGCCACGTCAACTCTCCGCGCGTCCATGCCGCAGCGCATTCCTGTTTGGCCTCCTCCGCACTTTCGGCGAACTCCGGCCCGCTCCCGTCCGGGAACTCCTGGACACCCCCCATCCGATCCTGGGCCTCACGCTCAGCCGCAACGTCCGCCAGCACCTTCGCCAACGCCCCCGGCACCAGATCGTTCTCCAAATCAGGGATCTCGCTCGAATTCCATGAAGCAGTCACAGAGCGCGCTCCATAAGTAGTTGAGACGGGCCGAACCGCGGCTGACAAACCGTCCGCGCCTTGAACAGCCGCCCGCCAGGCCCATCCCCTCCCGGAACCACCCACCAAACGACCGCGAGGTCATTGTCCTGCACCTCCGCCCGAACGAGCACCTACCCGCTTCAGCCTCCCGTCCCCCAAAGCCGTGGCAGCGCCCCTCCCGGCAATCCGCGCTCCACCCCTTCCTTCTACGGGAACGCCTCCCCGCCGCGCCCAGCACCTCTGCACCTGCCCCTCGGAACCCTGGCACCGGCCGCGCCGACCGACCAGTGGCGTCCACAAGTGGCGGCGACCAGCCATGGCGTCGCGCGTCGCGGCAACTCGCATCCCACTCCTGCGTCTGCACCAGCGTGTCTCGTACAGTGACCAGCGCCCACCCCGTATCTGGTTCTCGCCGGCCCGGCGGCAAGTGCGGGTGCTCTGCCCTCTCACCGGCCACACACTGGCCACTGGTCGCGACACTCCCGGCCAGCAAGTCACACCCAGCCCTTGTTCGCACGCCTCCGGTCGTGACCAGCGCTTCGCTATGCATCTCGTCGAGCAGCGCGAACGACAGGTCGAGCAACGCGGCGGGGAGTCGTTGACGCCGCGCAACAGCACGCCCTGATTGCGGATGTCGCGGATGCCGTACTACCTGTACATGCGACATGATCCCCAACAGCGAGCACTGGCGGCTCGCGGTCTGGATCTTGTGTCCCCGGCGCGGTGGGTGGGGAACGCCGGTCCTCCCACCAATCAACCTGAGCAATTGTGGTTGTGCGGTCCGGGAGTCCTCACTCCACCTCGTCGCCTGCACCCGCACATCTCCGGGCGTGACTGGCACTTCACTCGGCACGTGGCCCTTGCTGCCCTGGGCGGTTGGTGCGGAGACCTGCGGTCCGCTCACCGGCCACGTCGACCAGCTGAGTCGGCGTCCAAGTCCGGAGCGCCTCGGACCTTCGTCTGTACAGGAGAAACACGGGGACGTGCAGCGCGGTCTCTGTGAATTCGGCTACGGCGGCGTCGTTCCGCTGGTGGGGAAGCTCTGTGGGACGGGCTGTTCACATCTTGGGGCGCCGTTGCTGGCGCTGAGACGCGCGGGATAGCGGGTGGCGCGACGAGGATCTGGGGTGCGCGGGCCTGATGGCTGCCTTCGGGGCTGTCGGTCAGGCGAGCGTGTCCGGTCCAGCCTCCCTACCCCCTGTGGAGAAAGGCCGGACCGGGCACGCTCTAGCTGTGCTGACGGCTGGTGCTCCAGCCGTCGTGGGACCGTGTGTCACCGGTCCCAGGGGTGGTCACGATCGCTTGCCGTTGCCGGATGCCGGCTGGGCGCCTACGGCGACCTTCCATAGGGCGTAGGCGATCGCGTCGGAGCAGCGGTCGAGTGCGGTCGTGTTGACGTTGCTGGGGTAGCTGTCGCAGGACTGGTGGTAGCACCGGTCGAACGCCTGGTTGGCGGTGCCGCCCCACTTCTGCGCCTGGGCAGCGGTCTTGCGTGCCGGAGCGCCGGTGAACAGGAACGTCGTGGCGATCCCGGCGTTGCGGAACGAGCCGTCGTCACTGCAGCACTCGGCGACCTCTTCTGTCGGCACGTTAATCGAGTCGAAGTACTCCTTCAGGTTCTTCGCCAGCGGCGAGTTGATGTCGTCGATGAAGTAGCCCGGGTTCGGCGAGCCGACCATGTCGAAGTTGAAATAGCCCTTGATCTTCGTCCGGTCGGTTGCCGACAGGCGGCTCACGTAGTACTTCGAACCGCGCAGGCCCTGCTCCTCGTCCGTCCACCAGGCGAACCGCACGTGGTTGAGCATGGTGGGCTTGGACTGGGCGAGCTGGAGCGCTACCTCCAGCTGGGCCGCGGACCCGGTGCCGTTGTCGTTGATGCCCGGACCCGCCGCGACGCTGTCGAGGTGGGCGCCGAACATGTAGACGTTGTTGTCGTTGCCGCCGGGCCAGTCGGCGATCAGGTTGGGCCCGGCTCCGCCGCTGCATCCGGACGCGCAGGCCTGGCGGGCCACGGTGAACCCGGCGGCCTTCAACTTCTGCTCGATGTAGGACACCGACGCGGTGTAGCCGGGGCCCGTGGAGCGGCGATTGCCGCCGTTGCTGCTGGCGATGGTCTGGAACTGCTGCAGGTGTGCCTTGACGCTCTCGACGTTGATGTCAGGCGGTGCCGCCGCTTTTGGGGTACCGCCCCCGACCGTGTAGGCGGTGGCCTCGTTCGCTCCTGGGGTGCAGGTCGGCTCACCGGACTGCGCGCCGAGCTGGACGGCGTCCCAGGCCGCCTTGACCTTGTTGAACGACGCGCAGGTGGCGTCGAGGTTCTTCGCCGCGGTGAGCGTCAGCGTGCGGTACCGGCCGTAGCTGGTGCCGGACGTCTTGAGCATCATCGCGTTGTAGAAGATCTTCGCGGCGTTCATGACGCCGATCCCCGTCAGCTGGCCGCCCTGGCAGACCGGGCTGTTCGGCTTGCCGCCACCCGGCTGGGAGCCCTCGGCGAGCAGGTAGAACCAGTGGTTGCCCGGCCCGGCCGCCTTGTGCACCTCCATCCGCGGAACGGACGACGAGTAGCAGTTCGGGTCGTTGTTGACCTGCGACGGGTTGTACATGTTGCGGATCGGGCCCCGCCCGACCAGGTCGACCAGCTCACCGACGAGGTAGTCCGGAGTGTCGGCCGGGTTGTTGATGGCGTGCTCTACGACCGCGCCCCACACGTCTCCGACGAACTCCTGGGTGCCGCCGCCGGACATGCCGCCGGGGGTGAAGTTGTCGAGCCCGTGACCGAACTCGTGGGCCACCACGTCGGTCGAGGTGAGCCACTGGTTGCGCTGGTTGTGGCCGAACTGGGCGTCGGTGCCGTTCCAGTAGGCGTTGACGGCGTTGAGGCCGACCCTCGCCGGGGCCCATTGGTTGTTCCGCAGGCCGGTGCGCCCGAAGGACTTCAGCAGGTCCCAGAAAGCGGCGGAGGAGTACATGACGTCCACGCAGCCGGATTCCTTGTCGGTCTTGGACGCGCTGCCCCAGACGTCGTCCGGGCCGGTGAAGATCCGGTTGCCGCTGTAGTCGGCGCAGGTCAGGCCGGCCCGGTTCGGGTCCCGCATGGAGTAGGTGCTGCCGGACTGGGTCGTCCCGATGGTCAGGTTCGGGCCGCCCCAGATGCCGGTGCCCGTACCCGCCTGGATGGTCTCCTGCGCGTCGAACCGCTTGCCGGTCAGCGCGTCGATGTAGACCTTCTTCCGGCTCGGCTGCTCGCCGTCCCGCCCGGACACGACCGTCTCCCACGCCAGCCTGGGCTTGGTCAGGGCGTGCACGACAAGGCGCGGCTTGAGCTCGGCCTTGTCCGGCTTGGTCAGCGCGGTGCGGGAGCGCCCCGCGGCGGCGGTCTCGCTCACCTTCGGGGTGGTTCCGACCGTGATCTGCTGATTCTGCGCCACCGAGAGGGTGCGGACGCGGCCCTTCCCGTCGGTGGCGATCACGAAGTCGCCGCCGACCACGGGAAGCCCGTGGTAAGTGCGCTCATAGGCGACGTAGTACTGGTCCCACGGGGTGCCGACCACCTGGGTCCGGATGTACTTCTCGTCCTTTCCCGTGTACAGGTCGGCGGCGTTCCCGGCGATCAGCCGGTCCGCCGACGCCATCGCGGCCGCCTTCGGATCGGCGCTGGGGCCTCGACTGCCTCCGGTGGACGTCATGGCCGGAGCAGCCATGCCCGTCACCGCGAGTGCGGCGACCACCGTGGTCACCAGGAGATGATTTCTGCGTTTCACAGCCGCATGCCTCCATCAGGGCGGGGGTGAGGCCGCCCCGCGGGGGCGGGGCGGCGGCTGACGCGACGACGGACCGGGGGAGTGGCGGCGCGCACACGGTTTGGGGAGCTGTGCGGCGCGCGTGGCCGGCCATCGCGTCCTGCAAAGACGAGATTGACACCTCATGAACGCGTGGGGACCATCACATTTGGTCATAAGTTCGCGCTATGTAGGCTGAACTGCGTCGTTTCCACTTACTTGGCCAAATTGTTGTGATGTCCAGCCTCATGCGTGCCATTGTCGATCTGAACGTCTCCTATCCCGCACCGAGTGACAACTCTTGGTATCGAATAAACGTTCGATTGGTTGGCGTTCTGGCGCGTCGTCGAGGGTGATCTGCGGTGATGAGGCCGAGGGTGCCGACGCGGCCCTCGACAGCGTCACGCCCTTGACCTCGCCGTTTGGCGCTTTCATCCGTGCTTGCGGGACCCTTTTCGGACGTGGACGGCCTGCTTGCCACCGGCGACGATGTCCAGAGCGGGGAACCGGTCTCCAGGCCCGGAAGGACATCGTCGAAGTCGGCATCGCGGGTGCTCAGTGCCGAGGTCGAGGGACGGTGTCGCCCGCGCATGGGACCGTTCCGCAGCACGTGTCCGAGGAGAACTGGGCTTTTGGCTGTCGCGGTATGCGGAGCAGTCGCGCGGGCTCGGCAGCGGCGGCGGGTCGCGACTTCCGGTACGTGGGCGGTGCGCAAGGCGACCCGGTACCGGCGGATGTCAGGTGGGGACGGGGTGGTCGGGTTCGCAGCTGAGGAGTTCGTGCAGGACGGGCGGGAGCTCGTCCCAGAGCCATTCGTTGAGCGTGCCGGGGAAGTCCGCCGGCGGTCGGATGGCGAGACGGCTGGGGGCCGCCTCCGTCAGGCGTATCGAGATGGGCCCGTCGTCCCAGATCGAGTCGTTGCTCCCCCAGTACGCCGCGAAGTCGGCGCTCGTGAGCATCAGCTCGGCGGGCAGGGTGTGCTCGCCCGGGTGCCTGCCCAGGGGTAGCAGCCGTTGCGCGGTCGTTCGGAGGACGTTGAGCGCGGCCAGGTCATGCGGGCAGGCGACGCCGGTGATCTCCAGTTCGGGCAGCCCGAACCGGTGCAGGCCGCGGGTGGCGAGGTCGACGCAGGCGCAGCCGTCGATGTCGTCCTCCTTGGCCGTGCAGAGGCCGGAGTTCCGGTAGGGCGGCGGCGAGGCGCCGAGCCAGTTGTCGGCGAGGACGAACTCGTCGAAGCGCCCGAACGGCGTGACGGGCAGGACCTCGTTGGCGGCGACGTCCACGGGGACGCCGCAAAGCGACTCGGCGACGGCCATGGCGGCGGCGCGCGCCAGATGCGGCCCCGACGGGAGGTCGCTGACCGGTAGGACGGACGTGACGCCGACATGTCGTGTCGCCTGCCGGACCCGGTCGGCGTCATCTTCGTCGGCACCCGTCACGCCGCTGAGATCCCACGGCGAGTCGGCGGCGCGGTGGCAGGTCACCATGAGCCGGGGACTGCCGAGGCGGATCGACACCGCTGCGGCGAACGGGCCGGGGAGCCGTTGCCGGATCGCCGCCGGAAGGTCGCCGGGATCCCTGTCGGTGGCGACGACGAAGCCGGCGGTCGTCTCTTCGGGAACGGTGATCGTGACGGACATGGCGCTCTCCTCGGGCCTTGAACCGGCTGGTGCAGTCCAGCTTCGAGGAGACTCACGAGCGGAAGAAGGGAAATCGCGTCCTGTGGATAACCCCTCGGGGAACTATCGGAAATGTCGGAATAAAGGTGGTCAGAAAGCGCAGGGGAGGACCTTGATTCCGTTGATGAAGCTGCTGCGTTGCCTGACCGGCGCGTCCGTGGCGTGAAGGTTCGGGAGACGCGTGTACAGCTCGCGTAGCAGCACGGTGACCTCGCGGCGGGCGAGGTGGGCTCCGAGGCAGAAATGCGGTCCGGGGGACCCGAATCCCACATGCGGGTTGGGGGAGCGCGTGATGTCGAACAGGTGGGGATCCTTGAACACGTTCTCGTCCCGGTTGGCCGAGTTGTAGTAGAGGATTACGCGGTCACCGGAACGGTAGACGTGGCCCTGCAGTTCGTAGTCGCGGGACAGGGTGCGGCGCATCCACGTCACTGGCGAGGCATAGCGGACGATCTCCTCGACGGCGCTCGGCAGGCGTCCGTCCAGGTCTGCGACGAGGACGTCCCTCTGGGCGGCGTGCTCGGTGAGCAGGGCGACGGCGTGCGAGAGCGCGTTCCGGGTCGTCTCGTTGCCGGCGATGACGAGCAGCGAGAAGAAGCGTCCGAGGTCACGGTCGTTGAGGGCCTCGCCGTCCACGTTCGCGCTCGTCAGCGCGGTGACCAGGTCGTCGGCGGGTTTCTCGCGGCGCAAGCGGCCGAGGTCGGCCATGAGCCCGTGCAAGTATGAGAACTTCTCCGCGAGGACGGTCGGACGGTCCCTGCCGTCCGCGCTGACGTGGTCCGGGTCACCGACGGCCAGGATGACGTTAGTGGCGTCGATGACGTCGTCGTACTCCGAGTCCGGGATTCCCATCATCGAGCAGATGATTTGCAGGGGCATCGGCATGGCGACGTGCTCGACGAAGTCGCACGGTCCCCGCTCGGCCAGCTCGTCCACGATGCGGCGCGCAAGGGCGGCGACGTCTCCCGTCACCCTTTCGACAAGCCGTGGCGTGAACGAGCGGGAGACGATTCGCCGGAGCCTGGCGTGTCGCGGATCGTCCATGCTGATCATGGAGCCGACGTACTCGGTGAGCTGCGGCGGCGGATCGACGAGGCTGACGGCGGTGGGCGCGGAGCTGAACACCTCGGGTTTCCGGCTCGCCTCGGCCACCTGCTCGTACCGGGTCAGGGCGTAGAACCCGGGTCCCTCAGGGAGGGGACAGAACACCGGCCTGTCCTCCGCCCGGAGCTCGGTGAAGAAATCGTCCCGCTCGGCTTGGGGTTTCGCCCAGAAATCAAGGCTCGACAGATTCTGCTCGACAAGGGAGGGCATTCGTGGGAGCCGCCTTCCGTTGGGAGTCGCCGTCTTCAGGCTAACCCCGGACACCGCGGAACGCAGTCAAGAGCGGACGGGTTAACGAACCCGCCCGCCCTGCACGAGACGACGTGAGCGGCTCCTGTCGGTGAGGCCGCGTGGAGGAGACCCGGTCAGCGGGCGGACGGCTCCACGTAGTGACGCTCTCCCGGTCCCACGTACACCTGGCGCGGACGACCGATCTTGGTGGACGGGTCGTTCATCATCTCGCGCCACTGCGCGATCCAGCCGGGCAGCCGCCCGAGCGCGAACAGCACGGTGAACGCGTTGGTCGGGAAACCCATCGCCTTGTAGATGACGCCGGTGTAGAAGTCCACGTTCGGGTACAGCTTGCGCTCGACGAAGTAGTCGTCGCTCAGCGCGACCTCCTCCAGACGCATGGCGAGGTCCAGCAGCGGGTCGGATTTGCCGAGGGCGTCCAGGACCTTGCCCGTCGCCTTCTTCACGACAGCGGCGCGCGGGTCGTAATTGCGGTAGACGCGGTGCCCGAAACCCATCAGCTTGACGCCGGGCTCCTTACGCTTGACGCGCTCTACGAACGAGTCGATGTCGTCGCCGCTCTCGTGAATGCGCTCCAGCATCTCAAGGACGGCCTGATTGGCGCCGCCGTGCAGAGGGCCGAACAGCGCGTCCACGCCTGCGGACACCGACGAGAAAAGGTTCGCCTGGCTGGACCCGACCAGCCGCACGGTGGACGTCGAACAGTTCTGCTCGTGGTCGGCATGCAGCACGAACAGCATGTCGAGGACGCGCACGATCTCAGGGTCGATCTCGTACGGCTGCGTTGGGAGCCCGAAAGTCATGCGCAGGAAGTTCTCGATGTAACCCAGGGAGTTGTCCGGATACAGAAGCGGCTGGCCGTTGGACGTCTTGTACGCGTAGGCCGCGATGGTGGGGAGCTTGGCGATGAGCCGGACACTGGACTGGTCGACCTGCTCCGGGTCGAACGGGTCCAAGCTGTCCTGGTAGAACGTCGACAGTGCGCTGACCGCGGACGACAGCACCGCCATGGGGTGCGCCCTACGCGGGAACGCGGAAAAGAACGCGCGGAACTTCTCGTCCAGCAGCGTGTGGTTACGGACCTGGTCGGTGAACTCGCTCAGCTGGTCGGGCGTGGGCAGCTCGCCGTAGATGAGCAGGTAGGCGACCTCAAGGAAGGACGACTTCTCCGCCAGCTCCTCGATGGGGTAGCCCCGGTAGCGCAGGATGCCCGCCTCACCGTCGATGTAGGTGATCGCCGACGTGGTGGACGCGGTGTTGGTGAAGCCGGGGTCGAGGGTGACGTGACCGGTCTCCTTGAGAAGGCTGCCCACGACCAGTCCCGAGGGGCCCTCAGTCGACTCGGTCACCTCCAGAGGCATCCGGCCGCCCGCGTGGCCCAGCTCGAAATCCGACATGCGCGCTCACTCCCAACTGCGTCCCACACCTGCGTAGACGTTCCGTTCATCATCGTATCCACGTGATCACCGGCGCTTTTCAGTGGCCGCCTCGTTGACGGCGGGCACGTGCGGGTGCTCCGGTGGAACCATGACCCGTCACAGCGCCACCGAGCTCGCCGCCCGCGCCCGCCGGGAGATCGCGGACGCGACGACCCAGAACCGCTTCATCGACCTGCTGGAATCAGGCGACATGCCCAGGGAACGCCTGGTCTGGCTGGCCGGAGAGGAGTACCGGATCGTCAGCAGCGACCGGCGCAGTTTCGCGCTGCTGGCCGCGCGGTTCCCCGAAGGGCCGTCCGGCGAGCTGTTCCTCGGGCTCGCCCAAGGCGAGTGCAAGGCGCTGAAGCTCCTCGGCGACTTCGCAGCCGCACTCGGCGAAAGTGACGAGAATCTCAGCGCCTACGAGCCGAAGCCGTTCGCGCAGGTCTATCCGGCCTACCTTGCGCAGAGGGCGGCGTTCGGAACAGCAAGCGAAGTCGCCCTCGCCATGCTGGCCAACCTGGAGGAGTGGGGCGGCTACTGTGCCCGTACTGCGAAAGCCCTCCGCACCCACTACGGCTTCGGCGAGGCGGACGTCGGCTTCTTCACGTTCTTCGCCGAGTCGCCGCCCGGCTTCGTGGAACAGGCCTTGGAGGTCATCGCGTCCGGTCTCGCCTCCGGCGACGACCCGGAGGAGGCAGTCCGTGCCGCCCACCTCCTCCACACATACGAGACCGCCTTCTGGGACGCGCTAGCGGAGGGTCTTTCCTGAGCCGTTACGGGTGCGGTTCCCGGAGAGTCGGTAGCTCGGCCGTGATTTCGACGAGCGTCCGTTCCTGCGCGCCGATCAACTGCTCCACGTCTACGGGCGGCCACTCTTCGCCGTAGTGAGCGTCCAGCAGTGTGGAAAGGGCGACGAGGACCTGCTCCGGCGAAGGACGTTCTGCAGGATCCTTCACCAGGCAGCGCGTCACCAGCCCGCGCATAGGGTCGGGCAACCGAGCGAGGTCAGGTACACCATGGACGATCCGTGCGCGCACCTTGTGGCCCGTCCCGAACGGCGCCGCACCAGTGACCGCGTACACAAGGGTCGAGCCAAGGGAGAACACATCGCTCTCGGCCGCGACGGGATCGCCGAGGGCCTGCTCCGGTGACATGTACGCCGGCGTCCCCAGAATCTCCGTTTTCGACAGGGGCAATGCGTCGAGGGGCCGTGCGATGCCGAAGTCGATGACCCTCGGCCCGTCCGAGGCCAGCAGGACGTTCGACGGCTTCAGATCCCTGTGGACGATCCCCGCCCGATGGATCGCGATCAGAGCCTCGGCCAGCCCCGCGCCCAGCCGGCAGGCGGCCTGTTCGCGGAGCGGCCCCTTCTCCTGGACGACGGTGGAGAGACTTACGCCCCGGATGTACTGCGTCGCCAGCCACGGCTGGTCCGCGTCCGGATCGGCGTCGACGACGGGTGCCGTGTAGAAGCCGCTGACCGACTGCGCAGAAGTCACTTCACGGCGGAATCTCGCCCTCCATCTGGGGTCGTCCAGGAGTTCCGGCCGGATGACCTTCACCGCTACCAGCCGTCTGCTCTGCGACGCCCCGAGGAACACCTCGCCCATCCCGCCGGAGCCGAGCCGCGCGACCACGCGGTAAGGGCCGATCATTTCCGGAAGCTCTGACTGCATGGGTATCCGATCGTGCTGGGGCGGGCTCAATCGTCCCATGCACTCGCCGCTCATCCGGCCGAACGGCTCGTCACGTCCAGGGGAGGGCGCTCCGTTCGGCCCAGTAGATTTCCGGGGGGACGCTCAGGCGGGCCGTCTCTACGAGGTCATTCTCATCAAGCGACACTTCTGCCGCGGCCAGGTTGGCGTCCAACTGGGCGGGACTGACCGCGCCTATGAGCACCGTGTCTGCCCACGGCCTACTAAGACGACATCTCATTTGGTGAGTCGGCGGTGGCAGATGAGTGTGGCGGCGATCCCGACGAAGGCCAGGAAGTGCTCGGCCTTTCGCTCATAGCGGCGATGCAGACGACGGCAGCCCTTCAGCCAGGACACCGTCCGCTCCACCACCCAGCGGTACCGACCCAATCGCTGTGAGGACTCGATGCCACGGCGGGCGATGCGCGGAGTGATGCCGCGCTGACGCAGCCAGCGCCGCAGGTCGGCGAAGTCGTAGCCCTTGTCGCCGTGCAGCTTGTCAGGACGCCGTCGGCGCGGCCCGCGCCGCGAGCGGATCGGCGCGATGCCCCGCACCAGCGGCTCCAGGGCGAGTTTGTCGTGGGTGTTGGCCGCCGATATCCCGACAGACAGGGGCAGCCCGGCACGGTCGACCAGCAGATGGATTTTCGCCCCACGCTTGCCACGGTCGACAGGATTCGGGCCGGTCAGCTCCCCCCTTTGCTCGCCCGGACACTGACCGAGTCGATCGCACACCGCGACCAGTCCAACTCCCCACGGGCACCCAACTCGTCCAGTACCAGGCGGTGCAGCTTGGCCCAGACCCGCGCCGCACTCCACTCGGTGAAGCGGCGGTGCGCAGTGGGACCGGACGGACCGAACACCGGTGGCAACTGCTGCCAGGTGCAGCCGGTGGTGGCCACGAAGATGATCGCGGCCAGGACCTCCCGGTCCCCATACCGCCGCCGGCCGCCGCCCTGCGGCCGGGTCGGAGCAGGTGGCACCACCCGCTGGAACAGCTCCCACAACTCCCCGGGCACCAACCGCTCAACCATCTCCACGAACGGTAGGCTACCGCCGACTCACCAAATGAGATGTCGTCTAAGAGCAGCGGCAAGCGCCAGAGCATCCGGCTGGACGGGCTTCCTGGCCGCCACAGTCTGCATAGCCGCGGGCGGCTGTGTGGCGAGCCTTCCGTTGGCGAGGACTTCCTTGAGCAGTACGTGCAGGCCCGCATCGTGCGCTTCCCGTAGGGCTTCCCCAGCAGAGGTCTCTAGGACGTTCCAGGTTGACTGAACGGTGCTGAAAAGACGCTGCCCCGACACTTCCAGCGCTGCCGCGCGACGGATCGTGTCGGCCTGCCCCGGCCCCGATGTCGAGAAGCCGATGCGGACACCGTCCGCAGATGCTTCGGCAAGAGCCGCCTGCAGTCGCACGTCCTGGAACAAAGGGCTTTCTTCGGTGAGCGAATGCACTTGGTAGACGGACAGATATTCGTCCAGAAAAGCGCGAGTCTCTTCGTACTGGGTCCGGTAACGGCCGAGACTGTGCTCCTTCACCTCGTGCACTGGCGCGTCAGTCTTCCATTCACCGACGTAGGTGTATCCCCACTTACTCGAGACCGTCACGTCGTCAGGGCCTCGTGCGGTGAGCCAACCACCGAGGAACTCCTCAGCCCTGCCGTACGACCGCGCCACGTCCACCCATCGGATACCGGCGGCGTAGGCCGCGTCGAGAACGTCCCAGGTCGCTTCGCGCATCTGCTCCACGCTCCGGCCGGGTGGCAGTTCGTCCGCCCGGCCGACGTTGATGTACGCCGGACGCCCGAGCGCCGCCAACCCGATCCCGAGCCGATGTATCGCGTTCATCCTCACAGCCTGGCACGCCGCGCTTCCACCTCAAGCCACGAAATTCGCCGACAACACACGACAAATCACTCCGCCAAGTTATCCACAGGATCGCGTTCTGCTGAACTTGGCGGAACCTGTGGGCGAGGCTGTGTCGCGTCAAGGTCCGCTGTCGCAAGAAAGGCACGACAATGCCCGCACAGATCACTCGTGGCCAATTCGGGGGCCACCGGTTCGCCGCCCATCTCGGGCTCACCCGGTGGCAGATGCGCCTCGGCGTGGAGCACGGAATCCTGCCGGAACCCGATCTCGACGGTGACCGATGGTCCGCGGACCTCGCCGAGGAATGCCGGGGACTCGGCGAGCAGGTCATCGCCAGATTCGGCGACGATCCTCCGATCGGATCCGCCCGCGCGGCCGCCAGGCTGGCCGCGCGGCTGGGACTCGACGTCGAGCGGCGGGACATCGAGGTGCTGGTCGCCCAGGGAGATCTCAACTTCATCAGCAACTTCCGTGGATATCCGGTCTACCTCCTGCGCGACCTGGACCGGCTCGACCCCGCAGCCGTGCGATCGGTGGTCTCCGCCCGGAAGGGACCGCTGACCGAGACCGTTGACGCCGGCGGAGCGGCAATGATCCTCGCCTGGCCGCGGAAGACGTTCGACCGCATCGCCGCCGAACGCCACCTCGCGACAGACCAGCTCGGACGCTACGCACTCGCCGACGTCCGCGCGCTCGGCTCGGACGAGATCCTGGTGCGGCGGGTCGCCGACGAGAAACGCGAAACGGTCCTGAAAAGGACGCGCCGTTCCGAGACGAGGATGGAGGACGTCGTCCGCGGCTGGATGCTCCGCTGCGCCGCCTACCTGGACCGAGACGCCGACCAGCCACCGGACATCAGCTCCCTCAGCCGCGCGATCCGGGGCCTCACGTCCGTCAGGGCAGAGATCACAAGGCAGGAACGAACGCCGACGTAGACGGCGCCCATCCCGCTTGCCCCGCTCCCAGAACCCCACTGCTCAGCACGACCGACGTCCAACGACCAAATTGACCACCCACGCCGTGCCAGCGGACACGAGGCTCCAGGCGCCTCCCGAATCCAGGGCGTGCCTCCCATACAACTGTCTCGGCCGGAGAAGCGCTCAACACCCATCGGCATTCCGGCGCTGCTCACTGCGCCACTTGACCCAGATGTGCCCACCGCCTTCACACCGGAGCTTGAGATCTCGGCTACAGCTGGAGCGTCAGGAATGGGATGAAGGTCGGCCATCTCGTCACTCCATGGCCGCCTAATCGTCGGCACCGCTCCAGGTCACGAGATCTGATTGCTCCGTGCGGGGTGGCGCCGCTCCCCACGGGATGCGCGGCTGGACCGGCATCGGCCCAGCCGATGCGGGGCCGACTGCGACTGAACGCTCCTGGCTCCGCTGGACGTCCTAAAGGTCGGCTGGACGGCCGGGCCGCCGGGCATTCCCGGGATCGGCCGGGCCCGCCTTCTCGGTGGGCCGAATATTCCTTGGACTTGCTGGACGATCCTTGGATGGCTTGGCGCTCTGTGGGGCGGGCGGGACTGCGTTGAACGGGACGTTCTCCAGGACCGCCAGACGTAGGGTCGGGGTCGAGTTGGACATTCTGTGGGGCGGCTGGATACAGGACGGCTCAGCCGTTCTGCAGGTCGACTGGATACAGGTCGGATGGACGCCTTCTCCAAGTCGATCGGGTGTTCTGTTGTGAAGCGTCCCCTACGGGGTGGCGGTCCCGTCGGAGGCATGGACGGTCCTGGCCGCGCGGTAGACGCGGGTGACCTCGACGCCGAACCTGGCGTCCACGCCGTGCGAGGCGGTAGGCGGGGTGCGGTGGGTCGGTTGAGGCCGCGCCAACGCCCTGAGGTGCCGTTCCCCCGACGCCCCGAGGTGCCGTTCCCCCGACGCCCCGAGGTGCCGTTCCGCCGACGCCCCGAGGTGCCGGTCCCCTGACGCCCGAGGTGCCCGTTCCCCGGATGGTGGCGGCATTGGTGAAGCGATGGGTGGTGGGGTTCGGGGTGCTGTGGGTAATGGTGGTCAGGGGCGGCGTTGGGTGGAGCGGCGCTTGGAAGGGGATTTCTGGTCCTGTTGTTGGCGGGCCAGGGCTGCGAGGAGGCGGTCGCGGGCCTCGGTGCGGGATATCGCGGGGAGTCGCTCGGGGAGTGCGGAGGGCAGCGTCGAAGGAGCGTCGACCAGACCTTCGTCATCGATGGTGGCCCGATCTCCTGTCCAGGTGCCGAGGAGGATCGCGGAGAGGCCGCCGGGGTGCCGACCGAGGAGGGCTTCGATCCTCTCCGACTCCTCCGCGCAGTCGGCCACCAAGAGGAGGCGTCGTCCCTGTTCGGTGCCCGTGTTCTTGCGGATTGCGAGTTCGGTCTCCAGATAGGCCAGAGCGGCGTCGAGGTTGCCGGGAATGAAGAGGCCGGCGGTGTCGTCGTCGAGGAGTTCGTCCTCGCCGAGGCCGAAGAGGACGGTGGCGTCCGGCCGGGGGACGACTACGAGAGAGCTTTCGCTGTGCTCGTCGAGGGCGGTCAGGGCCAGGACCCGGGCCGTGGAGACGGCCCCTGGGCCTGTCAGTCCCGTGGCGGGAGCGGCGAACGGGTCGACAACGGGGTGATAGGTGAGCCGGGCGGGTGGCGCCGCTGTGGTCGTGGTCGAGGCCGCGGAGAACGCGGGCAACCCGGCGGCGGCGTAGATGCGGTGCCGGAACGGGTAGCAGATCGCCGCCGCGGCAGGCAGGAGGAGGCCGAGGAGCAGGACCGGTTGCAGCGAGGACGGGCGCGACTCGAGTTCCTGTGCCTGGCTGCGGGTCTGCGTCGGTGTCGGGGAGGAGACTTGGGGAGTTGCGGTCTTCGACTGCTTCGGCGTGGAGGGAGAGGTGCTCGGAGCGTCCGGCGCGGTGGGCCTGGCAGCGGGCTCTTTGGGCTGCTCTGACGACGGCGGCCATCGTCTGACCTTGAACTTCCAGTCGAAACGGTCGCCTCTGCGGGCGAATTCCCGACCGCGGCCTGATCGTCTGCGAGACCTCTCGTACATCGCCAGCCATGCCTCCTTGCACTTGTGGGCGCTGTGCCTGTCACCGACGATCACGGCGTGACGGCAGATCGGCGGTACCGACCTGCGCGGCTCGGGCGAGGCGGGGGTGACCGCGTCCGCTGGGGTGGCCACGCCAATGGAGATGGCACCGGCCAAGGCCGTATAACCCAAGATCCCGCCAGTGCAGCGAATCAAGTCGCTGATCATTACGGCAGGTATGGGTTGTGTGAGGAAACGGTTCATCTTCGCCCCGGGGGATCGCGTCGGTCACCGTGAGAATGCCGATCGTAGTCACTCCGGCTACGGAGCGTTGAGTAATGCGCGCAGTCGAATGGAAGATCATTCGGAGTCGACCCTGTCATCCCCAGATCGATATGACTGCCATATCCGAATTGCCCGATATTTTGCACCCGTGCTCATCGCATGGGCCACATGGCTGAGACAGGAAAGCAATCCGAGCAGTTGGCCTGACTACAGAGGATTTACCGGGGACGCGACTTGGAGATGTCCCCGTGACGAAGGGTGCGTGGACCTCGCAGGCGCCGATCTATCTCCGAGACCCTGCCGTGCACGGCCGGGTAGCGGCGCGGTGCCGTAAATCTCACTCGACGCTACCGACCACGACGTCCGCCCCCAGCCCGGAAACGCCGGTTGAGGTTGCCTGCCCATCCCGATAGTGCGGCGCCGGTCGTGCGGCAGGTTGGCGGCACCGCCTAGGGCGTGGTGGTTGGGGGTGTTGGTCGTGCGGCGACGTTGGCGGGATCGGCTGGGGCGTGGTGGTTGGGGGTGTGG
>NZ_SMKT01000230.1 GCF_004348735.1 Actinomadura sp. KC06
GATGGTCTAAGGGACAGCCCCTAGCCTCCCCCGCCCGAGGGCGCTGAGCTGGGGTGTTGTTGATTTTGTCCGAGTTTGCCTTCCTTTGGCGTAGCGAGTAGCTTGTCGCTCACCAAGGCGCTCGCCAGGCGTTTTGCCCCACCGTGTCCGCTCGGACACGGTCCCCCCGGACGGCAGCGCCAGACGGGGGTGGCGGCGGCGCGACCCACGCGTCGTCTCGTGACGGTCCTGCCGCGCGGTCTCCCCGAGACCCCGTTCTCAGCCCGGCCATGCGCACGCCGACGTGCGGCGCTGAGCGAAGCCAGGACCGGTTCACAGAGCGGCGTCCCTCCCTGGGGCGCCACTACATCCGCGCCGCTCTTTCGCACGCGGGACACAAGGGTCCCGCGGATGGGCCGTCATGCCCTCATCAGGATCGCAGCGGCAACGCCGAGTCCGCCGTCGCGCGGAGCCGGGGACCCACATCGCACTGGGGTGAATCGGCCTGCCCCTAGGCCGTAGGGCGACTTCCACGTCCGAACCCGTCAGCTAACCCGGTAGGCGTCTGGAAGCCAAGGAGACCCCTTGCAAGGCAAGCACGCCAAAAACCGCTTTCCCCTAGGCCCGCGTACGACCGGCGCCCTGTTCGGCCTCGCCTTCTTCGGCGTGGTCGCGGGCACCGCGCACGCGTCGGACCTGTCCGAGCCCGGCCCCGGCGCCGGCGACAAGGTCGCCGCCGTCGAGGTCCTCCCCCACAAGCAGAAGTCCAAGCGGGCCGTGTCGGACGCGTCCGGCGAGAAGGCCGACACCGAGAAGTCCATCAAGCGGGACGCCCGATCCGAAGTGATCGCTCGGGCAAAGACCTGGAACCCGGGCACGGACGACCGGGTGCGCTACAGCCAGGTCCGCAGCCACAACGGGTACCGCGCCGACTGCTCCGGCTACGTCTCGATGACGCTGGGGCTGGACAAGCCGGGCCCGAACACCCAGGGCCTCACCTCGTCGCGGTACACCGAGCGCATCTCGATGGACGAGCTCAAGAAGGGCGACCTCGTCATGGACGCGGAGGGCACCAACACCACCCGCCACGTCGTCATCTTCGAGAAGTGGGCGAACAGCGACCGCACGTCCTACTGGGCGTACGAGCAGCGCGGCCGGTACGGCACCGACCACCGGACGCGCGACTACGGCCTGGACTCGGGCAGCGAGTACAAGGCGTACCGCCCGAAGAACCTCTAGGAACCGGAAACACGGAAACACGGAAACGCGTGGCAACGCCCGGCCGGGTGCGTCCCGGCCGGGCGTTCGCGTGCGGCACGCGCGGGGGCGTTCGCGTGCGGGCACGCGCGGAGCGAGTCAAGACGGCCGTTGGGGGAGGCGCGGACGCCTCCCCCATCGGTTGAAGATCTGTCCGAATCAGGCGACGTTGCGTGATCAGACGGCGACCATCCGATCAGACGCGCCCCGCTCCGGTCGCGCGGCGCTCACCCTTTGCGGGGATCGCGTCACGCAATGCGCGAATCAGTCGCAGCGTTTCCACACGAGGTGGTAGACGGAGTTCCCGCGCGCCGATTCCATTGCGATGAAACTGGACTTGGCGGAGTCGCCCGCGTCCACCCGCAGTTCCGTGTTGATGTTCAGGTTGCGGTCCTTGCCGCACGGCTTGAAGATCCGGCCCTGGGTGTCGGTCTTGTCGGCGAACCTCCAGTCGTCGTCGAACGGGCCCTTGAGCGTGTGGGTGACCGTCTGCGACTCCGAGTTGCCCTGGAAGTAGTAGTTCGTCCGGCGGACGGCGGTGGCGCCGGCCTCGAGGTGGGCGTAGCCGCGGGACTCGATCCCGACGACCGCGTAGGTGTAGCCCTCCGGCGCGTCGACCTGCACGCTGAGCTGGCAGTTCTTCCGGAAGTCCGTGGACGGCGCGCCGCCGCCCGCCCAGGCCACGTACTTGTCGTAGGTGACGGTGAAGGCGGTGTTGCCGTGGGACGGGGTGACCTTCGTCGTCCCGGCGGGGCAGCCGGAGCCGTTGATGGTCTCGACGCCGATGGTGACCTTGCTGGGCACCGGCGGGGCGTCGGCGGCGGGGGGGTCGATGGAGGCGGAGGCGGCGGTGGCGGTCGCCAGCGTGGGAAGGAGCAGGGCAGCGCCCACCGCGATCGCCGTACGTGTGGCGTTCTTCATGGGTCGTATCTCTCAGGGGGTTTGTGGTTGACGCCTTCGCCGCACCCGCCCCGTACCGGCCTTACCGGCGGATTTGCGGAGGACTTTGACGTCAACACGTCAATGGCGATCCTCTCGGTCTGGAGAATCATCCGAGAGGGTATTCCGGCTGCGACGACTTGGTCAACACTTTGCCTTTGCGCCTTATTAACAATTAACTTTGCGTTTGTTGCGCTCTTTAAGGATGCCGTTTACGGCGTTTACGGCACTCGCTGGGACGGCCCGCGGGCGCCGTCCCGGCGCCGGCCGCATTCGGCGGGAACAACTTGACTGCCCAGTTCGTCATACTTGTCAACACACCGCGCGACCCGCGCATCGCAACCCGCGCATCGCGCGCCGAGCACCCCGCGAACCCCGTACACCCCGCGCACCTCGCACACCCCGCGCAGGCCGAGGGCCGCCGTCACCGGAGGGGACGGCCGCCGAGACACCGGGAGTTCCAGGGGGATTCACAGATGCCCGTGAAGAGGGTGTACGACGTCGTCGCGCTGCACGTTCCCATCGTCTTCGACGCGCACGGGGACCACGACCGCAACGGGATGATCTTCACGCTAGCCGAGCACGAGACGGAGCTCAACACGGTCAGGGAGAGCTTTCCCACGCCCTTTCCCGACCCGCTGAAGCATCCGGAACTGCTCCCCGACCCGCACCCGCTCGTCCGCCCGCTCGTGCTGCGGGCCCGCGTCGGCGAGCGGGTCGTCGTCCGGTTCCGCAACGAGCTGCGGCAGCGGGCCGGAATCCACGCCAAGGGCGTCGGGCACCGGGTGGTGACCGCCGACGGAGGCGCGGTCGGCCGCAACCCGGACTCGGCCGTCGCGCCCGGCGGCTCGATCGTCTACGAGTGGGACGCCGTGAACGAGGGCGTGTTCTTCCTCGGCGACCTCGCCGACCTCCGCGGCGGCGAGGACGGCTCCCAGGCCCACGGCCTGTTCGGCGCGCTGATCGTCGAGCCCGAGGGCGCCACCTGGACCGACCCGGTCACCGGCGACCCGCTGCTGGACGGCCTGTACGCCGACGTCCACGTCCCGGGGCAGGAGAGCTTCCGCGAGTACGCGCTGTTCATGCAGGACGAGTCGCCCAACGACAACCCCGTCCTGCCGCCGCACCCGCTCTACGAGTGCGAGCGGCCCCGGCCGCACACGCACGCGCCCGCGGCGGGCGGGGAGCGGCTGGCGCCCGTCCTGTTCCCCGAGCACGACGACGACCACGGAGGCGGGCACGGCAACGAGCACCCGCAGAGCGACCACGCCGCCTCGATGATGCTCATGAGCTACCGCACCGAGCCGATGGGCTGGCGTTCCCTCGCCTACGAGCGGATGCTCGAGGCGGGCGAGATCGACCCGGCGCGGGACGCGATCGTCGGCGAGGAGCAGCACCACAGCTCCTGGCTGTTCGGGGACCCGCAGACGCCGATCTTCCGCGCCTACGGCGGCGACCCGTCCAAGATCAGGCTGGTGCACGCCGGGGTGAAGGAGACGCACGTCTTCCACCTCCACCTGCACCAGTGGCGGGCCGTGCCGGGGAACGGCGCGTCGCCCATCATCGACTCCATCACGATCAGCCCCCAGCAGGCGTTCACGATCGAGCCGATCGGCGGCGCGGGCTCGGTGCAGGCGGCGACCGGGGACATCATCTTCCACTGCCACCTCTATCCCCATTTCCACTCCGGCATGTGGGGGATGTGGCGGGTCTTCGACGTCCTCCAGGACGGCGCCGGACGCTACCCGGACGGGACGCCCATCGAGCCGCTCCGCCCGCTGCCCGGACGTCCTGAACCGCCCGCCGCCACCGCCGAGCGTCCGGGCTTCCCGGCGTTCATCGACGGGACGTTCCCGCAGAAGTCGCCCCGCCCGCCGCGCACCCCCGCGATGCCGGAGGGGATGGGACGGGAGCCGACCGCGCTGGAGCGGGCGGCGTTCGTCCCCGACCCGCAGCCGGGCGAGGCGTTCACCAAGATCACGCTGGATCCGGACGCGCCCGTCCGCCGCTACCACCTCGTCGTCATGCAGGGCACGCTGCACTACTTCGAGAGCCACCACCACGGGGGCGAAGACCACAAGGAGACCTGGCACGATCATCGCGGGGTGTTCTTCGTCCTGCAGGAGGAGATCGACGCCGCGGGCGGGATCGAGAACTTCCGGAAGGAACTCGCCAAGGGCACCCGGAAGATCGAGCCGATCGCGATCCGCGGCCGCAAGGGCGAGATCATCGAGTTCACGCTGACCAACGCGCTCCCGCCGGGCTGCCACGAGGAGACGGACTTCGACGCCGTCCTGCCGTTCCAGCCGGAGTGCGGGCTGCACGTCCACCTGGTGAAGTTCGACCCGCTGGTGTCGGACGGCGCCAGCGTCGGCTGGAACTACCTGTCCGGGACGACCACCGCCGACGCCGGACCTGAGGACCACGAGCGGTACCGCTCCTGGATGTACCGGTGGTACTGCGACGAGGAGTTCGGCGTCGTCTTCTTCCACGACCACCTGCTGGCCAACGAGCGGCAGCGGCACGGCCTGTTCGGTTCCATGATCGCCGAGCCGGAGGGCGCCGTCTGGGTCGACCCGCACGACCATGGAAGGGAGGTCCGCAACGCGGCGCAGGCCGTGGTGAAGCTGCCGGACGGCAGCGCGTTCCGCGAACAGGTGGTCCCGGTCGCCGACTTCGTCCCGCTGATCAAGCACGGCCACGGGGAGAAGGGCGAGCCGATCAACCCGCCGGCCTTTCCCGGCGCCCTGGACGACCAGGGCACCATGGCCGTCGGGTATCGCTGCGAGCCGCTCCACGAACGTCCCGGCGACCCGGCCGACTGGTTCTCCAGCGCCGTCCACGGCGACCCGCAGACGCCATTACTGCGCGCCTATCCCGGGGAGCAGCTCCGCGTCCGCCTCCACCAGGGGTCGCACGAGGAGCAGCACGGATTCACCGTGCACGGCATGCGCTGGCGCGCCTGGCGGGACGATCCGCGCTCGCCGCTGCGCACGCAGCAGACCCTCGGCATCTCCGAGGCGTTCAGCCTGCACATGGACCCGTCGCACAGCCCGGGCGACCACATGTGGGCCTTCTCGGCCATCGACGACACGTGGCTCGGCTGCTGGGGCCTGTTCCGCCTCCACGAGGAGGAGCAGGACGATCTCCCGCCGCTGCCGGGCGCGTTCGGCGACGACGGGCCGCCGCCGGTCGACGCGCGCAACGTCCGGCGCTACCACGTGCGGGCGGTCGCCCGCGAGATCCACTACAGCGGCCGGCGCAGCGACCCGTTCGGCCTTGTCTACACCGTGGACGGGGCGCCGGAGGGCGAGCCGCTCGTCCTGCGGTGCCGGGCGGGCGAGTGGGTGGAGCTGACGCTCTCGAACGAGGTGGACGTCCCGCCGGAGCCGACGCCGTACGACCCGCCGCTCCCGGCCCTGGACGACCCGGCCGACCGGGAGGTGTCGGCGCGGGTGTCGCTGCACCCGGTCGGGCCGCTGCGCTACGACGTCCGCGACAGCGACGGCGCGTTCGCCGGCCGCAACGAGGACGGCACGGTCAAACCGGGCGCGGCCGTCACCTACCGCTGGTACGCGGACACCCCCGGCGTGATCCTCCTGGAGGATCGCGCCGACCTCCGCACCCACCGCCACCGCGGCCTCGTGGGCGCCCTGGTGGTGGAGCCGTCCGACGCCACCCCGGCACGCGGGGCGTGGACGGGCCATCAGGCGGTCATCCGGCACCGTGGCGGCGAGGACGTCCACGAGCTGGTCCTGATCCTCCAGGACGGCGTCCGCCAGTACCACCACGGCGACCCCACCCAGCCGGTGACCGACCTGGAGGACGAGCCGGAGGACTCGGGGCAGAAGGCGTTCAACTACCGGAGCGCCCATCTGTTCCCGCACCGTCCGTCCCTGGCGGTGGACGATCCGGGCACTCCGCTGCTGCGGTGCCGGCCGGGCGATCTCGTCCGGGTCCATCTGGTGGTGGGGGCCGACCGTCCGCGCAACCACTCCTTCCAGATCCACGGGCAGACCTGGCCCATGGAGGAGCACCTCGACACCCCGCGCATGGGCGCGATCGGCGGGCTGACCAACGGGACCCTCCGCAGCCTGACGTTCAGGGCCGGGGAGCCCGGTGACTACGCCTACCGGACGGGCGCGTTCCGCTGGGCCCTGACCGAGGGGCTGTGGGGCCTGATCCGCGTCCGCTGACGGCGTTCCGTCCGACCACGGGGCGATTGCCCGCTGTACGTGCCGGTCGGCGGTCCTCCCCGACCGCCGGCCGGCCGCCTGCCCGCAAGCGCGGCGATCGCCGAATGTCCGATTAGACTTGTGTCGTTCGCTGTCTGAAATCTTTCGCGTCCGTGAGGGTAGGTTCGGCGCCATGACCGCATCCCCCCCGACCACCGCCGAGGAACTGCGCGGGGCCGGCCTGCGGGTGACGGCCGCCCGGGTCGCGCTGCTGGAGACCGTCCGGGAGGGCGACCACCTCGGCGTCGAGGCGCTCGCGTCCGGGGTGCGCGACCGGGTGGGCCACATCTCCCTGCAGGCCGTGTACGAGGCGCTCCACGCGCTCACCGCAGCCGGGCTGGTGCGCCGCATCGAACCGGCCGGGAGCCCGGCCAGGTTCGAGGGACGCGTCGGCGACAACCACCACCACCTGGTGTGCCGGAACTGCGGCGCGGTCAAGGACGTCGACTGCGCCGTCGGCCACCCGCCCTGCCTGGACCCGGTCGACGACGCCGGCTACCTGATCGACGAGGCCGACGTCACGTTCTGGGGCCTCTGCCCGAAGTGCCGTCCCGAGTCCGGCTGATCACGACATAAGAAACGTCCGGGCCGGTCGGCACTGCGCCGACCGGCCCGGACGCCGTCCGTCAGCGGAGCTCGAACCGGTCGAGGTTCATGACCTTGTCCCATGCCGCGACGAAGTCGTTCACGAACTTCGTCGCCGCGTCGTCGCTCGCGTAGACCTCGGCGAGGGAGCGCAGCTCGGCGTGCGAGCCGAAGACGAGGTCGACGCGGCTGCCGGTCCACTTGACCGCGCCCGTCGCGTCACGGCCCTCGAACGTCTCCGCGTCCTCGGACGTCGGCTGCCACGTCGTGTCCAGGTCGAGCAGGTTGACGAAGAAGTCGTTCGTCAGCGTCCCCGGCGACGCGGTGAAGACGCCGAGCGAGGACCCCTGGTGGTTCGCGCCCAGCACCCGGAGACCGCCGATGAGGACGGTCATCTCCGGCGCGCTTAGCGTGAGCAGGTTCGCCCGGTCGAGCAGCAGGTACTCGGCGGGCAGCCGGTTGCCCTTCCCGATGTAGTTGCGGAACCCGTCGACGGACGGCTCCATCGCCTCGAAGGACTCGACGTCGGTCTGCTCCTGCGAGGCGTCCGTCCGGCCCGGGGTGAACGGGACCGTGACGGTGTGCCCGCCGGCCTTGGCGGCCTGCTCCACGGCCGCGCAGCCGCCGAGGACGATCAGGTCGGCGAGCGAGATCCGCTTGCCGCCGGTCTGGGCGGAGTCGAAGGACGCCTTGATCCCCTCCAGGGTGCGCAGCACCATCCGCAGCTGGTCCGGGTCGTTGACCTCCCAGCCGTTCTGCGGTTCGAGGCGGATGCGGGCGCCGTTGGCGCCGCCGCGCTTGTCGGTGCCGCGGAACGACGCCGCCGACGCCCACGCGGTGGCGACCAGCTGCGAGACCGACAGGCCCGAGGCGAGGATCTGCCGCTTGAGCGCCGCGATGTCGGCGTCGTCGACGAGCTCGTGGTCGACCTCGGGGACGGGGTCCTGCCACACGAGCGTCTCGGACGGGACCTCCGGGCCGAGGTAGCGCGCGATCGGGCCCATGTCGCGGTGGGTCAGCTTGAACCACGCGCGGGCGAACGCGTCCGCGAACGCGTCCGGGTTCTCCAGGAACCGGTGCGAGATCGGCTCGTAGATCGGGTCGAACCGGAGCGAGAGGTCGGTGGTGAGCATGGTCGGGTGGGTCCGCTTGGACGGGTCGTGCGCGTCCGGGACGGTGCCCGCGCCCGCGCCGTCCTTCGGCCGCCACTGGTGCGCCCCCGCGGGGCTCTTGAACAGCTCCCAGTCGTAGCGGAACAGCGTCTCGAAGAACGAGTTGTCCCACGTCGTCGGGGTGGGCGTCCAGATGCCCTCAAGGCCGCTGGTGATCGCGTCGGCGCCGACGCCGGTGCCGTAGGTGCTCTTCCAGCCGAGGCCCTGCTGCTCCAGCGGGGCGGCCTCCGGCTCGGGGCCGACGTGGTCGGCGGGGCCCGCGCCGTGGGTCTTGCCGAAGGTGTGGCCGCCCGCGATCAGCGCGACGGTCTCCTCGTCGTTCATCGCCATGCGGCGGAACGTCTCGCGGATGTCGCGGGCCGCGGCGATCGGGTCCGGGTTGCCGTTCGGGCCCTCCGGGTTGACGTAGATGAGACCCATCTGGACGGCGCCGAGCGGGCTCTCCAGATCACGGTCGCCGGTGTAGCGCTCGTCGCCGAGCCAGGTGGTCTCGGGGCCCCAGTAGACGTCCTCCTCGGCCTCCCACGCGTCCTCGCGGCCGCCGGCGAAGCCGAACGTCTTGAAGCCCATCGTCTCCAGGGCCACGTTGCCGGTCAGGACGAGCAGGTCGGCCCAGGAGATCTGCTGGCCGTACTTCTTCTTCACCGGCCACAGCAGGCGGCGGGCCTTGTCGAGGCTGGCGTTGTCGGGCCAGCTGTTGAGCGGCGCGAAGCGCTGCTGGCCGGACCCGGCGCCGCCCCGGCCGTCGTGGACGCGGTACGTCCCGGCGCTGTGCCACGCCATCCGGATCATGAACGGGCCGTAGTGGCCGAAGTCCGCCGGCCACCAGTCCTTCGAGGTGGTGAGCACCTCGGCGATGTCCCGCTTGACGGCGGGCAGGTCGAGGCCGCCGAACGCCGTGGCGTAGTCGAAGTCGTCGTCGAGGGGGTTCGCGACGTCGGGGTTCTTGGCGAGGAGCTTCAGGTTGAGCCGGTTCGGCCACCAGCCGCGGTTGCCGCCGCCCTGCGTGGGGTGGGGGGCGCGGGTGTGGGCGACCGGACAGCCGCCCTCGCTCTCCGCGTTGGTGTCGTACGCGAAGTTTTCGTTGTTCTCAGACATGTGGGTCCTCCCAGGGCTATGCGCGGCGAATCAGGAGCTCTCAGCGGTGGAACAGTCGGGACACAGGCCCCAGTAGACGACCTCGGCCTCGTCGATCTCGAAGCCCCGGTCGTCGGAGGCGGTCAGGCAGGGCGCCTCGCCGACGGCGCAGTCGGCGTCGGCGATCACCCCGCACGACCGGCACACGACGTGGTGGTGGTTGTCGCCCACCCGCGACTCGTAACGCGCCACGAAGCCGGCCGGCTGGATCCGCCGGACCAGCCCGGCCGCCGTCAGGGTGCGCAGCGAGTCGTACACGGCCTGGTGGGACACCGTCGGGAGATCCGCGCGCACGGCACCGATGATCGAGTCCGTGTCGGCGTGCGGGTGCGCGTGCACCGCTTCGAGCACCGCCAACCGCGGGCGGGTCACGCGGAGGGCGGCGCCGCGCAGCATCTGCCGAAAGTCCAAGGCCGTGGCCACGCCCCACAGGCTGGCCCACTTTCTGGAATCAGTCAAGAATTGGACGGCATCGTGTTCGCGGTCCGGCCGCATGGCCGGACGAAACCCGGGCACAAGTGCCGTGACGCGACAACCCGGAGAAACCCCTGTGCCCATGCCAACGAACGATCTTGCCGAGCCGCCCACCGAGACCGGGCGGCCCGCGCTGCGCACCGGCCGCTGGCAGCTCCCGACAGGCCGCGCGACGAGCCGCAAGGCCCGCCGGGCGTTCCGCCGCGCATTGCGGCGGTGGGGGCTGGGCTCGGCCGCCGACGAACTCGCCGACCAGCTGACGGCGCTGGTCCAGGACGTCCTCGCCCGCAGCCCCATGCGGGGGCGCGGGGCGATCGACCTCCGGCTGGAACTGCGGGAGTCCGCCCGGATGCTGCTCGGTGAGATCCATCCGCTGCCCGCGCGTCCGGGAGCCGGCGATCAGGCCGAGGGAGGCGCGGGCGGGCGCGGCATCATCGTCCTCACCTACGGCCGCCGTCCCGGCCGCCGCGGCGCCGGGACGCGGTACGTCCACCGGTTCACCTGGTGGCGGACGGACTCCATCACCACCGACTGACGTCCCCTGGCGATGTTTTTCTACGCCGCGACTGAGGCGTCACCGATTTTTTACGTAAATGAACGCCGGCCGATCGTTCGATGACGCGTTGCACGCGTTCCACGCGCGACCGGCAAGGGGTTTCAGAGCTTGAAGAGTTTTTCGTACGGGGCGAGAATCCTGACCCTCCGCGTCCCGAAGTCGACCAGGACGGCCCGTCCCGGCTCCACCTCCAGGATCCGCCCGAGCCCGTACTTGTCGTGCGTGACCTGGTCCTGGAGCGCGAACTCCTTGGCGGGTGGGGCAG
>NZ_SMKT01000231.1 GCF_004348735.1 Actinomadura sp. KC06
GTCGGGAGCGGGGCGGGCGGGTTCCGTCGTGGCCAGTGCCTCGAAGGACTGCGATCCCGATGGCGGAGCCTCGTCCCCGACGACGAGCACGGACGGCCCGCCCGCGCCCGGCGCGAGCCGCAGCACCTGCTCCAGATGGGCCGGGTCGGTGACCACCGCGGCGGCGGCGCTGTCGCGGAGCAGATGGTCGAGCTCGGGGTCGCTCGCCCGCGGGTTGAGCGGCACGGCGACCGCGCCGGCGCGGACGGCGGCGAGGCAGCTCTCCATCACCTCGACGCAGTCGTCCAGGTAGACGGCGACGCGGTCGCCGCGCCGCAGCCCCCGTCCGGCGCCGGGCCCGGCGGGCGTGACGAGATGACCGGCGAGCCTGCCGGTGCGGCGTTCGAGGTCGGCGTACGTGACGCCGCGCCGGACGTCGCGGAAGGCGACCTTCTCGCCGATCCGACGGGCGTGCCCGCGCAGCAGCTCGGGCAAAGGCCGGATGATGTCGCTCTGCTGCATTTCCGCGCCCCCGCCTATGCGCTGGTCTTCGCGACGGGCGCGTGGACGCCGAAACAGAAGCGCAAATACGTCCGGTCTATGAGCGGCGGCGGGGAGAGCCCGGGAGTGCGCTTTCTCAATGCCGAGTCGTCGAAATGGCGGCGGTGGTGGAGATAGGGCAGGAATCCGGCTATCCGGCGGTAGAAGATGCGCTCGACGGCCGTCGGTTCACCCGGCATCGCCGGCGTGATGCGGATCCGCACCGGGCACACGTCCTCCAGCGCCGCCGCGATCGTCCGGATGGGCACGTCGACGGGATGCACGACATGGACGGTCGAAACGCCCGCAGTTCCGTCGCCGGAGGCGATGCACGCCATCGCGTCCGCCGCCCAATCGACGGGCAGGAGGTTCAGCCGGGCACGGGGATCGCCGCCGAGCCTCAGCACCGTCCGGCCGCCCTTTCCCGGCAGCCGGCTCGCCCCCCGGTAAAAGGTGCTCAGCGTGTGGGAGGGGAGTTCCGGGACAGACCGCGGACCGGGCGGGACTAGCACGCCGGGCCGGAATATCAGCGCCCGCCTGCCGAGCCGCCCCGCCCAGTCACGGACCAGATTCTCCGCCTCATGCTTCGACCGCTCGTACGTGTTCTCGAACCCGTCTCCCGAGCCGTTTCCGTTCACGGGAATGTCGTCCTCGCTGATGTGGCCCTGCCGGGTTCCCGCGACGAACGCCGTGCTGATGTGGCGGAACGGCGTCTCCCTCGGGGCGAGGCTCGCCAGCCGCAGGACGTTCTGGGTGCCGAGGACGTTCGTCCGCCAGACGTGCTCGTCCCGGCCGTGGAGCTCGACGGCCGCCGCGACGTGCCACACCTCGCCGGCGATCCGGGCGAGCCTGCGGTGTTCGAGCCGCGGCAGGCCGAGCAGGGGCTGCGCGATGTCGACCGGGACCACGGTCAGCAGCTCGCCGAGCGGCGCGGGGAGCCGCCCGATGTCACCGGTCGCGTCGAGGAAGCGCTCGATCCGCTCCCGTCCCGGCGCGCCGCCCGCATGGGCCAGGACGGTGACGTGCCGTCCCCGGACGAGTCGTTCCCTGACCAGGTGCAGGCCCAGGAAGCCGGCACCGCCCGTCATCACGCATGTCATCGAAGGCGTCCCATCCTCTGGTGATCTTCCGGAGACCCGTCCGGAACGTGGGCGAACGATGGCGTTAAGCAACGCTAATTTACTATCTGTATTGTTATGACTACCATGCGTGACATGATAACCGGGCGATGATTTGGCGCAAGGCGCGGTGAAAGGGCCGAGACGGCCGGAGGGACGCCACACCGCCACCACCGGTTCACACTCGTCACCGCATTCGCGGCAGCCGTGATAGCCGCGCTTGGCGGTGGGCGGGTGTCGGCGGGCTGGTCAGCGTTGGTTTCGCGACCCGTAAAAGAAGGACTGGCGAGGGGCGCGGCCCGGGAGGACCGACCGCGCCGCGCTCCCGCCGCCGTTGCGGTCGTGTATCGCCGCGACGACATGAATATGGACCCGTGGGCCTCCGCCCGGCCGACCGGCCTGACCCGGCCTAACCGGAGGCCGGGTCAAGCCGGGTCTGTTTCAGGCGCTCTAGGCGCTCAGGCGACGATGAGCAACGGGTTCTGCAGAAGGGCGGCGAGGCGGTCCAGGAACTTGGCGGCCGTCGCGCCGTCGGTGGCGCGGTGGTCGACCGACAGCGTCAGGGCCAGGCGCTTGCCCGGCACGACCTGGCCGTCGCGGACGACCGGCTCGTCCCGGACCGCGCCCACCGCGAGGATCGCCGCCTCCGGCGGGTTGATCACCGCGGCGAACGAGTCGACGCCGAACATGCCGAGGTTGCTGACGCTGAACGTCCCGCCGCTCATCTCCTGCGGCTTCAGCTTCCCGTCGCGGGCCTTGCCGGCCAGTTCGCGGGTCTCCCGGCCGATCTCCGACACGCCCTTGCGGTCGGCGTCCTTGATGACGGGGACGAGCAGGCCGTCCTCGACCGCCACGGCGATGCCGACGTGGACGCGCTTGTGGAAGAGCAGGTTCTCCTCGGTGTAGGAGACGTTCACGGCCGGGTGCTCGCGCAGCGCGGTCGCGGACGCCTTCACGATCAGGTCGTTCACGCTGACCTTGGCCGGGGCGAGCGCCTCGTTGAGCCGGGCGCGGAAGGCCAGCAGCGGCTCGGCGTCCACCTCGCGGTTGAGGTAGAAGTGCGGCGCCTCGCGCTTGCTCTCGGTCAGCCGCCGGGCCGCCACCTTGCGGAAGCGGTTCAGCGGGACGGCCTCGACGTCCGGATCCTCGACGGCCCGCGCCGCGGCGGAGGAGGCCGCGGGCGCCGGCGCAGCGGCCGGGGCGGCGGCGGGGGCGCCGGAGCGGATGGCGGACTCGATGTCGGCGCGGACGATGCGTCCACCCGGGCCGGAGCCGTTCAGCGTCGTGAGGTCGATGCCGTGATCGCGCGCCAGCCGCCGCGCCAGCGGCGACGACGGCGGACGAGACCCGTTGCCCGAGCTCGGAACGGCAGCGACCGGAGCCGGAGCCGCCGGCGCCTCGGCGACCGGCTCCGGTTCCGGGGCGGACTTCGGTTCCGGGGCGGACGCCGGTTCCGGCGCGGCGGCGGGGGCGGGGCTCGTGCCGGCGGCCGTGGCGAGCACGGCGATCGGGGCGCCGATCGCGGCGGTCTCGCCCTCGGCGACCAGGATCTTCTCCAGGACGCCCGCCTCGTACGCCTCGTACTCCATGACCGCCTTGTCGGTCTCGATGTCGACGATCACGTCGCCGACCGCGACCTCGTCGCCCGGCTGCTTCTGCCAGGAGCTGATGACGCCCTCCTCCATCGTGTCGGAGAGGCGCGGCATGAGGATGTCGGTCATCGCGTCGGCTCCAGCGATTCAAGCGACCGCAGCGGAGCGCCAGCGGAGTGAGGATCGCTTGGATCGCGCTGCGGGGGTCTGGGGGTCGCCCCCCAGTCGGACATGGGACGGCCGGTCGCGCGGAGCGTGTCGCGGACGGCGGTGAGCAGCGAGTCGGCGGACGGCAGCGCCGCCGTCTCCAGGGACTTGGCGTAGGGGAGGGGCACCTCGGCCATCGCGACGCGCCGGACGGGGGCGTCCAGCCAGTCGAACGCGCCCTCCTGGATCGTCGCGGCGATCTCGGCGCCGATGCCGTAGGTGAGCCAGTCGTCCTCGGCGACCACGGCGCAGCCCGTCTTGCGGACGGAGTCCACGATGGTCTGCCGGTCGAGGGGGCGCAGGCTGCGCAGGTCGACGACCTCGGCGGAGATCCCGTCGGCGGCGAGCGTCTCGGCGACCTCGGCGGCGACCCGCGCCATCCGCGAGTACCCGATGATCGTGATGTCGGTGCCGGGACGGGTCACGCCCGCGCGCCCGATCTCGGCGGGCTCGATGTCCTCGACCGGGGCGGGCAGCTCGCCCTTGGTGTTGTAGAGGGCGAGGTTCTCCAGGAACAGCACCGGGTCGTCGTCGCGGATCGCGGCCTTCAGCATCGCGGACGCCTCCGCCGGCGTGCTCGGCGCGACGACCTTCAGGCCCGGGATGAACGAGTAGAACAGCTCGACGTTCTGCGAGTGCGTCGCGCCGAGCTGCTGCCCGCCGCCGCCCGGGGTGCGGATCACCATCGGGACGCTGGCCTGCCCGCCGAACATGCCGTAGATCTTCGCGGCGTGGTTGACGATCTGGTCCAGCGCCAGCAGCGAGAAGTTGATCGTCATGATCTCCACGACGGGGCGCAGGCCGAGCATCGCGGCGCCGATGGCGGCGCCGACGAAGCCCTCCTCGGCGATCGGGGTGTCCCGGACGCGGCGCGGCCCGAACTCCTTCAGCAGCCCCTCGGTGATCTTGTAGGAGCCCTCGAAGAGCCCGATCTCCTCGCCCATCAGGAAGACGTTCTCGTCCCGGAGCATCTCGGCGCGGAGCGTGTCCCGGAGGGCCTGGCGGTAGGTCACGGTTGCCATGGGGTGCCTCTCAGGAGCTGAATACCGGGTCGGCGGGCAGGCGGCGCAGCTCGCCCGGGACGGGGGTGGCGTAGGTGTAGTCGAACAGCGTCGACACCTCGGGGGCGGGGCTCTCGTCGGCGAACGCGGCGGCGGCGTCCACCTCGGCCATGACCTCGGCGTCGAGCTTGTCGCGGTCGTCGTGGGACAGCACACCCGCCTCCTCCAGTTCCAGTGCCATCCGGGCCAGCGGGTCGGCGGCCTTGAGGGCCTCCTTCTCCTCCTTGGACCGGTAGCGGGCCGGGTCGACGACCGAGTGGCCCTTCAGCCGCGGGCTCGTGGTCTCCAGCAGGTACGGCTTGCTCTCCGACCTGGCGCGTTCCACGGCGAGGCGCGCGGCGTCCCGGACGGCGACCACGTCGGTGCCGTCCACCCGGGCGCTCTCCATCCGGTACGCGGCGCCGCGCCGGTACAGCTCGGGCTCGGCGGAGGAGTTCTCCACGGTCGTGCCCATGCCGAGACCGTTGTTGATCACGACGAAGACGACGGGCAGGTCCCAGAGGCCGGCGATGTTCAGCGACTCGTGGAACGCGCCGATCGCGGCCGTCCCGTCGCCCATGTGGCACATGACGACCTCGTCGCCGCCCTTGTAGGAGACGGCGAGCGCCGCGCCCGCGGCGAGCGGGACCTGGCCGCCGACGATGCCGTACCCGCCTAGCAGCCGGGCGTCGGCGTCGAACAGGTGCATCGACCCGCCCCAGCCCTTCGACACGCCCGTCGACCGCCCGTACAACTCGGCCATGACCCGGTCCGCGCCGATGCCCTTGGCGAGGGCGTATCCGTGCTCGCGGTAGTTGGTGAACAGGTAGTCGGACGGGCGCAGCGCGGCCATCAGCCCGACGACCGTGGCCTCCTCGCCGAGGTTCAGATGGCAGTACCCGCCGATCTTGGCCTCGGTGTAGGCGCGGGCGGCCCGCTCCTCGAACCGCCTGATCAGCAGCATCTGCCGGTAGTAGCCGACGAGCGTCTCGGCGTCGGGGGACGTCGGCGGCGGCACGGCGGTGCTCGCCCGGGGGGTCTTGGTGCCGCGCGTTCTCCGGGTGCGGGCCGGAGCGGCCTTCGCGGTCTCAGCCATCGGCGATCTTCCTCTGTCCGGGGCAACGCCGTAGGATCGCCACGACGCTCACCGATCATCATTGATCTATGATCGATCATATTGTATCCGTCAAGAGTCACTTACCGACGCTCCGTCTAACATGTGATGTCGTGAACGCGCCGATCCCCGCACCGCTGCTCCGCACCGGACTCGCCGACCAGATTCGCGAGTTCATCGTGGACGGCATCAGCTCCGGACGCTGGCAGCCCGGCGAACGCGTCGTCGAGCGCCGCATCGCCGCCGAACTCGGCGTCAGCCAGGGTCCCGTCCGCGAGGCGCTCCGCCAGCTTGAGGCGCAGCGGCTGATCGAGTCGCTGCCGAACCGCGGCGCCCGCGTCCGCGACTTCACCGAGCGGGACCTCGCCGAGATCTTCCCCGTCCGCGCCGGCCTGGAGCGGACGGCCGTGGAGCTGGCCCTGCCGAGCCTCTCCGGCTGCCTGGACGCGCTGGAGGAGCACAACCGGCGGCTCGGCGAGGCCGCGCGGGACGGCGACCTCGCCGAGCAGATGCGCCTGAGCATCGCCTTCCACCGCGCGATCGTGGAGTCGGCCGGGAACCGGCTGCTGGTGTCGGTCTGGGAGGGCCTCGGCATCGAGCTGTGGACGACGCTGTCCCTCCGCCTGCACCACACGGAGATCTACTCCAAGTCGGCCGAGCACGCGGAGCTGATCGAGGCGTTCCGCCGCCGCGACCCGCGGGCGCCGCAGCTCCTCCACGACCACGTCATGAACTACGCGCCGTAGCCCCGGGCCTTTGGGATCGCTCCTTGTCCCGGTACGCCTTCGTGAGCTGCGCCTCCGCGTCGTCCAGGTAGGAGCGGAGCTCCGCTTCGGCCTTCACGAAGTCACCCTGCGCCATCAGGTCGTAGAGGCGGCGATTGCGGGCAAGGTACGGCTCATGGAACTCGCGCGGCGAGCCCATCTCGTGGAAGACGAGACGCATCTCGACGAGCAGATGCCCGATCATCTCGTCCACCCGCGGGCTGCCCATCAGGGCGGCGAGGGCCTTGTGGAACTTGATGTCGGCGGTGCCGACGTCCGCCCAGTTCCCCGCCGCGGCGGCGTGCTCGCCCTCCAGCACGGCGGCCTCGACCCGGGCGAGCGCGGCGGCGCCGGCGTCGCGCGCGCTGCGGACGCCCTCGCACTCCAGGATGCGCCGGACGCGGTACAGGTCGGCCAGCGCGCCGGCGGGCACGCGGCTCACGAAGACGCCGCGGTTGAACTCGTGGACGAGCAGCCGTTCCTTGACGAGCATCTGGAACGCCTCGCGCATCGTGTTGCGCGACACCCCCATGACGGCGGCGAGCTTGTCGTCGGACAGCCGCGTCCCGGGGACGAGCCGCCCGTCGGCGATCTTCTCGCGGAACACGTCCGCGACCCGGGTCGCGGTGCTCGACCGGTCCATGCCGTGCCGCGCCGCCGCGATCTCGTCGAGCCACGGCTCCTGCACGGTCATCGGGATCCTTCCCTTGGGCACGGCGGAGCGCCACCGCCGCGGTACGCGGGTGAAACGCCAGCGTATCCCAAGGAGCGCGAAATATCTCAACAAGGGGATTGCTGGATTGTTGAACAATCTCTACGCTGGCGGAAAGGCGCATCCCTGGAAGGGCCAGCCCCATGACGGATCGGACCCTGGACAAACCCCCGGCACCATCCGCACCCTCCCGCCGCGGCGCGCTCCTCGGCGCCATGTTCCTGATGGCCACCAGCGCCATCGGCCCCGGCTTCATCACCCAGACCACCGTGTTCACCGCCAAGCTCGGCGCCGCGTTCGCGTTCGCGATCCTGGTGTCCGTGCTGGTGGACATCGCGATCCAGCTCAACGTGTGGCGCATCGTCGGCGTGTCCGGCATGCGCGCCCAGGAGCTCGGCAACCGCGTCCTGCCAGGCGCCGGCTACGCACTCGCCGCGCTGGACGTCTTCGGCGGCCTCGTCTTCAACATCGGCAACATCGCCGGCACCGCCCTCGGCCTGAACGCGCTGCTCGGCCTGGACGTCAAGGTCGGCGGCGGGATCTCCGCGCTGGTCGCCATCGCGATCTTCCTCAGCCGCCGCGCCGGCGTCGCGATGGACCGCATCGTGGTCCTCCTCGGCGCCGTGATGATCCTGCTGACGCTGTACGTGGCGTTCGTGTCCGACCCGCCCCTCGGCGACGCGCTGAAGCAGAGCGTCGCGCCCGAGACCGTCGACTTCCTCGTCATCACCACCCTGATCGGCGGGACGGTCGGCGGCTACATCACCTACGCGGGCGCGCACCGCATGATCGAGTCCGGGCTGACCGGGGCGGAGCACGTCCGGCAGATCAACCGCAGCGCCGTCACCGGCATCCTCGTCACCGCCCTCATGCGGGTGCTGCTGTTCCTCGCCGTCCTCGGCGTCGTCGCGGGCGGTGTGACGCTCGCGAAGGAGAACCCGCCGTCCTCGGCGTTCGAGCACGCGGCGGGCGAGGCCGGGGTGCGCCTGTTCGGCCTGATCATGTGGTCGGCCGCGATCACGTCGGTGATCGGCGCGTCCTACACCTCGGTGTCGTTCCTCGTCTCGTTCTCGTCCTTCGTGGAGCGGCACCGCAACCGCCTCGTCGTGGCGTTCATCCTCGTGTCCGCGGTCATCTACCTCGTCATCGGCACGACCCCGGCCAAGCTGCTCGTCCTCGCGGGCGCGCTGAACGGGATGATCCTGCCGTTCGGGCTCGGCGTGCTCATGTGGGCGGCCGCCCGCCGCCGCGACCTTCTCGGCGGTTACCGGTACCCCCGCTGGATGCTCGTCCTCGGCGGCGTCGCCTGGGTGATGTCCCTGTACCTGAGCTGGGATCTGCTCACCGAGCTCGACCAATTGTGGAGGTGAGGACGAAATTCCAGATTTATCTCAGCGAGCGGGAACCATGGGACCGGGGCCGGCGTTCAACCAGACAAGGCCGCTGGCGACAGTCAGGATTGGGGCCGTCCGGGTCATGCGGCGCTCGGCGTGGGGGTGTCGGGCGTCGCAGACCCGGACTCATTTCACCCCGCCGACCGCGCGGCCCTCATCGAATCCCTCCTTCCGATCTTCCGCATCGGTCTCGCCCTTCCACGGGTCCCGCTCCTTGCCCGACCGTTCCACGGTTCCGAAGGAGAGACCATGACCGGACCCCTCGACCCGGGGGCGCTGTCGCCGGAGCAGGCCAGGGCCCTGTTCCGCGAGGGCCTCCGCGTCCCCACCGCCGGCTGGTGCGCGGGCTGGACGCAGGCGAACCTGATCTCCGTGCCCCGCGAGCAGGCCTACGACCTGCTGCTGTTCGCCCAGCGCAACCCCAAGCCGTGCCCCGTCCTGGACGTCACCGAACCCGGCGGGACGTCCGCGTCCGTATTCGCCGGCGACCTGCGCACCGACCTGCCCGGCTACATCGTCTACGAGCACGGCGAACCCGTCGCCGAAGTGCCCGAGGTGACCGGGTACTGGCGGGACGACATGGTCTCGTTCCTCATCGGCTGCAGCTTCACGTTCGAGGACGCGCTCCGCGAGGCGGGCGTCCCCGTCCGGCACATCGAGCAGGACCGGAACGTCCCCATGTACCGGACGAACCGGATGTGCCGCCGCGCCGGCGAGTTCGGCGGGCCGCTCGTCGTCTCGATGCGTCCCGTGCCCGCCGCGCAGGTGGCCGACGCCGTCCGGGTCACGGCCCGGTACCCGTCCGTGCACGGCGCGCCCGTCCACGTCGGCGATCCCGTCGAGCTCGGCATCGACGACCTCGGCCGCCCCGACTTCGGCGACCCCGTCGAGATCCGGGTGGACGAGATCCCCGTGTTCTGGGCGTGCGGCGTGACCCCGCAGGCGGCCGTGACGGCGTCCCGGCCGAAGCTCGCCATCGGGCACGCGCCCGGCCACATGGCGATCACCGACGCCCGCGACACCCGGTACCTGGTGCCCTGAGCACGGCATTAGGCTTCCCCCATGCCCGAGATCGTCGCCCCGGGCGACCGCCTCGGGGACCGCTACCGCCTGGACAGGCCCCTCGGCGCCGGCGGGATGGCGACCGTCTGGCGCGCGGACGACCTCGTCCTCGACCGTCCCGTCGCGGTGAAGGTGCCCAAGGAGGGCTGGCCCGAGAAGTTCACGCGGCGGCTCCGCCAGGAGGCGAAGGCCGCCGCGGGCCTCACCCACCCGAGCATCACCGGCGTCTACGACTACGGCGAGCACAGCCACATTCCTTATGTGGTCATGGAACTGCTGGACGGCGAGAGCCTGTCGGCGCGGCTGTCCCGGGGGCCGCTGCCCTGGCGGGAGGCCGCCGGGATCTGCGCGCGCGTCGCCGACGCCCTGGCCGCCGCCCACGCCGCCGGGATCGTCCACCGCGACGTCAAGCCGGCGAACATCTTCCTCACGCCGGTCGGCGTGAAGGTCCTGGACTTCGGCATCGCCTTCACCGGACCGTCCTCCAGCCCCCACCCGCCGCCATTCAACGGACGCGCTCCGCTCGGCGTATCGTTCGCGTCCGGCGGCCCCGTCCTGGGCACCCCCGCCTACGTCGCCCCCGAGCTGCTGTCGGGCTCGGCGCCCACTCCGGCCGCGGACGTCTTCTCGCTGGGCGTCGTCCTGCACGAGTCGGTGACCGGCCTGCCCGTGTCCACCGCCGCCCTGCCGAGGGGCGTCCCGGACGAGGTCGCCGCCCTCTGCCGCCGCTGCCTCAGTGAAGACCCCGGTTCCCGCCCGGCCGCCGCCGAGACGGCCCGCCTCCTCGCCGGCGCGTCCGGCGTTCAGCTCGCCCGGTTCGCGCCGCCGCACGCGCCGGCCGGCGACGCGCCGCCCGAGCCGCCGCCGGAGGCGACCTCGATCCTGGACGCCCC
>NZ_SMKT01000232.1 GCF_004348735.1 Actinomadura sp. KC06
CGGCACAACCCGTCGCAACGCCGCCAGCATCAACAGCAGACTCGTCTCCGCAACAGCCTGCGCGTTCTGCCCAGGCATGTTCGCCACCGCGATCCCGCGCTCTTCGGCCGCGTCCAGATCGATGGTGTTCACACCCGTCCCAAGCTTCTGGATCAACCGCAACTTGGGCGCCCGATCCATATCGTCAGCCGTCAACGGCCGCAGCACATGCCAGAGAACCTCGACCTCCGGCAGCAGCTCAGCAAGCCGCTCATCGTCCTGCTCCGAACAACTCACAACATCAAGCCCCGAAGCCTCATGCTCCATGTCAAAGTGCAACAACACCCGCATCCCGACCTCCTTCCCACCCCCGATCATGACGCATCCCCACAACGGGCGACCAACGCGCCGCCTGGTTGACGGCCGGCGAGCCGTGCCGCGCCGTCCTCGCTACATCCCTGCACAGGTCTGCCTGCAGCAACGCCCCAAGATAGGCTGATCTTTCAGGTGTGGCTGCCGGGGCTGAGGATCGTGGGGGCGGGACGATGAACGACCGGCTGATCGAGCTGGAAGTACAGAACTTTCGCAGCCTGCGCAAGATCACCGTGCCACTGGGCCCGCTCAATGTGCTCGTGGGGCCGAACGGTGCGGGAAAGACCAATGTGCTGGAGGTCTTCCGGTTCCTCGCTGACGTTATTCGCACCGACCTGGAACCGGCACTGGAACTCCGTGGGGGGTTCGATGAACTCGTATTCTGGGGAGGGCCGAAAGAACCCGCGTCGTTCCGGATCAAGCTGAAGGCGACATGGACGGCGCACAGCAGCGCCAGCGCCCCGGACGAGTACACCCTCCGAGTGGAACGGCGCGCGCAAGCCGAGAGGGGTCCCTCACTCAGGCGGCATGAGACCTTCCAATTCAACCGGCCTCAAGAGGACGAACGGCGCAGCATCACCGTCTCTGGGCAGAGGGTGAGCGTCGAGAGCATCAGCCGGAACAGGAAGACCTCTCAGGAGCACAGCCTCGGGATCCGCCGCCTGAGCAGTGGCCTGTCCACCCTGCCTCGCCTATCCGATGACGAGGGCGGTGACGAGGTCGCCACGGTGGCCGAGCGACTCGCTTCATTTCGCGTCTTCGATGTTGACGTCGACAGGGCTCGCCGTCCGTCCCGCTTCCGGAGAAGATCCGAGGTGCTGGAGGACGACGCCTCGAACCTCGCGGCCTTCCTGGTTTCCCTTGAGGGGCACGGAAACGCGGTGCTCGAACAGTTGGTGGAAGACGCCAAGGAAGTGCTTCCGCAACTGGACGGCCTGAGCTTCGAGTACCCGTCAAGGGCCGCAAGCGAGGTCGTCGTGGTCCTTCATGAGAGAGGGTTGCGCAGACCGACACAATTGGCGGACGCCTCGTACGGCACCATCCGCCTCCTCGGTCTGCTGGCTTTGCTTTACGACCCCGAGCCCCCCGCCCTCACGTGCATCGAGGAGATCGACCATGGGCTTCACCCGCAGGCCCTTGAGCTACTCGTTGAGCGCCTGCGCGAGGCGAGCGAGCGCACGCAGTTCCTGATCGCGACCCACTCACCGGCCTTCGCGGACAGATTGAAGCCCGGTGAGCTGCTGGTGTGCGAGCGACTCGACGACGGCTCGTCCGCGATTCCCGCCATCCCGGAGGCCAAGGTCAAGGAGATCGCCGACAGTAGTGATGACCTGCCGCTCGGACGCGGCTGGTTCTCGGGAGCGCTGGGCGGTTCCCTGTGAGCCGACGGGGCGGGACAAGGATCCGCGCCACCCGGCGCCCTGTTGTCGTACTGGCAGGCGAGGACCGCAATGATCGGCGGTGTCTCCGCATCCTGCTGGAAGCGCAGTGCGACAAATGCGCGGTCGGCTGGTCGAGATCAACGAGCCGGTGAGGCTCCACAAAGTGCCCGCCGCTCGTTGCCGCAAAGGACTTCGGACCTGGCGCGCTTGGTTCGAGCCCGCGCCGTCGCCGAGGAGGCGGAGCTTGCCTGCGTCTTCGTCCACGAGGATCTGGACAGCTGCGATGGCGCTGATTATCCCGTGGTCCACCGCCGAGTACAGGAAGCCCTGCGCGCGGAGCTAGGCAACGCCCACTATGTGCTGGCCGTTGAGGAGATGGAGGCTTGGCTGCTCCTCTTTCCCGATGCGTTGTCCGAACTGGTCGGCGCATGGAAGCTCCCTGCGAAGTACCGAGGAAAGGACACAGGTCGGCTCGCCGACCCGAAGGGGATCCTCATGCGGGAGGTCTCCAAGGGAGGACGGCGCTACCGAGAGTCCGATGCGCCTGCCGTCCTGGAGAAGGCCGTAACGCTGGAGCTTCACCGCGACCCCGTCGGTTCCAACCGCTCGTGGACGCGGTTCGGCGCGGACATCGAGACCTGCTGCCGCGATCACCTCAAGCAGCCAACGAGGCGAAGGTGACCAGCGCGCAGGCGCACCAGACACCACAGAGCCCCCGACCGCATCAGGTCGAGGGCTCGTTGAGTAGGAGGGGGGTCAGGCCAGGTCGTGGTCGCCGTTTTTGATCTGGCGGGTGAGTGTGTGCCACGTGGTGGGAGCGAAGGTGAGCTTGGGCCCGTCCGGGTCCTTGGAGTCTCGAACACCGATGTCGCGTTGCAGCCCTGCAACTTCAACGCAAGAGCTTTCGCTGCCGCTGCTGCCGCTGCGGGTCGACTTGCGCCAGGTGATCATGCAATCCGCTCTATTGCGTATAGGGCCAGTCAGGTGAGGTCGTGGTCGCCGTTCTTGATTCGGCGACTGAGTGTGTGCCACGCGGCGGTGTTGAGGGTGAGTCTGGGGCCATGCGGGTCCTTGGAGTCTCGCACCGCGACCAGTGGGGTGAGGTCTGCGACCTCGACGCAGTCTCCCTCCTGAACGCCGCTGTAGGAGGACTTGCGCCACGCGGGGTTATTGGTCATTGAACGCCTCCATCACCTTGCGTATCAGGTCCCGCGAAGGACCCTCGGGTAGCGCCTTGCCGCATATGCGGTCGTATCGTACGGCGAACAGCCTGACGTCCGGCGGTGAGGAGACCAACCGTCCGCCCTCGGGCGACTCGGTGTAGGCCACTTCCCCATAGTCATCGCCGGACATGAGGGTGAAGCTGCCGTCGAGGCCAGGATATGCCCCGGTTTCGAAGGTTTTAGGCACCACCCGGACGCTGTGGCGTTCCGACGCCTCCAGCAGCGCGGCGAGTTGCGCCCTCATGACCTCGGGACTCCCGACCGGCCACTCAAGAGCGTGCTGGGAGACGATGACTCCCAGTTCCGGGGCAGGGTCGGCCGAGAAGATCTCCTGCCGCTCCAGGCGGCTCGCGAGCCTTGCGTCGACGTTGGGGGTCGGAACTCCCATGATCAGGGCGCGGGCGTAGTCCTCGATCTGGAGCAAACCCGGGATCGTCTGGGCTTGGAAAGTGCGGATGAACCGTGCCCGTCGTTCGAGCTGCCTGTACTGCGAGAACCATTCGGGGTCGTGGCCGAGGCTGGCGTACCAGACCAAATGTCCGAGAATGCCCCCAGTTTTCCACTTGCGGTCGACGAGCGCCGCGCGCTTTCCGTCGAGCCGAACCTGCCCCGTCTCGATTCGGGAGACCTCCGTCGTGCTGGCTCCCATGACCTGGCCCATCTGGGTCCCGGAGATCTCACGTTGATTCCTGAGAAAGCGCAGGTACCACGCGATGAGGTCCCACATGTTGGTGCGTGGCTGGGGGAGTTCTTCCGGCTTCCGCTTCCGCGGCATGAGCGATCTCCTGTCTTCCGAGATCTTCCCGACTTCTTCCGGACACGGGACAATTTACGCCGGTGCGATCAGTCTCGTTGGTGAATCACGAGAAAGACCCAGCGGCAAACAGGTGAGGGTCATGGCAATGGAGACGCGCACACATCCCGAAGATCTGGCAATTGCCCGGCTTCGGTCGGAATTCGTCGGATATCGGTTCTGGCGGGCCGTGCGGGCGGACGGGTCGCTGGGGGAGTGGGTGGCGAGCCTGCATGACCCGGCGGCGGGGGTCGATCCGACCGTCATGTGCCCCACGGCCGAGGAATTGCGCGTGGCGCTGGTCAAGGAGGGCGAGCGCGCCGAGCTGCGCGCCAGGTTCCGGTGACGCGCGGAGGCACCGGGAGGCTCCGCGTTGGTCGCCGGTCCCGGGGCCGCCGGTCTTAGACCGGCGGGTCCGGAGGCGCGGGCGGTGCGCACCCCCGTCCCCCCGGGTGCACCGCCCGCGTCCCTCCGCCGAAGAGACGGGCTGAACACAGTGAGGTGAACCCGATGGGTTTCGACAAGGGACGGCATGCGGGGACCGTGGACGCGCCGCCGCGCAATGAGCGGCGCGAGTACCTCTCCGCCTTGTACGAGGGTGTGCGGGCGCACCCGGAGCTGGCGGGCGGGCTGATCGAGCGGCGCGGTGTGAGCTGGGTGAGCGTCGTCCGGTACGGCGGCCCGCGCCGGACGGCCGAGATCGGCTGCGACTTCCGCGACGGCGGGTGGTGGTTCTGCTGGGCGGCCAACGGCCACGCCATCGCGCCCGCGTCCGACATCGCCGGCGCGCTCGACGCGATCACGCGCGAGCTTGCGGCGGTGGACGGGCATTCCCCCAGACTCCGCACTCCGGGCCGGAAGGCGCGCACCCGGAGCGGCGGCATCAACGATGAGGCGCGCGCCGCTGGAGGGCACCGTGACCATCACCACTGACCGGGCGGCTCAGGCCGCCAAGGATCCGCGTGAGCTCGTCCCGCCCGAGGTGTGGAACCTCCTGGTCGACGACCTGCGGCGCTACCACCACGTCACCCTCGGCTACGCCGAGCGGATGATGGGGCAGGCGCTGGTCTTTCTGAAGGCGCAGGCCGAGATCGTCCGGGCTCGGCGGGAGGGACGGGCGTGGGAGCGGATCGTGCCGACCTCGCCCGTGGACCCGGCGTGGCACGCGTTCATTCTGCGGTCGCAGGATTACGGTGCGTTCTGCGAGGAGCACGCGGGCGAGTACATCCACCACGTCCCGTACCAGGACGAGGCCATGCTGAACGGTGAGGCGCTAGAGGTCACCATCCCGCAGCTGGAGGCGACCGGGTACCGGGTGGACGTGGAGTTCTGGCACGGCGAGCGGTCGCCGTGCTGCCCGCCGGAGTGCAACAACATGGGCGGGAAGTGACCCACTCCGATGACGCAGCAGATCGCCCCTGACACGACCAAGCGGGCGGGCGTCCAGCCCACGCATTACCACTGCTATGCGTGGTCGGGTGCCGGACGGGAGTGGGAGCGGCTCGGGAAGACCGACACGCTCGACCTCAACAGCCCGGACCGGCCGCCGGTGCGGACGGTCGACTGGCTGATCAAGTCGGCGCGGTTCATCGTGGCCGTCCACACCGATCCGAAGGCCGCGTGTGGCTGGCTGATCGGTGAGTGGGAGCAGGCGTGTGAGAAGGCGCTGAACCCCGTCCCGGGTTGGGTTAGCAGTGAGGAGCGGGCGGTGCGTGCGTTGCGGGCGATCGAGACGGGGTGCTGGCCGTCCTACAGCCAGTGGCTCGTCGGTGGCGTGATCGTGTTCATGGCCGTCCTCGGCACGGACGGGACGTGTCACTGAGTGCGACGAGGAGCGTCCCCTCGCCCGCTGCGGAGGTGGGCGAGGGGCGTGACAGCGGGGTGAGTCCCGGCAGGGAGCGTGTGGGTCAGGGGCACGGCTTCCATTTGAGGTGATAGGTCTGCTTGATGCTGCCGTCGAAGGAGCTCATGAAGCCGGAGCTGACCTTGGACTTGTCGAATCCCGGGAGAACTCGCAGTTCCGTGGTGATGTCGAGCGTCGGCTCCGTGCCGCACGGTTGCCACACGAGCTGGGACGCCGTGTCGGTGAACTGGAAGTTGTCGTCATAGGGGCCGCGAGCTTCGTGGGTCTTCAATTCGTTCTGCGGGCCGTCCTGGAAGTTGTGGTTGGTCTTAAGGATGGCCCGCGCGCCGGACTGAAGCTCGAAGGTCCCGCGGTAGTCCGTTTGCGAGATGGCGTAGGAGTAGCCCTTTTGGAAGTCCATGTCCAGACGGAGCCGGCAGTCCTTGCGACCGTCGGCGGGCTCTGAGGAGCCGCCCGCCCGGGCCGTGTAGTCGGCGAAGGTGAGGGTGAAGGCTTCGAATTCGTCCCACATCTGCGCCATGACGGTGCCGCGCTCGCACCCGGAGCCGCTCTGGCTCAGGATCTTGATCTCGTAGGGCGGGAAGCCCGTCGGTGCCGACGCGGCGGCCGGTGTGAGGGACGCGGCGGTCAGGGCGAGCGCGGCGGCGGCCGCGGCGGAAAATGCGATCCCCTTGTGCATGCGATTCCTTTTCACGGGGTGGATGCCTTTCTTTGGTTGGCGATGTCGATCCCCGCGCTGCGGGCACGGTGGGTGAGCCCCCGATACGTGTTGTGGCCACCCAGGACGGGCCAGGTCGCGGTTCTGGTCGCCACGAGGGCGGCCGGCGGATTCCTGTGTCTGTCCACAGTCGGTCGACCTCCAAGGGCCGGGGATGCCGACGCGGGCACAGAATGCCACCATTGATCATCCGCCGGACGAGGCAACTGTTGATCGGCTTGGCGGGGAAGTCAAGACAAAACATCGGGCGAAAACGTCCACGAATGTCCACGGCAGGTGTCCACACAGGTCAGCGCGGGTGGACGCTAAGGAGGACACCGACGTATGGACACCGTTTCCGGCCCGAGCCCGGAGAACATTACGACGGTCGAGGAATTCAAGGCTCAGTTGCGTGCCCTGAAGGCATGGTCGGGGCTGTCATTCCGGGAACTCGAGCGGCGCGCCCGCCTGGCGGGCGACACGTTGCCTTGCAGCACCGGCGAGGCGATGGTCGGTTCACGCCGCCGCAACCTGCCTCGCGAGGAGCAGGTCATGGCCTTCACCCGGGCGTGCGGCTGCCCTGCCGACCGGGTGGACGAGTGGGTCAGGGTGCGGCGGCGCATCGCCGCGACGTCCGCCGTTCCCGCAGCCGAGTTATCGAGCTCGGAACGGGCAGGGGGTGTCGGCGTCCGGCCACTCCCGCCGCCGGGAAGCCCGTCCCTCCACGGCCGCGCACCCCGGGCGGCGCCCCTGGGTGGGCGGGCCCGTCGCTGGATCTTGGCCGCCGCGGGTGCCGTGCTGTCGCTGTCCTTCGCCGGCGACGGGGTGATCGTCCCGGACACCGCCGCGACCGGCCCGCGCTCCCCGTCGACCGACGGCTGTCCGGAGCCGATCGGGATCGGCACCTACGGCCCGTGTGCGCTGCAGTTACAGCGGCAGCTGCGAAGCAAGGGAATTCCGCTGCCCGAAGACTCCTGGTTCGGGCCGTTCACCAAGCAGCGGCTCGTCGCCTTCCAAGCGTTCGCCGCGCTTCCCATCACCGGCACGGCCGATCACCGCACCCGCCGCGCGCTGGCCGAACTGGAGCCGGTCCGGCGCCGCGCCTGGACCGCCGCGCAGGTGGAGCAGCGGCTCGCCGAGGTGTTTCCCGAGCAGCGCGACGAGGCCGTCAAGCTCGTCCGATGCCTGTCCTACCTCGACCCGCTGTGGGTGATGCCGAACTCCCGCGGCGTGCGGTACTGGGGTCTGTTCCAGTTCTCCGACCCTGAACTGCTGGCGCTGGGGGCCGGTCCCGCCGCGGCGCTCGACCCGGAGTGGAACATCCAGACCGCCCGGATGATCTGGAGCCGCACCAAGGACTTCCGCCACTGGACCTGCGAGCCGTAGATCACCCGCCACGATCGGCCTGCTTCGTTATCGTGGTGATCATGACGCTGCCGCCGTGGCCTGAGCTTCCGATCGTGCAGGCTCCGATGGCGGGCGGGCCGTCCACTCCGGCGCTGGCGGCCGCCGTGTCGGACGCGGGCGGTCTCGGGTTCCTCGCCGCCGGATACAAGACCGTCGAGGCGATGCGCGCCGACATCGCGGCGACGCGGGAGCTGACGTCCCGGCCGTTCGGGATGAACGTCTTCATGCCGTCGGACGACGAGATCGACCCGGTCGCCGTTGCCGCCTACCGCGATCGGCTCCTCCCTGCCGCCGAACGCCTGGGTGTCTTGCCGGGCACTCCGGGTGCCCGTGATGACGGCTATGAAGCCAAGGTCGCCGATTTGCTGTCCGCCCCTCCGGCGTTTGTGAGTTTCACGTTCGGGTGCCCGTCCGCTGACCTCATCGGCGCCTTCCAGGACAGCGGAACCGTGGTGATCGTCACGGTGACCACGGTTGAGGAGGCGCGGCGGGCTTCGGCCGCTGACGTGCTCTGCGTCCAGGGGGGCGAGGCGGGCGGGCATCGTGGGTCGTTCGCCAACACGTCCGACGATCCCGTGCCGTTGCGCACGTTGCTTCAGGGCGTTCGTGCCGTTACCCGGCAGCCGCTCATTGCGGCGGGCGGGCTGGGGACGGCCGCGGACGTCGCCGACGTCCTCGCGCTCGGCGCCGCGGCTGCGCAGTTGGGGACGGTGTTCGTGCGGTGTCCGGAGAGTGGTGCGAGTGCCGTCCACAAGGCGGCGCTTGCCGATCCGCGCTTCACCGCGACTGCCATGACCAGGGCGTTCAGTGGACGGCTCGCGCGTGGCCTCGTCAACCGGTTCCTGACCGAGCATTCCGCGTATGCGCCCGCCGCTTATCCCGACGTCCATTTCGTCACCTCGCCGTTGCGCAAGGCGTCCGCTGCCCAGGGCGACCCGGACGGGGTCAACCTGTGGGCCGGGGAGTCCTTCCGGAACGCCACCGAAACCCCGGCCGGTCAGCTCGTCGCCGCCCTGGCTGGGGGTTGAGGCGTCTCGCTGCCCCAGTCCCAGAGGGCTTGCAGTACCGGGCCTAGGGCGCGGCCATGTGGGGTCAGCGTGTATCGGGTGCGCGGCGGCCAGCCCGGCTCGCGTTGACGGTCGACGACCTGCGAGCGGACGAGGTGCGCCAGGCGGTCCGCCAGGACCTTGTCCGAGAGCGCGGGCAGGGCCTGGCGCAGCTCGCTGAATGAATGGTCGTGCCGGAGAAGTTCGCGGACGATGAGCGTCGTCCAGCGTCCGCGAAGCGCGTCCAGCGTGATCTCTACCGGGCAGGACGTGCTCGGCTCGGCGACGTCCGCCCGTGGATCGGCGGGCAGCCCTGGACGGCCAACCGTTTGGTTAGTCACGAAGCGGCCTCCTAGCGTCCGGGCGGTGTCATGTCTGTCTACCGCGAAGGATGACCATGCGCCCACTTGCCGACCGTCCCGAGGACGTCCCGTTCGTGTTCGCGGAGCGGTTCAACAGCGGCGACCCGGCCGCGCTGGCCGACGTGTACGAGGACGGCGCGGTGTTCGTCCCCGAGCCGGGTTCGCCGCTCACCGGTGCAGACGCCCTCGCCGCCAACACGGAGTTCATGCACCTCGGAGTGCCGATCACGGTGCGCCCCCGGCACGTCTACACGGCCGGAGAGGTCGCGTTGCTGATCGTCGACTGGGTAATCGACGGTGTGGACCGTGCCGGACGTCCGGTCCACATCGAGGGGACGGCCACCGACGTCGCCCGCCGTGGATCCCGCGGTCATTGGCGCTACATCATTGACAATCCCTTCGGCTGCGCCCCGTCCGACCGTCCGGCCCAGCCCATGCCCCCGGGTTAGAGGGCTTCCCGGTCCGGAATGGCGCCGGTACTCTGCTACTGGCGTCCATGCCGGTTTTGTGCCATGCGCTTGGGAGAGTCCCGTCCGGGACTTGTGTCTGGCTCTGCACCGGCTCCTCAGTGCCCCCCGTCCTGCCGAGGAGTCCCGTGAAACACCACCCCCCCAAGCGTTTCGGTTTCATGCACAGACGTTGGTCCGCGGCCACGGCTGCTCTGGCCTCGGCGATCACGGCGGTGCTGCTGTCGGCCGTCGCGCTGGTCGTGCTGTCCGCGCCGTCGTCCGCCCAGCCGTCCTCCCTGGCCGTCTGCACCTACCCCGCATGGGGCGAGGGCGGCAGCTACGCGGCCGGGACCAAGGTCACCTACAGCGGCCGCGGCTACGAGGCCCGCGTCGCCCACACCGCCCACACGGGCGCAGGCTGGAACCCGGCCGCCACCCCCACCCTGTGGCGTGACCTCGGGGTCTGCGACGACTCGCAGCCGCCGACCAC
>NZ_SMKT01000233.1 GCF_004348735.1 Actinomadura sp. KC06
CCGCTCACCCCACCACCCGCCGCCGCCCGGCGACGGGCCGCCCGCCGCCGCGCCGGACGCGACCGCGCCCGGAGCGACCGGCTCCGGAGCGACCGGCGACCGGACCGCCCCCGCCGCACCCAGGCGGCGCGACGCCTACTTCGACAACGTCAAGTTCTTCCTGATCATGCTGGTGGTGCTCGGCCACGTCTGGGAGGTGTTCCGGAAGGACAGCAACGCGGCGAACGCGGCCTACACCGTCGTCTACGCGTTCCACATGCCGCTGTTCGTGTTCGTCTCCGGTTACTTCTCCCGCGGCTTCATGCGCTCGACCGACAAATTCCGCGGCATTTTCCCGACGCTGATCATCCCGTTCGCCATTTTCAACGTCCTGTACCGGCTGCTGGTCTTCATCAAAGTCGATGAATTCCGGTTGCACCAGTTTTTCCGGCCGCAGTTCCTGATGTGGTTTCTCGTCGCGCTCGTGCTGTGGCGGCTGAGCGCGCCGCTGTGGGCGCATTTGCGGTATCCGGTCGCCACGGCGGTCGCGTTGAGCCTGATCGCCGGGAGCTGGAGTTTCAATTCCGATCCGACGCTGTGCCGGGCGGCCGGGCTGCTGCCGTTCTTCGTCCTGGGCCTGACCATCGCTTCCGGGCCGGGCGGGGCGGGGAGCAGGCCCGGGCCCGTCGAGGCCCTGCGCAGCCGCGGCTGGACGCGCTGGGCGGGCGCGTTCGTGCTGCTGGCCGCGCTTCCGGTCGCCTACGTCTGGGAGCGCGGGACGGTCGTCCCGAAGATCGAGCACGGGGTCCGGCTGTGGAACCGCGGCTACGAGCAGATGGGTTTCAGCATGCCGGAGGGCGTGTCGTACCGGCTGCTGGCCATGGTGTTCGCGCTCGTCCTCGGTGCGGCGTTCCTCGCGGCGGTCCCGCGCGGGCGGGCCTGGTACACCCGGCTCGGGACGCGGACGATGTACGTCTACCTCCTGCACGGCCTCGTCATCAAGCCGCTGCAGTACGGCGGCGTCCTCGACGACCCGTTCTTCCGGAGCCCGGCCGGGCTCGTCCTCGTCACCGCCTGTGGTCTCGCCCTCGGCGTGGTCCTCACCACGGCCCCTGTGGTGCGGTTGACCAGATGGGCCATTGAGCCCGAAGCCCGCCGGCTTCTGAAGCCCTCACAAGGCACGACATAAGTTTTTGCCTACACTTGCGGGTATAGTCCAGAATCACCGAGTAGTCGATTGGCCAACGCGTGAGCAGTGACCACACCATCTCCTTGAGCGTCATCGTGCCCGTGCACAAAGTGCAGGGGTACATCCGGCAGTGCCTCGATTCCATCCTTGACCCGGACATTCCGAACCTAGAGGTCATAGCGGTCGATGATCATTCGCCGGACGGCTGCGGGGAGATTCTGGACGAGTTCGCCGAGCGCGACCCGCGCGTCCGGGTGCGGCACCTCGAGGAGAACGTCGGGCTCGGCCACGCCCGCAACATCGGCCTCGACATGGCGACCGGCGACTACGTCTGGTTCTTCGACAGCGACGACTACGCCACCGAGGGCGCCGTCCGCGCGATCTACGACCGGCTCGCCGAGACCCGTCCCGACGTGCTCGTCTTCGACTACGCGCGCTCGTACTGGAACGGCAAGGTCAAGCGCAGCATCATCAACCACCTGTTCCGCGAGCCGCCCGCCCCCGACGTGTTCACCCTCGAAGAGCGCCCGAGCGTCCTCGAGATGATGATGACCGCGTGGAACAAGGCGATCCGCCGGGAGTTCCTGCTCGGTCTCGGGCTGCGGTTCAGCGGCGGCTACTACGAGGACGTCAACGTCACCTACCCGATCCTGATGGCCGCCGAGCGGCTCAGCCTGCTGGACCGGGTCTGCTACATCTACCGGCAGCGCCGGCACGGGGCGATCACCAAGACCACCGGCGCCAAGCACTTCGACGCGTTCGCGCAGTACGACCGCATCTTCGAGTTCATGGACGGGATGGGCGCCGCCGCCGACCCGTTCCGGAACCTGATGTTCGATCGGACGATCTGGCACCTGCTCGTCATCATCGAGCGCGAGGACCGCGTCCACGAGTCGGAGAAGCCGCGGTTCTTCGCCGAGATGTCGAACACCTACCACCGGCACGAGCCGGACGGGCACGTCCCGCCCGACCCCGAGGACAAGCCGTACCTCGCCGACAAGCACCGGGCGATCAAGGCGAACGACTACAAGGGGTTCGTGCGCGTCCGGGCGACCGAGTCCAAGGTCAAGACGACCAAGCGGCGGACCCGCAAGGTCGGCCGCCTCGGCAAGCGCGGCGTCCGGGCCTCGAAGGACCTCGCGAAGGACCGCTACTACCAGATGCAGCGCAAGCTGCCGATCGACGAGAACCTCGCCGTGTTCGCGGCGTACTGGTACCGCGGGTACGCGTGCAACCCGGCGGCGATCTACGAGAAGGTCCGCGAGCTGGCCCCGCACATCAACCCCGTCTGGGTGGTGAAGCCGGGCGCGCGGCCGACCATGCCGGACGGCGTCGAGTACGTCGTCACCGGGTCGGCCGACTACTACCGGACGCTCGCCCGCGCGAAGTACTTCGTCAACAACGTCAACTTCCCCGACTTCTACGTGAAGCGGCCGGAGCAGGTGCACCTGATGACGCAGCACGGCACGCCGCTGAAGAAGATGGGCCTCGACCAGATGGAGTATCCGGTCGGCGCGAACGACATGGACTTCAAGGCCCTGATCAAGCGCTCCGACCGGTGGGACTTCCTCATCTCGTCCAACCCGCTGTCGACGGAGGCGTGGCAGCGCGGGTTCCCCTGCGGCTACGAGATGCTGGAGATCGGCTACCCGCGCAACGACCGGCTGGTGACCGCCGGGCACGACGCGGAGCTGCGGGCCAGGCTGCGCGACGAGCTCGCCGTCCCCGACGGCGCGACCGCGATCCTGTACGCGCCGACGCACCGCGACTACCAGCGCCGCTACAGCCCCATGTTCGACATCGGACGGGTCATGGAGCAGCTCGGCGACGACCATGTGCTGCTGCTGCGGGCGCACTACTACTACAAGATCAAGAACATGGCGGCGGACATGGGCTGGCCGGAGGACCGGGTCATCGACGTGTCCGGGCACCCGTCCGTCGAGGACCTCATGATCGCCTCGGACGTGCTGCTCACCGACTACTCGTCCGTCATGTTCGACTACGCCAACCTCGACAAGCCGATCGTGATCTACGCCAACGACTGGGAGACCTACCGGCTCACCCGCGGCGTCAACTTCGACCTGATGGAGACCCCGCCCGGCGTCGTCGCCGCGACGGAGGACGAGCTGGTCGACGCGTTCGTGTCCCGGGCCGCGTGGAGCGACGCCGCCGCCAAGGACCGCGCCGACTTCAAGGCCCGGTTCTGCCCGTGGGACGACGGGCACGCGGCCGAGCGCGCCGTCCGGCGGATGTTCCTCGGCGAGAAGGTCCCGAACCCGCCGCAGTGACCCGCGGCCGCCCGCGGCGCCCCGCCGCGCCCGCCGCGCGAACCCGCCGTCCCCCCGGCCCGGCAACGCCGCCCGGCCGGCCGAGTGATCGAAGGAGTGGGCCGCTTTGCCCGCCAGCAGGATCAGCGTGATCGTGCTCTCCCACGGAGCCGGGGATTCCCTGGACGCCACCCTGGAGTCGCTCGCGGCCCAGACGCACGCCGAGCTCGACGTCCTCGTCATGGACGACGGCGCGGGCGCCACCGCCGAGACCGCCGTCCCCGACGACCGGTTCCGCATCGTCCGGCAGGGCGCGCTGAGCCGGGGCGCGGCGCGCAACCTGGGCGTCGAGGAGAGCGACGGCGACTTCCTGCTGTTCGTCGACGGCGGTGACGAGCTCCCGGCGGACGCGGTCGCGACGCTGGCGGCGGCGCTGGAGCGGTCCGGGTCCGACATCGCGGTCGGGCGCGACGCCGTCCGCGCCTGGACGGGCCAGGTGTCGCAGTGGCGTCCGTGCGAGGCGATCGCCGCTCCCGCCATGGGCACCGACCTGCGCCACAGCCCCGACCTGATCCGCGACCGGACGATCTACGGAAAGCTGTTCCGGCGCTCGTTCTGGACGGCGACCAAGCCGGCGTTCCCCGACATCGGACGGTACGACGACCTGCCCGCCACGATCCAGGCGCTGCATCTCGCCGCGTCGATCGACGTCCTGCCGGACGTCGTCCTGCACCGCCACAACGACCGGTTCGCGCCGACGACGGAGGCGCAGGAGATCGCGGACGGGTTCGGCGCCGTCACCCTCGCCACCACCTGGCTGGAGGAGTACGGCCACGCCAAGTCGCGGCAGCGGTTCCAGCTCCTCGCCGTCGACGAAGACCTGCGCGTGTTCCTGGACGCGCTGCCCGACGTGCCCGCCGGGGAACGCGACCAGGTCGTCGCGCAGGCCGCCGCGTACGCGTCCGGGGTCCCGGCGAAGGTGCTCGCGGACGCGCCCGCGCTGACCCGGCTGAAATGGCACCTCGCGACCACCGGGCACACGTCCGAGCTGGTGAAGGTCGTCCGGTACGAGCGGGGGAAGGCGTCGCCGTCGATCGTCCGCGACCCGCTGCGCCGGTACGTCGTGTACCCGTACTGGAAGGACGCCAAGCTCGGCGTCCCCCGCGACGTCTACCGGGCCCGCGACGAGGTCCGGCTGCGGGGCCGCGTCCACACGGTGGCCTGGGACGGCGACCGGCTCACCGTCACCGGCGAGGCGTACATCAACTCCGTCAGCAACCGGCGCCGCTGGACGTCGGTGAAGACGATGACGCTGCGGTCCGGCAAGCGGAGGATCGTGGTGCGGGCCCGGCAGGTCCCGAAACCCGGGAAGAAGTCCGGCTTCTCCGGGTTCGAGTTCGGGTTCGACGCGGCGCGGCTCCGCGACCGCGGCCGGTGGGTCGAGGGCGAGTGGGACGTCGAGGCGTCGGTGTTCAACGCGGGCGTGTTCCGGCGGGGCCCGCTGCGCGGCGGCAGCTCCGGCAGCGGCGCGCACCCGCCCTACCGCTACGTCACCGATGACGTCCGGGTCGTCCCGCTGATCGAGGACGGCCGGCTCGTCGTCAAGGTCGAGAAGGTCGTCGTGAAGGCGACGGCGCTGCGCTGGGACGGCGACGCCCTGGTCATCGAGGTGACGGCAGCCGGGAAGGCGCCGCGGGAGCTGGAGCTGACACTCGGCGACGACCGCATCCCCGTCCCCATCACCACCACAGAGGACGGGTTCACGGCGCGCGTCGACACGGGAGCCCTCGAAGGCTCCCCGATCCCGCCCGACTGGATCGACGACACCCGCGACTGGACGGTCTCCGTCGACGGCCGCCCGCTGGTCCTCGCCGAGGGCGTGGACGACGTCGAGCGGACGTTCGGCACCCTGGAGGTCGGCGCGGGCCGCGGGCCGAGCGGCTACCTGCGCATCCGCCGCACCAGTACCCGTCTCGTCGTCGACGACTGCGCCTGGCGCCCGGACGGCACGCTGACGCTCACCGCGACGCACACCGCCCACGACGGCGGGCAGATCGTGCTGCGCGGCCGGGGCCGCCGCAAGGACTACGCGTTCGACCTCGTCGCCGATCCAGCGTCCGGCGTCCTGCGCGCGGAGGTGCCGGTGGCGGCGGTGCCGAGCGTCGCGGGCGTCCTGCCGCTCCGCCCCGGCCGCTGGGACGTGCTGTTCCGCCCGCCGGGCGGCCGGGCGCTGACCGTCCGGCTGACCGCGCCCGCGCAGCAGCGCCTGCCGGGGCCGCTGGAGGTGGCGCGGCGCGGCTACGAGCTGGAGGGCAGCGACGGGCGGCTCGCCGTGTCGGTGACCGGCGACGTGTCCCAGGAGGAGAAGAGCGAGGGCGCAAAGCACCGTGAGGAGGCCCGCCGCCGCGTCGACCGCGACGGGCTGCGCGACGCCGTCGTGTTCTCCTGCTTCAGCGGACGCCAATACTCCGACAGCCCCAAGGCCGTCCACCAGGAACTGCTGCGCCGCGGCACCGACCTGGAGCAGCTGTGGGTGGTCAACGACGCGCAGGTGGAGCTGCCGAGCAGCCTGCGGGCCGTCCGGCTGAACGGCAGGGAGTGGAACGAGGCGCTCGCCACGTCCCGCTACATCGTGACGAACCACCGGCTCGGCGACGCGTTCCGGCGGCATCCGGACCAGGTCGTCCTGCAGACCTGGCACGGCACCCCGCTGAAGAAGATCGGCAAGGACATCAAGGAGGTGCACTTCGCCTACACGCCCGGGATGAAGAAGGCGCTGCAGTCGAAGTCCGCCGGGCCCTCGGTGCCCGAGTGGAGCCATCTGCTGTCGCCGAACCCGTTCAGCACGGAGATCTTCCGGCGCGCGTTCTCGTTCAAGGGCGAGATGCTGGAGGTCGGCTACCCGCGCAACGACCTGCTGCACAGCCCCGAGGCCGGCGCGGTCGCCGCGCAGGTCAGGGCACGTCTCGGCATCCCGGACGGCAAGCGCGTCGTGCTGTACGCGCCGACGTGGCGCGACGACCAGTACTACAGCCGCGGCCGGTACAGGTTCGACATGCGCCTCGACCTGGAACGCGCGCGGGCGGCGCTCGGCGACGACCACGTCCTGCTCGTCCGGCTGCACACCAACGTGGTGGACGGCGTCGCCGAGGACGAGCACGGCTTCGTCCGGGACGTGTCCCTGTACCCCGACATCACCGAGCTGTACCTCATCTCCGACCTGATGATCAGCGACTACTCGTCGGTGATGTTCGACTTCGCCAACACGGGCCGTCCCATGCTGTTCTTCACCTACGACCTGGCCGACTACCGGGACCGGCTCCGCGGCTTCTACTTCGACTTCGAGGCCGAGGCGCCCGGCCCGCTGGTCGAGACGTCCGACGACCTGATCGACGCGATCCGCGACGTCGGGTCGGCCACCGCCGGCCACCGGGACCGCTACCGCGACTTCGTCGACCGCTTCTGCCCGCTGGACGACGGCAAGGCCGCGTCCCGGACCGTCGACAGGGTGTTCGGGACGTCCGGCTGAGCGGCGTCAGCCCCGCTCCGCGTCCACCTTCTCCCGGCTGTCCTCTTCCAGGCTCTCCTGGACGGGCGCGGGCCGCGGCGGCGGAAGCACCGCCAGCCCGAGCGCCACGCAGGCGAACGGGACGGCGGGCAGCACGTACCGGTAGTCGAAGTCGGCCGTCGCCGCCGGGATCACGAGCAGCGCCAGGCTCGTCCCCCACGGGAGGAGGGCGCCCGTCCCCCAGTGCCAGGCGGCGCGGCGCGGACGCCACCGCCCGCCGGACCGGAGATACAGCAGCCCCCCGCCGAGCCCACCAAGAAGCAGAACGCCAAGCACAGTGCCCGGCAGCACGACATTGTCCTGATAGGCCAGCATCCGTCCGGCCCAAGGCTCGACGACCCTCGTCCGGCCACTGCCACCGGGGTCGTACTTCGCCGCGATCTCCGCCTGCTCGTCGGCCCACGCCTCGCCCTCGGGGAACTCGTACTGCCGCCACGTCCACGGCGTCGGATACGGCTTGCGCTCCCACTCGAACGCCCGGAGCGTGTCGTGGACGACGACCTTCGCATAGTCGACGGGCTGCGCCTTGATGGCCTCCCGCGAGAACTCGCCGGCGAGCCTGTTGCCCCGCTCCCCGTAGATCCAGCCGGGGATGTCGCGGAACGCGGAGTCGGCCGTCCACATCGCGGCGAACGGCCGCGAGATCCGCGGATCACTGCGCTCCGGGCACATGATCTCCAGCTCGGGCCGCGGGTCGATGACCCCGCAGTCGGCGAACGTCGCGGTGCGCGCGTACAGCCACACCTGCTCGGCCTTGGCCAGCTTGTACTCGCCGTACGCCGAATGGAACCAGAGCATGTATCCGGCGACCGGCACCGCGAACGCCGCCACGACCACGCCGCAGGCCCGCCACCCCGCCCGCCGCAGCGCCATCGCGACGACGATCACCGCGATCAGCGGCAACCCCGCCGTCCTGGTGATGCCCGCGAATCCCGCGAGCAGCCCGGCGAGCGCGGCCAGCCACCATGTCGTCCGGCGCCGCCACAGCACCGCCGCCACCGCCGCGAGCAGCAGGAACGCGAAGAACGAATCCGACATGAGCATGTGCTCAAGAGCGACCTGGTGCACCGGCAGCAGCACCGGAACCGTCAGCAGCGCCCCGAGCACGCCCACCAGCCGGCCATTTCCGTCCGGCCAAGCCGCCCGCCCGGCACGCCAGACCAGCGCATAGACCAGCACACCCGTGAGAAGCCCGACGGCGTGCTGCACAGACACCATCAACGTGAAGCTGTGGAACGGCTTGATCGCCCAGAGCAGCAGCGCGTACCCGGACGGACGCGTCTCGCTGGGCTCGAACTCGACCGCCGCCGTCAGGTATCCGGGCGAGTCACCGAACCACATCGGCGACGGATACCCCATCACCGCGACGACCCGAACGGCCGCCGCCACCGCCAGTACGCAGGCGAAAGGCAAGTGAAACAGGACGGGCCGGACAAGCATCACCAGAAGCTACCCACGGTCACGGTGATCATCCGTACGCACAATCACGAGTCGGAGACAATGCCGGAGTCCACAACCGGACAGCCGATACCATCGGACGGCTTCCGACGACGAAAGGGCACTCCATGGCGAACTTCACGCTCGACGACGTTCGGCAACGGACGTACAAGGCGCGTGACGCCTGGTGGACGGTTCTCCTGGTCGACCCGCTCGCGTCCAGGCTGGTCAAGCTGACCGCCAACCGGACGCGGGTGACCCCGAACCAGCTCACCGTCGGGGCCCTCGTCCTCGGCCTCGCGGCCGGCGCCTGCTTCGCCGTGGCCTCCTGGCCGTGGCTGCTCGCCGGCGCCCTGCTGTACCACCTGTCGTTCACCCTCGACTGCATGGACGGCAAGATCGCCCGCCTGAAGGGCACCGGCTCGGTGTTCGGCGCCTGGCTCGACTACATCTTCGACCGCGTCCGCGTCCTGGCCTGCGCGATCGCCCTGATGGGCGGCCAGTACCACGCCACCGGCAACGAGGCCTACATCTGGACGGCCCTCGCCGTCGTGTTCCTCGACATGCTCCGCTACATGGACGCCCTGGAGATCTACAAGATCCGCGCCCAGATGCGCGACACCCTCACCGCGGCCCGCGAGGAGGCGCACTCCCTGGAGGCCGCGGCCCAGCGCGCCAACGGCCACGTCGACGAGGACCTCCGCTCCGCCGAAGGCGCCTTCGCCGACGACCCCGAAGCCGACATGGAGGACCGCGTCGTCGGCGACGACCCCGCCAACGCGGCCCTCCAGAGCGGCTTCTACCGCCGCTTTCCCTGGTACATCCGCGTCCGCAACGTCCTCATGGCCGGACGCATCCGCCCGCACCTGTTCAGCGGCATCGAGTTCCAGATGGGCGTCTTCATCGTCGCCCCCATCGCCGCCGCGGCCATCTCCGGCGCCATCATCCCGGTGGTCGCCGCCAGCGCCGCCGGCCTCCTCACCTTCGAACTCATCATCATCTACAAGTTCTGGCTGGCCGCCCGCGACTACAGCCGCAACCTCACCAACCTGAACACCAAGATCACCGAATACCGCACCCAGACCCCCGGCGACCTCACCACGACCCCCGCCACCACCGGCTCCGGCTGACCCGGGGCGGGTCAGTTGGAGGTTCGGTGGGCCGTGACGAGGAGGTATTCCCAGTTCAGGGTGAAGGGGGAGGTGGATTGGGTGTGGTCATGGGCCAAGGTCGTCAGGGCTTGGTCCAGGGCTAGCACCCTTTCTGGATCTTCGGCTATGTGGCGGTACGTGGCGATGGTGGGGCCGTAGTACGCCTTGAAGTAGTCGCGGAAGTCCTCGGGCTTGCCGAACGCGTCGACCTGGAGTGTGCGGCGCTCGGTGGTGATGTCGGTGACCCGGTCGCCCAGCAGGTTCTGGACGTGGCCGGGGTCGCCCCAGAGCGGCGGGGGC
>NZ_SMKT01000234.1 GCF_004348735.1 Actinomadura sp. KC06
GGGTGGACGGGGTGGTCAGGCGGGCGAGCGGAGCCCGCGGCGTTGCAGCAGCACGGCGATCACGATGATCACGCCTTTGGCGATGAGCTGGTCGCTGGTCTGCAGGCCGTTGAGGATGAACAGGTTGGTGATGAGGGTGAAGATCAGCACGCCGAGGATGGACCCGGCGATCGTGCCGCGGCCGCCGGTCAGCAGCGTCCCGCCGATGATGACGGCGGCGATCGCGTCCAGCTCGTACAGCTCGCCGTGGGTGCTGGAGCCGGTGGTGGTCAGCGCCATGATGATGATCGCGGCGATGCCGCAGCAGAACCCGGACAGCGCGTACAGCAGCAGCGTGTGCCGGCGGACGTCGATGCCCGCGAGCCGCGCCGCCTCCCGGTTCCCGCCGACCGCGAACGTCCGGCGGCCGAACGTGGTGCGGTTGAGCAGCAGCCACCCGGCGACGGCGACGGCCGCGAAGATGTACACCAGCAGCGGCAGCCCGATCAGCTTCGTCGTGGACAGCGCCTCGATCGCGTCGTTCTCCGGGCGGATCAGCTGCGTCTTGCGGTCCGACATCCGCTGCGCCAGCCCCCGCGCGGCGACGAGCATCGCGAGCGTGGCGATGAACGGGACCATCCGCCCGTAGGAGATCAGCAGCCCGGTCACGACGCCCGACCCGGTCCCGACGAGGATCGCGCACATCGCCATCACCGCCGGGCCGTACGACTGCGTCGCGACCGTCGTCGCCCACACCGACGCCAGCGCCATCACCGACCCCACCGACAGGTCGATCCCGCCGCCGATGATCACGAACGTCTGGCCGACGCTGATCACGCCGATGGTGGCGGCGAGCACGAGGACGCCGACCGCGTTCCCGGTCGTCGCGAAGTTCTCCGGTTCGGTGATCAGCCCGGCCGCGCACAGCAGCACCAGCGCCGCGACCAGCCCGAGATGCCGGATCTCGCCGACTCCGGCCGGCCCGCCGTTCCCGACCTTCTTCGTCAGGGAGACGAGGGCCCCGTCGCGCTCGTTCAGCCCTGTGCCCTTCCGGGGGGCCTGGGGGGTCGTCCCCCCAGAGTGACGGGTTTTGGTCACAGGGCGCTCCCTTCCATGATCATGTTGAGGACGGCGGCCTCGTCGAGGTCGCGGGCGTCGCCGGTGTGCACCACCCGCCCGTCGCGGACGACGAGGACCCGGTCGGCGAGCCCGAGCACCTCGGGGACCTCGCTGGACACCAGCAGGACCCCGATGCCCCGTCCGGACAGGTCGCGGATCAGCGCGTACAGCTCGGCGCGGGCGCCGACGTCCACGCCGCGGGTCGGCTCGTCCAGGATCAGCAGCCGCAGCCCGACCGCGTCCTTCTCGGCGGCGCCGAGGAGCCAGCGGGCGAGGACGACCTTCTGCTGGTTGCCGCCCGACAGCGTCACGACGGGACGTCCCGGGTCGGGCGGGCGGATGTCGAGCGCCTGGATCTGGCGGCGCACGTCGGCGAGCTCGCGGCGGCGGTCGAGCCAGCCGAACGACGCGTACCGGGACAGCCCGGCGACGCTGACGTTCCCGGCGACGCTGCCGTCCGGCATCAGCGCCTGGCTCTTGCGCTCCTCCGGCGCCATGCCCATGCCGCGCCGCACCGCCGCGCCCGTGTCGCCGGGACGGACCGGACGGCTGTCGACGAGCACCCGCCCCCGGGCCGGCCGCCGCGCTCCGAAGATCGTCTCCAGGATCTCCGAGCGCCCTGACCCGACCAGCCCGGCGAGCCCGACGATCTCGCCCGCGCGGACGGTGAGCGACACGTCCTCGAACGATCCGGGCAGCGTCAGGTTCTCGACGCGGAGGATCTCCGGACGGTCGCCGCGCGGCGTTTCGGAACGTTCCGGGAAGGCGTACTCGACGTCGCGTCCCGTCATCAGCGACACGATCTCGCCGGTGGACGTTGTGCGCGCGGGCAGTCCGACGGCGACGGCCCGTCCGTCCTTGAGGACGGTCACCCGGTCGCCGATCTGGCGGATCTCCTCCAGCCGGTGCGAGATGTAGACGACCGCGACGCCCGCGCCGGTCAGCTCCCGGATGATGCGGAACAGGTTGTCCACCTCGTCGTGCGCGAGCGCGGCGGACGGCTCGTCCATCACGATGAGGCGCGCGTCGTGCGACAGCGCGCGGGCCATGCTGACGACCTGCTTGCCCGCCGCCGGCAGCCGCCCGACCTCGCGGCGCGGCGGGATCTCGGCGTGCCCGAGCCGGCCGAGCAGCTCGCGCGCCGCCCGCTCGGCGTCGCCGCGCCGGGTGAACCCGAACCTCGCCTTCTCGTGGCCGAGGAAGATGTTCTCCGCGACCGACAGGCCGTCCACCAGGTCCAGCTCCTGGTAGATGGTCGCGATGCCGGCCCGCATCGCGGCGGTCGGCCCGGCCAGCCGCACCGGCGCGCCGGCGAAGACGATCTCGCCCGCGTCCGGCTGGTGCGCCCCCGCGAGCACCTTGATGAGCGTCGACTTGCCGGCGCCGTTCTGCCCGAGCAGGCAGTGCACCTCGCCGGGGCGCACGTCGAGGTCGACGCCGTCCAGCGCGCGGACGCCGGGGAACTGCTTGACGATGCCGCGCATCACCAGCAGCGGTTCGGGTTCGGACGAGCCCATCGGGCCTCCTCGGGGGCGGGAGCCGATAAGGGAACGGGGACGGTTTCGGGACGGGTCAGGCGGCGGAGAAGGAGAAGACGTGGTCGCTGATGAGCCGGGCGCCGCCGACCACGCCGGCGGTCCCGGCGAGCTCGGACAGCACGATCGGGAGGTTGCCGGTCGCGAGCGGCGCGGACCGGCGGTAGACGACGCTGCGGATCTCGGCGAGCAGCGCGTGGCCGAGCCCGGCGACGCCGCCCGCGATGATGACCAGGCCCGGGTTGAAGAAGCTGACGAGCCCGGCGAGGACCTGCCCGACGTGCCGGCCGCCCTCCCGGATGAGCCGCACGGCGACCGGGTCGCCCGCCGCCGCGGCCTCGCCGACGTGCTCGGCGGTCAGCTCCCCGTGCGTCTGCAGCAGCGCGGCGAGCCGCGGCGACTCCCCCGAGGCCGCCGCCGCGGCGGCGTCCCGCGCGAGCGCCGCGCCGCCGAAGAACGCCTCCAGGCAGCCCGCGTTGCCGCAGGCGCAGGTCGGGCCGTCGTCGTCCACGCGGATGTGGCCGATGTCGCCGGCGCTGCCGGACACGCCGCGGTAGATGGCGCCGTCCACGACGATGCCGCAGCCGATCCCGGTGCCGATCTTGACGAGCAGGAAGTCGTCCACGGAGCGGGCGAGCCCGGCGTGCAGCTCGCCGAGCGCCATCAGGTTCACGTCGTTGTCGACCAGCACGGGGCAGCCGAGCTCCTGCCCGATCGCGTCCCGGACGGGGAACCGGTCCCAGCCGGGCATGATCGGCGGGACGACCGGCATGCCGTCCCGGAAGCTGACCGGCCCGGGGACGCCGATGCCGGTGCCGTGCACCTGCGGGATGAGGCCCTCGTCGCGCAGCTTGCCGAGCAGGTCCAGGGCCCGTTCGAGGACGACGGTCGCGCCCTGCCGCACGTCGCACTGCTCGCCGACGTGGCCGAGCACCTCCAGCTCGCCGTCGGTGACGGCGACGTCGATCGAGGTGGCGCCGATGTCGAACGCCACGAACCGCAGCCGCGGCGACAGCCGGACGATCCCGGACCGCCGCCCGCCCCGGGACGCGGCCAGCCCCGCGCCCTCCACCAGCCCGAGCTCGACGAGCCGGTCGAGCTCCACGGCCAGCTTCGACCGCGACAGCCTGACGACGTCGCCCAGCTCGGCGCGCGAGCGCGGGCCCTCGTCGCGCAGGAGCCGCAGCAGGCGTGCCTGATGCACGTTCTGCGGACGAGCCGACATGCGCATCACGCCGTCCTCTCCTGGCCGGGCCCCGGGTCGCAGGGCTTGGCGAGAAGGTAACCGGCTTTCGCCGCTCTGAGAAGACCTTTCTTCTAGATCATCTCAACTTTTTCCAGCCAGAGGACAAAGATCAGCGTGCGACGGCCCCCGCGGCACTGCCGCGGGGGCCGTCGGGCCGTTCGGTCGTTCGGCCGCGCTAGTAGCTGATCGTCGCCTGGCGGCTGCTCATCGTGCGCATGATGTGCTCGACGAGCGTGATGAGCACCTGCTTGGCGTCCTCCCGGTCGCGCACGTCGCAGGAGATCACCGGGATGTCGGGCGACAGGTCGAGGGCGTCGCGGACCTGCTCGGCCGTGTGCCGCCCCGCCCCGTCGAACCGGTTCACGCCGATGATGAACGGCAGCCCGCGCCGCTCGAAGTAGTCCACGGACGCGAAGCAGTCGGCCAGGCGCCGGGTGTCCACGAGGACGACGGCGCCGAGCGCTCCCTTGGCCAGCTCGTCCCACATGAACCAGAACCGGTCCTGGCCGGGCGTCCCGAACACGAACAGCACGAGGCCGTTCGGCAGGGTGATCCGCCCGAAGTCCATCGCCACCGTCGTCGTCGTCTTGGCCGCGACGGCGGTGGTGTCGTCGATCCCGATGCTCTTCTCGGTCATCGCCTCCTCGGTGCGCAGCGGGCGGATCTCGCTGACCGCGCTGACCAGGGTGGTCTTGCCGACGCCGAAACCACCGGCCACGAGGATCTTCACCGTCAGCGCGGAGTCGCCCTGTGAGGCGTCCGCGTCAGAGCGCACGGATTCCATCGATCACTTCCTTGAGTACGCGCTCGCTGGGGAACTGCGCCACCGGCGCGGGTCGCCGGACCTGAATCAGCGAGCGGTCGAGCAGATCGCCGAGCAGGACACGGACGACCCCTAGGGGGAGTTCCAGATCCGACGCTATCTCGGCGACCGACAGCGGTGTGCGGCAAAGCTCCAAGATCATGTTATGTTCCGGCGCCCACGGCGCCGCCGAAGGGGGGTCGTCCGCGGGTTCCGGCGCGTCCACGGCGGCGATCAGGGCGACGAGGTCGAACTCGTCGCCCTGGTAGTGCGTGCGGCCTCCGGTGAGCGCGTAGGGCCTGACCACCGGGCCCGCCGCGTCCCCGTCCTCGTACCAGGCGGCGTCCCCCATGCCTCACCCCCCGCCCGGCTCGGAGGCGGCGGCCCGCGGGTCCGCCGACAGGTGCTGCCCGACGCGGGCGACGAGCATCGCCATCTCGTAGGCGATGATCCCGAGGTCGGCGTCGGCGGCGGCGAGGACGGCGAGGCACGCGCCGTGCCCGGCGGCGGTGACGAACAGGAACGACGACTCCATCTCCACGATCGTCTGCCGGACGGGCCCGCCGCCGAACGACTCCCCGGCCCCGCGCGCGAGGCTCTGGAAGCTGGCGGCCACGGCGGCCAGGTGGTCGGACGACTCGCGAGCCAGCCCGCTGGAGGCCGCCATCCGCAGCCCGTCGCTGGACAGCACCACCGCGTTCTGCACCGCGTCCACCCGCTGGACGAGGCTGTCCAGCAGCCAGTCCAGCTCGCCGCCGGCCCTGCCGTTCGGGACGTCCGCGCCGGAGTACTGGGCCTCTGTCATGGGGTGTCGCCCTCCTGGTCGCCTGGTCTCCGCTCCCGCTCGCCCGGTTTTCCTGCCGCCTCGGCGCCGGCCGCTTCCTGCCTGCCGCGCTGCCAGCCGCGCTGCATGGCGGACATCATCGACCGCATCGCCTCGGGCGAGCGTTCCGCGGGATCGTCCCTGCTCCCGTCGCTCCCGTCCGGCGCCTTGGCCTTGCCCGGCGCGGGGGCCGCGTCCATCGGCACGGGCGCGGAGAGCGGCATGGCGGGCTCGGCGGGCGCTGCCGGTTCGGGCTTCGGCGGGACGGGCGGCGCGGCGGGCGGGGCCTGGCCCTTGGCGGCCAGGTGCTCGTCGACCCGCCGTTTGAGCTGCGGCGCGAGATGCTGCTGCCGCCGCCGCTTGGGCAGCTCGCCCTTCTTCGGCGGAGCCGCCGGATCGGCCTCGGGTTCGGGTTCGTCCTGGGGCCGGGCCCCGGTCTCGGCCTCTGTCTCCGCCTCGGGCCCGGCGGCCAGCCGGACGGCGCCGCCGGTCGACGACAGGTCGGCCTCCCGGTTCGGCAGCTCCGGCATCGGCCCGGTCAGCCGGCGCGGCGCCGGCTCCTGCTCGGCGTCCTCCACGATCAGCGTCCCGGGGATCAGCGCGACCGCGGTCGTCCCCCCGTACGGGGACGGACGCAGCGTGACCGTGATCTCGTGCCGCTCCGCCAGCCGCGCCACGACGAACAGCCCGAGCTGGGCGCTGTCGGACGGGTCGAACTCCGGCGGGCTGGCGAGCCGCTCGTTGGCGGCGCGCATCGCCTCCTCGGTCATGCCGAGGCCGCGGTCCTCGACCTCGATCGCGAACCCGTTGGCGACGGCCTGGCCGCTGACCCGCACCGGCGACTGCGGCGGCGAGAACGTCGTGGCGTTCTCGACCACCTCGGCGAGCAGGTGGATGACGTCGGAGACGGCGGAGCCGCGCAGCGCGATCCGCGGCAGCGGCTGCACCCGGACACGCGGGTAGTCCTCGACCTCGGCGACGGCGCCGCGGACCACGTCCACCAGCGGGACGGGCCGCCGCCAGCCGCGTCCGGCCGTCTTGCCGGCGAGGATGACCAGGCCCTCCGCGTGCCGCCGCATGCGGGTCGCGAGATGGTCGAGGCGGAACAGGTCCGACAGCTCGGACGGGTCCTCGGTGCGGCGCTCCATCGTGTCGAGCAGCCCGAGCTGCCGGTGCAGCAGCGCCTGGTTGCGGCGGGCGAGGTTGACGAACACCTCGCTGATCCCGCGCCGGGCCGCGACCTCGCCCTCGGTGGCCAGCACGACGGCCTCGCGGGCGCGGTCGAACGACTCGGCGATCTGCCGGATCTCGTCGATGCGGTAGCCGTCCGCCGGGGCCGGCTCGGGCTCCGGGCGCCGGCCGGCGGCGATCTCCCTGCCCAGTCCGGGGAGCCGCTCGCGGGTGAAGCTCACGACGCCGGCGGTGAGCGTCCGGCACTCGCGCAGCAGCCGCCGCGAGACGCGGGTCGCGATGAGGGACGACAGCACGATCGCGAGCAGCCCGAGCCCGCCCGCCAGGCCGAGCCGCACGAACCTGCCGACCGCGATGCCCCGGGCGTCCTCGACGGCGTCGGCGAGCATCTTCTCCGCGAAGGCCTCCATGCGGTCGACGACGGCGCCCGCGGCGGACCGCCAGGCGTCCGCGTCGACGGCCTGGGCGCGCTCGGACGCGGCGGACCGCCCCGTCCTGGCACGCGCCTCGGCGCCGCCGATGACCTGGTCCTCGAGCTTCTGGAGCCGGGCGTACTGCGGCGACGCGGTGATCCGCCCGAAGTGTTCGCGGTGGGCGGCCGACAGGCTCGACACGTTGTCGGCGTGCAGGAACCGCTGTGCCCCGACGAGCTGCGCGAACCGGCCGCGCTCGGCGGCGGTGATGTGGCCCGCGGCGAGGGCGCCGGTCAGCAGGGCGTCCTCGCGCGCCAGGAACTCGCGGGCGCGGCCGAACGCGGCGAAGGTGCGGGCCTTGGCGGTGATGGACCCCTCGCCCGGCGTGATCGCCTGGTGCACGGCGAAGCACGCGTCGATGACCTCGTCGTAGCCGCGCAGCGTCTGGGCGCGGTCGGCGGACCGCGCGTCCACGCCGCGGCGGACGGCATGGAGGGTGTCGAGCTTGGCCACCAGCCCGTCGATCCGCGTGACGAGCCCGGGCCGGAGCGTTCCGCGCAGGTCCCCGTCCCGGCTGCCGGCGCGGACCTCCCCCGCCGCCTTGTCGGCGTCCCGCCGGCTCGCCGTCTTCGCGCCCGCGTCCACCGGGCGGCCGCCGCCGAGCTCGGCCGCCGACAGCCGCCGCTCCTCCTGGAGCGCCTCGATGAGCCGGAGCGTGGGCAGCATCGTCTTCTGCTGGAACTGGCGGCTCTGCAGGAGCACGTTCGCGTCGCCGTAGGTGACGCCCGTGATGAACGCCCACAGCGAGACCAGCGCGAGCAGCGGGACGAGGACCAGCAGCGTGATCCTCGACCGGATGGAGGAGAGACGAGGAACCATCACGGCCTCGGCGTCCGGGACGGCATACGGGGAAACCTCCCGATGCGTGGGGGTACGGGGGTGTGCGGGAGCCTACTACGTCGGGGGTTCCCGGCGATCGGGCATCGGCGCGGCGGCCGCGCGCTCGTGCGCTTAGGGCCAGGTCAGGACATTCCGAGGCGCTCGCCGCCGACCTGCGTCCCGAACCTCGGGCTCGCCTGCATGTGCCGTCCGGCGCGCTTGATCAGCACCGCCATCTCGTAGGCGACGAGTCCCGCATCGGCCTCCGCGTCGGCCAGGACGGCGAGGCACGTGCCGTCGCCGGCGGCGGACACGAACAGCAGCAGCGCGTCCATCTCGATGATGCTCTGCCGGACGTTCCCGCCCGCGAAGTGCCGGCCCGCGCCACGCGCGAGGCTCTGCAGGCCGGACGCCAGCGCGGACAGGTGCTCGGCGTCCTCGCGGCCGAGCTCGCCGGACGCGGCGACCGCCAGGCCGTCCCGGGACAGGATCACCGCCTGCCGCACGGCCGCCACCCGCCGCGCGAAGTCGTTGAGCAGCCAGTTCAGCTCACCGGTCACGGTGTCGTGCATCATCGGGCTCCCTCGTCCCCCCGCGTCCGGCGCGAGGTCCCTGGATCATAAAGGTGACCTGCGACGGGACCGCAACCGCTTTGGCCCCATTCATGCGCATTGCCGCCATTCCCGCGACCGGCCACGATGACCGCGCGGTACCGGGATGCCCGAACCGGACGGAAGAAGATAGCGGCATATTGGGACAATTTGCTTCATTTCCCCCTGTTGTCCGAGGCCATTGCGCCATACTCTGCTTCTTCACCCACCACTTCGCCTCGCGGCCGGCACGGGAAGGAGAAGCACGATTCACTCAGGCAACGACGGCGGCCGGGACGGGAGGCCGACCTCCTGGCCGGAGGGCGTTACGATGCCCGCCGTGAGTCCCGAAAGCCAGGCATCCGAGGCACTGCCGTCGCGACGGCGCCGCGCCCCCCGCGGCGGCCGGCACCGCGGCGACGAATCGTTCCTGCTTCCCCCCGGATCCCCCACGCTGGTCCTGGCCGTCCCCGGCCCCGCCAGGCGGGCCGGCGCCGAGCCCGCCCTGGAGCTGGCGCGGCTCGTCGAGATCGAGCACACCGGCCAGCCCGCCCGCGTCGCCTATCTGGAGGGCGACGAGGCGAACCTGCACACCGTCCTCGCCGGCCTGCACCACGACCCGGACGAGCTCGCGGCGGTCGTCGTGCCGATGTCCACCGGGCCCGACCCGGCGATGGACGCGGCCCTGCGGCACGCCGTCGCGGCCGCCCCGGCGAACGCCGTCGCGGCCGAGCCGCTCGGCCCGCACCCCCTCATCGCCGAGGCCCTGCACGACCGGCTCGCCGACGCCGGCCTCGCCCGCGCCGACCGGATCAGGCTGATGACGATGGTGACCGCCGCGTCCGGCGTCATCATCGCCACACCCGGCGACGCCACCGCCGTCCGGCAGGCCGAGGTCACCGGCGTCCTGCTCGCCTCCCGCCTCGCCGCGCCCGTCTTCACCGCCTCGCTGAACGACGACGCGTCCGTCAAGGCCGCCGCCGAGCAGCTCCGCGCGGCGGGCGCCACGTCCATCGCGCTCGCCCCGCACCTGATCGGCCCCGAGCCGGACGCGGCCCGGGTGGCGTCCGCCGCGGCCACCGTCGGCTGCCCCCACTCCGCCCCACTCGGCCC
>NZ_SMKT01000235.1 GCF_004348735.1 Actinomadura sp. KC06
GGGGTCGACCGCGGGCTCGTCGGGCGGTGGGTGGTGAGTAGCACCGGGGGCACGGGCGCGTATGCGGAACTCGCTTCTGTGGACGCCGTCGGCCTGTTCGAGGTACCGGACGGTCTGGCGCTCGACGACGCGGTGGCGCTGCTGGCGGACGGCCGGACGGCGGGGATGATGCTGGACGCGGCACGTCCTCGTCCGGGGGAGCGGGTGCTGGTGGAGGCTGCGGCCGGAGGGGTCGGGACACTGCTCGTCCAGCTGGCGAAGGCGGCGGGGGCGACGGTCGTCGCGGCGGCCGGTGGGGCGCGCAAGGCGGAGGTGGCGCTGGGTCTGGGAGCGGACGAGGCCGTCGACTACGGCGAGCCAGGCTGGGCCGGGAAGGCAGGCGAGGTGGACGTGGTGTTCGACGGCGTCGGGGGCGATGTGGCGCGGGAGGCGTTCACGCTGGTCCGGCGAGGCGGGCGGATGGTGAGTTTCGGGCTGGCGAGCGGCGAGTGGGCGGGCATCCCGGAGGAGGACGCGGCGGAGCGGGGCGTGACGCTCGTCCGGCCGGGGGCGACTCCGGAGGAGCTGCGGGAGTTCACGCGCAGCGCGCTCGCCGAGGCGGCCGCTGGGAGGCTGCGGCCGGTGATCGGGCAGCGTTTCCCGCTGGACGGGGCGGCGGACGCGCACAGGGCCATTCAGTCGCGTGCCACGATCGGCAAGACGCTGCTGGAGGTAAGGCGTCCGTAGGTCAGGCGACCTTCTTGAGGAAGGTGCTGAGTGCGTTCTCGTAGGCGGTGGGGTCGACGTTCCACGACTCGGTGTGGCCGCCTGCTGTGGGGACGTGGGTGACCATGCCGGGTGGGGCCGTCCTAGCGAAGGTGTAGGCGGCGCGGTTGTCGACCGTTGCGTCGTCGGCGGCGGTGAACAACAGGACTGGGGTGCGCAGTTTGGGCGCGTAGCGGCGCTGGTCGTAGGCGGACAGGTCGATGCCTATGCGCCACTCCAGGACGCGTTTCGCTACGCCGGTGACGAAGTTGGGCAGGTTGCGTGCGTCGCCTTGCATGTCCAGCGTGGCGTTCCAGTCGAGGACAGGGGAGTCGAGGACGACGCCCCTGATGAAGGTCGGGTCGTCGCGGAGGGTCCTCATGGACATCGCGCCGCCCATCGACCAGCCGTACAGGACGACGCCCGTCGCGCCGTTCGCGCGTGCGTAGTCCATGGCGGAGACGACGTCGCGCCATTCCGCGTCGCCGAGATGGTTCTTCCCGTCGCTGGACGGCGGTGCGCCTACATCGTTCCTATACGCGATGGACATCATCGGCAGCCCGAGCGCATGGACGGCCCGCATGACGCGGAACGTCTCGGCCTTGTCGGCGTTCCGTCCGTGCACGCCGATGACCCAGGTGCTCTTAGGCGACGTACCCGGAATCAGCCACGCGGGCATGGGCCCTGCCTGGGACGGATACAGGACGTCCTGGAAATCGAGCCCGAGAGCCCTTTTCGGGTCGCCGTCGTATATCCAGTGGTCGACCGTCGCGGGAGAGCCCTTGACGAGGACGCCTTCGACGATGGACGAGACTTGGCGGACGACTTGCCCGTCGTTGCCGCCGGTGATGGGGCCTAGGAGAGCGCGTCCGCCCTTCCAGGCGAGGGCCCACGTTCCCGGGCGTTCTGTCGCCTCGTCCCGGGGGAGTGTGACCGTGCCGTTGGCCGCGTCCAGGACGGTGAGCGAGTAGTCGGCCGTGTGGTCGACCTCGATGGCGACGCCCGCGAAGTACCAGCCGATCCCGACGACCGCGCCCAGCAGCACGATGACCGCGACCGCAGCCGCCATCAGCGGGCGGCCGCGGCGCCGACGCCGGACCCGTGGTTCGGGCGCGGCGGGAGCCGGTGACTCAGGGACGGTGGTCGACACGACATATGAACTTAGCCTCCGCCTGAGAGTCTCGGACGCCCGGGCCGTTCCGCAATCCGGTGATCAGTGCGGTTAATCTGCCGGACAGGTGCCAAGGTTCGGTACGGAGGGACGCACGGCGTGACGGGGCAGAACGCGTGACGGGGCAGAACGATCGCATCGCGGAGATCGAGGGCGAGGTCGTCGCGTTCGCGCGTCGGATGGCGCCACCCGGATGGCGGCGGATCGACCTGCACTGCATCGCGACCGTCGCCGTCAACGACGTCGCGCTGACCGTGCTGACCGGCGAGGGCAAGACGGTGACGGCGGAGACCGTCCCGCAGGAGCTGACCGCACTGCTGATGGACCTGCGCCGCGCGCACTACCTGTCCGAGCAGGGCACCTGGTTCTCGATGGTCGCGATCATCGAGCCGGAGTCCGCGCGGCCGCTGTACAACTACGACTTCGATCCGCTGTGGGATCCGCCGATCCCGATGGACTACTGGCGGCGCGACCAGATCGTCCTGCCGCGCGACGGGGCGAACGTGCCGGGCTGGCTGCGGGACCGGCTGGACGGTCGCGAACCCGCCGCCGCGGAGGCGGCCGACCCGGGCCCGATGAATCCGGTCGAGCAGATGGAGCTGCTGTCGAACCAGGTCACGATCGTGATCGCCGATCACGCGCCGCCGCTCTGGCGGACGGTCTCCGGGTACTACCAGGCGGTCGGCGAGCACGTGGAGTTCCCCGCGATGACCTGCCACCGCGCGGACGGCGCCGTCACGCCCTGGACGGCGCCCGCCGCGACCGCGAGCCTCCTCGACAGGCTCCGCGCCGGGACGCACGCGTTCCAGGGGACCACCTGGTCACGGATCGACTTCGAGGTCGTGTACGAGGGACGGCGACGTCCGCTGCCGGGCCAGCTTCAGGCACGACGACGAGCCGCATTGGGATTCGGAGCCGTCCGCCGCCGACGTCCGGCGCGAGCTTGAGCGGTTCCCGCGCGATGAGGTCCCGGAATGGATGACGCACCGGCTCGGCGGCCGGGCCACCCAGCCCGCGACGGTCGCCGACCTGCCGGTTCCCGAGCCGGGCGGGCTCCGCCGGGCGCGGATCTTCGACCATGCGGGGCCGGACGGCACCCGTCCCGCCGTGTCGCGCCCGCCCGTCCCGCCGGACGAGGTGGAGCGCGTGACCGAATACCTGCGGCAGGGCCCGATCGTCATGGCGGCCCGATCCAACGCCCCTGACAGGCTCGACTCCTCACGTGGCGCGACCGTCCCGCTGACGTTCCATACCGATGGGACGTGGGTCTGGTCAGGGGCGGTGGCCTATTACCTGACCGAACATGGTGTCGCGCCAGAGGTCGATCTGGTCGCGCACATACGCGCCAATGGGTTCCAGGTGCCTGCCGTCGACGACGACACCATGCACGCTGCGAATGCGGCTGTGACGGGCAGGACGGTGCCTGAACGCGTCCGGACGGACGAACCGCAAGACCCAGAAGCCCCGGAACGCCAAGACGAACCGGAAATCGACTGGACGGACGCCCTCCAACACCGCCTGGACCAACTTCGCGTCGACCGCGCCGCTTATCGCATCAAGGACACTGCGGACGGCGTCTGGTGCCTCCTGCCAGAAGAGGGCGGCTGGACGGTGTTCCAGATGCGGGACGGCGAGAGACGCAAGCAAGTCACCTTCGACGACACCGAACAGGGCGCCGCGCATCTGCTCGGACGCCTCCTCCTCGACCCGCGCAACACCGTCCAGACCGGGCCGTTCGAGCCGCTCAAGGGCGAACCTCCGCTCTCCCTACTGCGCGACCGGCACGTGATGGAACTGGCGGCGGGAACGGAAGTCGACCGCTATGGCGGCTCCGAGGGCAACGTGACGTACGCGGCGCGCACCCCGTATCCGCGCCGGTCGCTGCCGCGCGAATGGCAGGACCGCCCGTACCACGTCTACCGGCTGCAACGGGCGGAGGAAGCGTTGACAGGGACGGCAGTGCCGTGGTTCGGCCAGCCGGGTGGCGGGACGGCCTACGTGTTCCGCCGCTCGATCGCCGAGCTGATGACCGACGGCGTCCTCATCGAGATCGACGTCCAGGACGCAGGCACGGGCACGAGCACCACCTGATCAGGCGCTTCCGATCGCGGAGACCAGATCCAGGCCCAGCAGCAGGTCGAGGTGGATGAACGTCTCCAGCTTCGCGCCCGGCGGCACGTCGGCGTCGGCGGCGAGACGGTCGAGGACGGCGAGCGCGCCGGGGCTGCCCAGATCATCCGCCAGGGCGGCCTCCGCCTCGCTCGCGTACTCGCGGTTCATGGGGCGTCCGGGCGACGTCGCCCACTCCGCGACCTTGCCGCGCCACCTGTCCAGCCGCTCTTCGGCCTTCGACAGCCGGGCCTCGGACAACTCCAGCGGCTCCCGATAGGGGACCTCCAGCACCGCCAGCCGCACCGCGATCGGGCTCGCGGACGCGGGCGGCCCGGCGCCCGTCTCGGGCGCTACGACCAGGCAGAGCGCGTCCGTGCGGGCAGCGGCCTCGTCCGCCTGGTGGACGTCGGCGTTCGCCAGGTAGACGTCGGCGTCCGGCAGCGGGGCGTCGAGCACCTCGAACGACGCGACGTTGAAGTCGTCCAATGCGAAGGACGAGGTGGACGCGACCCGGACGCGGCGTCCGGCCCGTTCCGCGACCCGGCGGAGCAGGTCGGCGACCACCGGGACGCGGGGTCCGGCCCCGTCCAGGATCTGGACGCGCAGGCCCAGCCCGCCGGGCAGCGGCTCGGCGCGCCCGGTGCGATGGTCGTGCAGCCGCAGCATGCCCCCAACCCTAGGGCGGGCGGCACTCGGCCGGGCCCCCGGGATCAGAGCTGGGGGTCGGACGGCATCGGGCCCGTCGGCAGGGGCACGGCGCCGTCCGGCTTGCGGATGGCCGCGAACCGGAGCCGCACATAGTCCGCGACCCAGCCCGACTCGCGGCGCAGCGCCGGGGCGGCGAGGTCGTTGACCCGGGCGAGCAGCGGATCGACCAGCTCGGGCGGGACGTCCGCCAGCGCGGTGGCCGCGTACGCGCGGACCCAGTCGGCGGCGCCGTTCGGGCCCTCGGTCATCCGGGTCGGACGGTCGGCGTGCTCCAGCAGCCGCAGCGTGAACCCGGCCTCCTCCAGCTTCGTCGCGTACTCGGCGGGGGTCGGGAAGTACCAGGGCAGGTCCGGCTCGCCGAGGCCGAACACCCGCCAGGCGGTCTGCATCGCGACGATCAGCTCGGCGCAGTTCCCGGCGCCGCCCAGCTCGCCGACGAACCGCCCGCCGGGCCGCAGCGACGCGTGGACGCGCCCGATCACGGCGTCGGGGTCGCGGGTCATCCAGTGCAGGGCCGCGTTCGAGGCGACCGCGTCGAACGACTCGCCGACGGTGAAGTCGTGGGCGTCGCCGAGCACGAACGACAGCCCCGGATGCATCGCGGTCGCCTGCGCGACCATGTCCGGGTTGCCGTCGATGCCCAGCACCTCGGCGCCTCGCTCTGCGATCTCCGCGCTGAACGCCCCGGTGCCGCACCCGAGGTCGATGACCCGTTCGCCGGGCTGCGGATCGAGCAGGTCGACCAGGGGCGCACCGTGCGCGGAGACGTACCCGAAGGCGGAGTCGTACGTCGTCACGGCCCAATTCACTGTCGTAATTTATCGGACATCGCCCGGAAGTGACGCGCCGACGGGCACACGCCCGGCCCCCGGTGGACGATCCCCGATATCACGTCCTTGACGGCATGTGTCGCCTAGGTGACGGAGGGTATGAAGCCGCCCAAGTAACACGTTCGGGGGTGCGTGGTGCGGATCAGGACAATCACCGTCATCGGTGCCGGGCTCCTGCTCGTCGCCGGAAGCGCCGGGATCGCCGGTTGCGGCGGCTCGGAGGAGAAGCGGGCCCGGACGGCGGGCGAGAACGCCGCCATGGGAAAGCGGGCCCAGCAAAAGCGGGCTCCGGCCCCGCCGCCGCCCAGGAAGATCGACTGCGGCAGGGTCAAGTGCGTCTCGCTGACGTTCGACGACGGGCCCGGGCCCCACACGGCACGGCTGCTGGACACCCTCAAGGCCGGCGGCGCCCGCGCCACCTTCTTCATGCTGGGGGAGAACGTCCAGGCCCACCCGGACGTCGTGCGGCGGATCGCCATGGAAGGCCACGAGGTCGCCAACCACACCTGGTCCCATCCGGACCTCACCACGGAGTCGCCCGCCGAGGTCCGGTCGCAGATCCAGCGGACGCAGCAGGCCGTCAAGAACGCCTCCGGCGTCGCGCCCACCCTGATGCGGCCGCCCTACGGGGCGACGAACACGCAGGTGGGACGCGCCGTCGGGATGCCGCTGATCCTGTGGAGCGTGGACACGCTCGACTGGCAGCACAAGAGCGTCAGCCGCGACACCAGGATCGGGGTCAGGGAACCCGAAGGCGGCGGCATCGTCCTGTTCCACGACATCCACAAGCCCAGCGTCGACGCCATCCCGAAGGTGGTGGACGGGCTGAAGAAGCGCGGGTTCACGCTCGTCACGGTGTCGGAGCTGTTCCAGGGGCAGCCGCTCCAGCCCGGGCAGACCTACAACGAGCGCGTCCAGAAGACCGAACCGGTGACGGCGAGCCCGTCCCCGTCCGGGCCTTCCGCCGGGCCTCCCGCCGGGGCCCCGCCGAGCGGGTACACCGGGCCCTCCGGCCGGCGCTGACTAGCCGCGAGGACGGACCAGGGCGTTGTCGAAGGCGAAGACGACCGCCTGGATCCGATCGCGAAGATCGAGTTTGGCCAGGATGCGTTTGACATGCGTCTTGGTCGTCGCCTCGCCGATGTGGAGGCGGGCGGAGATCTCGGCGTTCGACAGACCGCGGGCCATCAGCAGCAGGACCTCGTGCTCGCGGTCGGTGAGCCGGTCCAGACGCCGCCGCGCGGCGGCGTCCGGCGGGGCGGGCGAGGTGCGCGCGAACTCGGCGAGCAGCCGTCGGGTCACCGACGGGCCGAGCAGCCCCTCGCCCGAGGCGACGGTCCGGACGCCCTCGATCAGCGTCTCCGGCGGGGTGCGCTTGAGCAGGAAGCCGCTGGCCCCCGCCCGGACGGCGGCGAAGACGTACTCGTCCAGCTCGAACGTGGTCAGCACGAGGACCCGGGACGCCGGATGCCGCGCCGCGATCTCGGCGGTGGCGGCAACGCCGTCCATGACGGGCATCCGGACGTCCATGAGGACCACGTGCGGCGCGAGCGCCGCGGTGCTCCGGACGGCCTGCACGCCGTCTGACGCCTCCCCGACGACGGTGATGTCGGGCTGGGTCTGGAGCATCATGCGCAGGCCGCCGCGCATCAGCTCCTCGTCGTCGGCGAGCAGGACCCGGATCACGCGGCGGCCCGCGCGGTGAGGGGGACGCGGGCCTCGACCCGCCAGCCGCCGTCCGGGGCGGGGCCCGCCTGGCACGTCCCGCCGAGACGGGCGGCGCGCTCGCGCATCCCCGCGAGCCCGCGACCGGACGCTCCTCGCACGCCGGACGGCTGAGACGGGCTCGGCGGGCCGGAAGCGGCGCCGTCGTCGATCACGGTGACCCGCACGTCGTCGCCCTCGCGGGCCACCAGGACCCGGACCGTTCCGGCCGAGGCGTGCCGGACGACATTGGTGAGCGACTCCTGGACGATCCGGTACAGCGTCTGGACGACGGGTTCCCCGAGCGGGGGCAGGTCGCCGTCCACGGCCAGATCGGCCCGCAGGCCGGGCGGGAGACCGGCGACCAGGCCGCGCAGCGCGGCTGCCAGGTCGGGCGGGTTCGGCGGTTCGGACTCGTCCAGCAGCCCGAGGACGCGGTCGAGGTCGCCGAGGGCGGCGCGGCCGACGTCCTCGATGCTGCCCAGCGAGCGGCGCACGTCCGCGTGCTCGTCTCCGAGGGACAGGCGGGCCGCGCCGGCGTGGGTGACCATGACCGTGACGGCGTGCCCGACGGCGTCGTGCAGTTCGCGCGCCATCCGGGCGCGCTCGTCGGCGAGCGCGCGCCGCCGGAGCGCCGCGGCGCGTGCGGCCTCGTGCGCACGCAGCGCGGCGGCCGCGTCCGAGCGCGAACGGGCCGCGTCCCCGGCGAGCAGCGCGCCGCCGTGCAGGAGCGCGCCGAGCACCAGGGCCTCGGTGTTCTCGGCGGCGAGCGCGGCGAGCGCCGTCACGACCGGGACCACGGCGAGCTGCGCGGCGCGCGGGCGGGACCGGGTCTGCGCGACCATCGTCAGCGCCAGCGCGGACGCCGCCGACAGATTGGTGAGCGGGTGCCCGGCGAGGGCCGTCGCGGCGGTCGCCGCCGCCGACGCCCACAGCGCGGTCGCCGGCGCGAACCGGCGCCCGGCGATCGCGGCGAACCACACCACCGCGGCGGCCCGCACGGCGACCGGCCCGTGGAACGCCGACGCGGTGACGTCGGAGTCGCCGATGGTGATGGTCGCCGAGACGTAGGCGACGAACACGTCCAGCGCGACCCAGTGCCACCGGCGGCCGGCGAGCCGGTCCGGGCCCCACCGTCGAAGGTCCATGGCGGTCAGCGTATGGAACGTCCGTGATCTGGGGAATCGTCCGACCGGAGGACGATCTGTACCCCTCCAGGGGGACGAACCGGATCCCGGCCGAGGGACGACCGTGCCCCGCCGCCGTTCCTAGCGTCGCGGCCATGACTTCGACACAGACCCCCGCGTCCCGGCCGCGCCGCCTCGGCGGCGGCGCGCTGATCATCACCGGGGCGCTGCTCGCCCCGCCCGCCGCGGTCGTCGCGTTCCTGCTCGCCGCCGCGGCCGGCGCGCCCCTCCCCACCTGCGCGGCGATCGCCCTGGCCGCCACCGTCCAGCTCGCCGGCGCCGTCGCGTACCTGGGCGGACGGCTCGCCCGCGCGCGACGCGGCGGCCTCGTCGCGATCCTGGTCGCCGCGGCCATGGCCGCCGTCACGGCGGTCGCGGGCCATCTGCTGGTCTTCCGCCCGCTCGACGTCCCCGCCGCCGCCCTTCCCGCCCAGGACACCCGCTACTGGCGGCTCTCCACTGGCTCGCGCGTCGCGTACACGTTCACCCCGGCGCACGGTCAGCGGTGGCCGGAGCCGGTCGTGCGGCTGCACGGCGGCCCCGGCACCCCGGGCGCCGGTCCGGACGACCTCGACCGCGCCCTCGCCGCGACCGGCTTCGACGTCTACACCTACGACCAGCTCGGGTCCGGGCGCTCGCAGCGGCTGGACGACCCCGGCGGCTACACGGTCGCCCGGCAGGTCGCCGACCTGGAGGCGATCCGCGGCCGGATCGGCGCGAACCGGCTGATCCTGGCGGGCAGCTCGTGGGGCGCCACGCTCGCGGCCGCCTACCTCGCCGCGCACCCGGGCCGCGTGGCGCGGACCGTCCTCACCTCGCCCGGCGCCCTGTGGGCTCCGGCATGGGAGAAGTCCGGCGAGGGAGAGATCTGGGACCGGCTCACCCCGGCACAGCGGGAGCGCATGGACGAGCTGGAGAACCGCCCCCAGCTCGTCGCCTGGTCGCTGCTCATGGCCGTGAACCCGCGCGCCGCGCACGCGCTGATGCCCGACGAGGAGATCGATCCCCTGTTCGACGAGCTGCTGTCGTCGGTCGGGTCCGCCGCGACCTGCCGTCCCGGCCGCCCGCTCCACGAGGCCGCGTCGCGCTCGGGCTTCTACTCCAACCAGATGATCTCCGACGACGCGCTGAAGGTCCCCGACCCCCGCCCCGCCCTGCGACGCGCCGCGGCGCCGACGTTGATCCTGCGCGGCGAGTGCGAGTACAAGCGGTGGGAGAT
>NZ_SMKT01000236.1 GCF_004348735.1 Actinomadura sp. KC06
CAGCGCCAACGACGGGCTCGCCCCGATCACATTCGAGCGTCAGATGGCAGAAGCGCGGAGGACGTCAACCGCCCAGCTCAGGGCCGAAGTGGCATAACACCGTCTCCACGCTTTGAGGGGATTGACAAATGACAGGTTCAACAACGTCCCGGGGAACGAGTACGTGTGGGTGCTTCACACGCGTACGGACGGTGAGGGGCTCGCTATGACGGCCCTGGACCACATACGGCGGGCCGACTTGGATCCGCGGGAGGAGGAGGCCGCGTCCACGGATTACGTGTCCGGCGCGCTGGAGTGGGTGCGGTGGGGCATTTCCGGTGATCAGCCGTGGCGGGACGCGTCGGCGGAGTTCCATGAGATCCACCGGGAGGCTTTGCGGGCGGGCGGTCATCTCCAGCAGGGCGATGTCGTGACCGATGGGCGGCAGACGGCCGTGGTCATTTCCGGGGCGGCGCTCAACTCGGCTCCGGGAGGCGACGTGGTGTGGGCCGTGGGGCTGGTGGGCCAGGACGAGGTCGGGCTTGATCGGGCGATCAACCTCGATACGGGCAGGCTGACCAAGGTCGACGCGCTGGACGATGACGACCGCGCGGGTCTGATGGCCGCCGTGATGGAGATCATCTGAGGGTGGCGATGACCTTGCCGGAGCAACGTGCGGCGATGAGTGTGCGGACTCGGGTCGCGGGGCGGATTCTGGCCTGGACGACCGGATTCGCCGTTGTGATTGCGCTCGCCATCATGGGCGGTCAGATCCTGGCCATCATGTCGGAGCAGTGGAGCTATCCCAGCAGGCTCGCCCAGCACGGCCAGGACATCGACGGGGTCGTGGTCGATGAGGGGCACTCGGGCGGGGGGCTCGGAACGACTCCCCAGGAGGAGATCAAGATCAGCTTCACCGTGCCCGGCGGGAAGCGGTACGACTTCTGGTCGAGCGGTCATGCGAATATCGGAGACAGGGTTACCGTCCGCTACGACCCGGATAACCCGGATAACGCGAGTATCAATTCCGCGGCTCACCGCATGGTGGGCATTGTGGTCGGCATCGTCGCCGGTCTCGTACTGCTGATCGGGCTGCCTTTTCTTTTCCTCAAGCACGCGTGGGCCGCGTTCCGCCGTCCGGGCGGCGAGGCGGCGTGATGGCCCGCGACGTCAGAGGCCCAGTTCTCGGCGGGCCTCGGCGAGGGCGGCGGCGAGCAGCGGTCGCGGGTCGGTGCCATGGCGGCCGGCCAGGGCGACGACCAGGCCGCCGACCCGGGCATAGGCCATGGTGTCCACCTCGGTATCGGGTTCTTTGCCTGGCAGTTTCATCGTGTCCGTGACCTTTACCGCCAGGGTCTGGTCGGCCTTGACGCCGGATACCTTCAGCAGTTCGTACTTCTCGTCGTGTTCCTCGCCGTTCTGCTCGATGTGGGCTTCACCGCATCCTTCGTAGGCCGCTCGCAGGAAGGAGATCCGGTCGGCGGACGCGGCAGGGCCGTCGACCGCGATTCTGATCGAGACGACACGTGCGCCGTCGTTCTCCCCCACCATCAGAATGGACACCGTGTGCTTGGAACTGGTCGGGATTCCAGCCTTTTCCGGGTTGGCTCCCTCACAGGTGTGGACGAGCACCTGCCCCGCGAAAGAGTCGTAGTAGTCCTGCTTGCCGAGAGACCCGGTTTCGTGGCGCCAGCCGCTGCCGAAGTCTGCGGGCTCGGGCAGGGCGTCCACCAGGCGCAGCGGGGACACCGGGGGCACCGCGTTCGACAGGGTGCTGCGCGTGATGGGGTCGACGCCACCGCCCCCGCAGCCCGCTGTCAACGTGCAGAGCATGACCGGGGCGGCGAGCCATCGGCGGATCATGTCCATGATCGTAAGGTGCTCGAAACCCAGGGGCCATGCCCACATCCGGCCCTACGGCAGGCGTCAGGTGGACGGGCGGAGGCCGCCGTCCCGGCGCGCCTTCCTGAGCACCTCCACGCTGGCCGCGGCGTCGTGGGCGACCGGATGCCCCGGCGGCAGCTTGCGGGCGCAGAGCGCGGACATCTGCCTGCCCAGCACCCAGGCGTCCTCCTCGAAACCGAGTTCGGCGAGGCAGGCGTTGAGCTGCAGGATGGAGTCCAGCGCCTTGTCGTAGGTGTAGTTGGTATGCCAGGCGAGGGTGACGGCCTGGTCGAGCAGGGCGCGGGCCCGTTCCACGATCGCGTCCGCGTCACAGGCGTCGGCGTCCTGGAAGGCGATCAGGTTCGCTCGTGAGCGGAGCTCGGTCGCGTGCGTGTACAGGGCCATGCCCACTACGGCGGCCGCCTCGTGTGCGCGTCCCTGCTGATCGGCCCGGACGCGCACGGCCAGTGCGACCTTCCGGTCCATCTTCACCAGGTCGCCGTCGGCGGTCAGGAGGCCCTCGTCGCACAGGCGATCGAGGACCGGGTCGATCTCCAGACCGGCGAAGCCGATGGACGAGACGTCCTCATCGTCCATGACCTCGTCCAGGAGGTCCTCGGGAACGCGCAGCACCCAGCGGGGGACGCCGTCCCCGTGCAGGAGGGCGACGGTCTCCACGAGCCGCCGCGCCACCGGATCGTCCCGCTCGGCCCGCTGGACCGTCGCGAAGATCGGCGGAAGGTCGTCGTGCCGGAACAGGCTCCGGCGGCTCGACCGCGGCGATTTCACACCGATCGCCTTGCCTGGATGACGGCGGTGCGGACCGAATACGGACATCGCCACGCCTATGACACCGAAGGCCGACGCCGCGACCACCACTGGCAGCCAGCCGAACCAGTTCGCGAGGAGCAGGACGAGACCGAGCGAGGCCAATGCGAGCAGGCATCCACAGCCGCGGTTCATGGTCAGGATTGTCGCAGGGCGCTCCTATGCCGCGCATGGTCGAGCAGGGCGACGTCGTCATGGCCGAGTTGAAGGAGGACGACTACCGCTGAGGCTTGCGGGCTACGGCGCCCCACATTCCGGTCGTGGCGGACGGCTGGGCGTCGGGGTCAGGGCGCCAGTCCTGGACGGGAACGACGCCCGGAGCCAGCAGGTCCAGGCCGTCGAAGAATCGGCTCACGCCCTCGTGGGTGCGGAAGGTGACGCGGAAGCCCATCGCCTTGGTGAGCGCCTTTTCGGCGGCGGCCATCTGTTCGGGGAGCTGGTCGATGCCGGGGTGGGTGATGGCGAGGTAGCTGCCGGGGGCGAGGGCGTCCATGAGGGTGTTGATGACGCCCCGCGGGTCGTCGGTGTCGGGGACGCAGTGCAGGATCGCGATCAGGAGCAGTCCCACGGGCTGGTCGAAGTCGAGCAGGCGGGCGGCGCCGTCCAGGATCCGGCCGGTGTCGCGCAGGTCGGAGTCGATGAACGCGGTCGGCGCGGTGACGCCGGACAGCAGGGCGCGGGCGTGATTGAGGACGATCGGGTCGTTGTCGACGTACACGACCCGGCTGGCGGGGTTCACCGCCTGCGCGACGATGTGCGTGTTGTCGGCGGTCGGGATGCCGGTGCCGATGTCCAGGAACTGGGTGACGTGCTCCCCCGCCATGAAGCGGACGGCCCGGCTCAGGAACGCCCGGTTCGCGGTGACCCCGGGCTTGATCGTCGGCGTGGCGGCCATCACCTGCTCGGCGGCGGCGCGGTCGGCGGCGTAGTTGTCCTTGCCGCCGAGCCAGTAGTCGTAGATGCGGGCTATGTGCGGGGTGGTGACGTCGATTCCCTTGGGCGCGATCTCTCCCTCGTCGCCGATCATGAAATCGAGAATAACCGGTTTCGCGACGATGATCGTTTTCGCGGTGGTCCGCCCGGTTGATCAGGGGTCGGTTACGGTGGCTCGGGTGCGCCACAGCTTCAACGTCGACCTTCGGGGGATCGTCGATCTCCTCAGCCGCCACCTTTACAGCAGCCCGCGCGTGTACGTGCGGGAGCTGTTGCAGAACGCCGTCGATGCGACCACTGCCCGCGTCCAGGCCGATGGCGCGTCTCCCGGACGCATCGTGATCGAGCCGCGCGAGACGACCGGCGACGGCACGTTGCGCATTCATGATTCCGGCATCGGGCTGACCGAGCCCCAGGTGCACGAGCTGCTCGCCACGATCGGCGGCTCGTCCAAGCGCGACGCGCTCGGGCTCGCCCGGCACGACTTCCTCGGGCAGTTCGGGATCGGGCTGCTGTCCTGCTTCCTCGTCGCGGACGAGATCGAGGTGGTGACGCGCGGGCCGGGCGATGCGGCGACCGTCTACTGGCATGGGCACGCGGACGGGCACTACACCGTGTCGGACGGCCCGGCACGCGAGGAGCAGGGCACGACCGTCACGCTGCGCGCCCGCAGGGACTTCGAGCACTGGCTCGGGACGTCCACCGTCACTGAGCTGGCCAGGCACTACGGCTCGCTGCTTCCGTACGAGGTGCGCGTCGGCGAGGAGAGGGTGACGGCCGCGGACCTGCCGTGGCGGGCCCGGCACTCCGACCCGGACGAGCGGCGGGACGTCCTCCTGCGCAACGGCGCCGCGCTGCTCGGGCGGCGGCCGTTCGACGTGATCGACCTCGCGGTCCCCGAGGCGGGCCTGGACGGCGTCGCGTTCGTGCTGCCCTACGAGTCGCATCCCGGCGAGCCGGAGGCGCACAAGGTCTACCTGAAGCGGATGCTCATGGGCGAGCGGGTGGAGAAGCTGCTGCCCGCCTGGGCGTTCTTCGTCCGCTGCGTGATCAACGCGGACGAGCTGCGGCCCACCGCGAGCCGCGAGCAGCTCTACGAGGACGACCTCCTCGCCGACACCAGGACCGCGCTCGGCGAGCAGCTCCGCGCCTGGCTGGTGCGGCTCGCGGCGACCGAGCCCGAGCGGCTCCGGGCGTTCCTCGCCGTCCACTACCGGGGCGTGATGGCGCTCGCGCTGCACGACGTCGGGATGCTCCGCATCGTGGACGAGTGGATCGAGTTCGAGACCAGCGAGGGCCGGGTCACGCTCAACGAGTTCCGCCACCGGCACCGCACCCTTCACGTCACGGGCGGCAGCGACGAGTTCGCGCAGCTCGCGGGGATCGCGGCGGCGCAGGGCCTCGCGCTGGTCAACGGCGGCTACACCTACCACCTGGAGATCCTGCAGCGGCTGCGCTTGCTCGACGCCGACCTCGACGTGCGGCGGCTCGACCAGGCGGAGCTCGCGACGCGGTTCGATCCGCTCGATCCCGCCGCCGAGTTCGCGGCGCGCGAGTTCCTCGGCATCGCGCGGGACGCCGTCGCACAGCACGGCTGCGAGCCGGTGCTGCGGACGTTCTCGCCCGCGGAGCTGCCCGTCCTCTACCTGGAGGGACGGGAGGCGCGGCGCGCCGCCGACCTGCGGAACGTGCTGGAGGAGGCGGGGGACGTCTGGGCGGAGTTCGCGGACGACGGCGACGGCCAGGAATCCGGTGAGACCGAGCAGGCCAAGCCGCTGCTCGTCTTCAACCATCGCAACCCGCTGATCGCCCGGCTGACCAGCACCGCCAACGCGCGGCTCGTCCGGCTCTCGGTGGAGGCGCTGTACGGGTACGCGCTGCTGGCGGGGCAGCGCGCGGTCCGGCCCGGCGACGTGGCGAGCGTGAACCGCGCCTTCCTCGGCCTCGTGGAGCACGCGATCCACCAGGAGCCCGGGATCTGATGACCGGCAGGGACGCGTTGCGCGCAAGGCTCGACACCGCCTACAAGGAGCACCCCGACGACGACGGCGGGCCGGGCGCGGAGTCCTACTGGCGGACGATGCAGGAGATCCTCGGCGAGGCGGAGGCGCTCGGCGACACCGAGCTGCTCTTCGAGGCGCGGCTCGCGTACGCCTGGGCGCTGCGCGGCAAGTCGTGGAAGAAGAGCTCGCGGGAGATCTTCACCGAGTGGCTCGGCCTGCTCCGCCAGTGCCTCCTGACGTTGCGGGCAGAGCCGGACAGCATCTGCGAAGAGCACATCGTCCTGATGTGGAACCAGTTCACGAACATCCTCGACATCTTCATCCGGCTCTATCCGGAGCCGGCCGACCGCGTCCACCGCCTGATCGACGAGCTGGAACGGCAGTGCCCGCCGTCCCGGCACGAGGTCCGCTACGTCCTCGATATGTTCCGGATGAAGATCGAGGCGCGCAAGGGGAACGTGGCCGAGGCGGAGCGGCTCTGGCGGGACCTTCGGCTCCGGCCGCAGCCGACCAAGCACCTCGTCCAGGACGGCAGCGCCGCGGGCGCGGCGGCCGTGTGGGAGCGGCTCGGCCGGGACGAGCTGGCCATCGAGGCCCTCACACCCGTCCTGACCGGCCAGATCCCGCGGCGCGAGGACCGCGTGTTCGGGGACTACCTGCTCATGCCCTACCTGCGCACGGGGCGGATGGACGAGGCGGTCGCGGCGCACCAGAGCACGTACGCCCGGACGGGCATGAAGCTGGAGAGCATCGCGTCCCACCTGGAGTTCTGCGCCCGCACCGGCAACGAGGAGCGCGGCCTGGACGTCCTGCACCGCAACCTCCGCCGGCTGCGCGGGACGGTCACGACGGTCGAGGCCATGTGGACGGCGGCGGCGGTGGCGCTGCTGTGCCGCCGGGTCACCGAACGCGGGCTCGACGAGGAATGGGTCTGGTCATGCGAGGAGGGCTGCGAGTGCGACGTCGCCCCTCTCCACTCCTACGCCGAACTCGGCGGGGAGCGCCGCTGGGCGGCGCTGGAGTTCGCGCGGAAGCTCGACGAGATGGACGGGACGTCCTACTGCAGCGAGGAGATCATGCGGCGGCTGCACGCCCAGCCGATCGTCGAACACCTCGAACTCCCCGCCCCCGTCGGCGAGCCCGCCCACCGGCTGAAACCGCGGCTCAGCCCGCATCTGGCGGCCGCCACGACGGACGAGCTCCGGGACGAACTCGCCCGAGTGCATGAGCTGGACCGCAGATGGAAGCGGGTCGTCCACCTGCAGCGGCTCATGCAGAACGCGTTCGCGACGGACGAGCGGGACGCGCTCATGGACATCCGCTTCGCCCACTTGGACGAGCTGCTGGCGTACGGGCCCACGGCGATGCGGCCCGACCTGTTCGCCGCGTTCACGACCCTCGTCCGCCTGCACGACGCGGAGCCGGACCTGCTCGGCGGCGAACGCCTCGACCGGCTGTGGACGGCGGCGCCCGTCGTCCTGGAGCGCGTCCTCACCCGGGCGACCGTCCACGCCGTGCAGATCCGCGAGCTGATCGGCATGCTCGGGCGCCATTGCCGTCCTGGCACCACCGACCTGCACCATCTGCGCTGGTACGCGGTCGAGCTGGAGGTCCGGTGCGGCGACGTGGACGCGGCCCGCGCGGCTTGGACGGCGTTCACCTCGCTGCCGTCCTGTGACGAGTACGCCACCTGGTCGACCGTCTGGCGCCGGACGGAATGGTGGCTCGATCTCGGCCTGGACGACGAGGTGCTCGCGACGGTCGCGCCCGCGCTGTCCGGCAAGGACGGGGAGGAGTGCCTCATCGTCCCGTATCTGCGTGCGGGCCAGGAAGGCAAAGCGCGCGAGATCCACGAGCGCACCTTCGCAAGCGCGGAAAGCCCGCGCCAGGTCGCGGCCCACCTGGAATTCTGCGCTCTCACCGGCGATCTCGTCCGCGCGAAGGAAATCATTCGCGGAACCCTGGACATGTTCCACGTCTATTACGACGACACCGAATTCACCTTCGACCGGCTCCGTCCGTGCGCCGCCGCTGTGCTGGCCTGCCGCCTCATCGCGGCGCGGGGCCTGGACGAGACCTGGACGTGGCCGGAGCACGAATGCTGCCCCGCCGAAGAAGGCTGGACATACGCCAGGCTCGCCACCGACTACCGCACCGAATTGAAGCTCTTCGCCTACAGATGGCAGGAGCTCACCGGCAGCGACTTCCACGTCCGCCGCATGAACGCGATCGCCGACGCATAGGCGCGAAAGGCCGCGGTGCTCGTGGGCAGATCACGAGCACCGCGGCCCCGGAAAGGAATCCCCTACATCACGACTACCGTCAGACGGCCTCCCACAGGGCCGGGACGTTCGGCGGCGTCCAGCCGGGCATGGACGTGTGCGACTGGAGGCAGCGGTACTGCACGCCCTCGTAGGTCACCACGTCACCGGCGTTGTACGTCTTGCCGTCGGCCCAGGTGGTGTCACCGGGCGGGTCCGGCGGGTCGTTGGGGTCCGGCGCGCGGGTGCCGACGTTGACGCCGGCCCACGCGTTGGCGGTCGCGGTCCACTCGGCGCTGTTCTCGCCGTAGAGACCGGCGGCGGCCGCGAGGGTCGCGCGGCGCGCGTCCGCGAAGTTGGTCGTCGGGCGCATCTCCTCGGTGAGCGCCTTGTACCAGATCGCCGCGGCCTTGTCCCGGCCGATGCCCGTCACCGGCTTGTTGTCGTAGGTCGGCGAGTTGTAGGTGACGCCGTTGATGACCTTCTGCCCGCTGCCCTCGGACAGCAGGTAGTAGAAGTGGTTGGCGATGCCCGAGGAGTAGTGGACGTCCACGTTCCCGGCGCCCGGCCGCCAGTTGTCCAGCGAGTTGCCGTCCTGGCTCGGCTTGGCCATGTAGCGCAGCGGCGCCCCGGTGCCGAAGATGTCGATCTTCTCGCCGATGTGGTAGTCGCCGACGTCCGCCGGGTTGTTCGACCAGAATTCCATCGCGGTGGCCAGGATGTCGGACGTGGCCTCGTTCAGCCCGCCGGACTCGCCCTGGTAGATCAGCCCGGCCGTGTTGGACGTGACGCCGTGGGTCATCTCGTGCCCGGCCACGTCCAGCGAGGTCAGCGGGTTGCTGTTGCCCTGGCCGTCGCCGTAGGTCATGCAGAAGCAGCCGTCTTCCCAGAAGGCGTTCACGTACGACTGGCCGTAGTGGACGCGGGAGTACGCGCCGACGCCGTCGCCGCGGATGCCCGACCGGCCGAAGACGGTCTTGAAGTAGTCCCAGGTCTGGCCCGCGCCGTAGGCGGCGTCCACGCCGGCGGTCTGGCGGTCGCTCGCCGCCCCGTTGCCCCACTGGTCGTCGGTGTCGGTGAACAGGGTGCCCTTGCCCGACTGGGCGCCGCGGAGGTCGGTCGTCTCGTGGTTGCCGCGTCCGGCGTCCCGCAGGGTGTAGGACCCGCCCGACTGGGTCGTGCCCAGCTCGACCGTGCCGGAGTACATGCTGCGGCCGGTGCCCGTCTGGACGCCCTGCCACTCGATGATCTTCTTGCCGGTGGCGGCGTCGGTGAGGACGTGCAGCCGGTTGGGGGTGCCGTCCTTCTGCGTCCCGCCGACGACGGTCTCCCAGGCCAGGACGGTGTTGCCTGCCGCGTCCATCCAGACGACCTTGCGCGGCGCGACGCTGCCCGCCGCCTTCGGCGTGGCCGGTTTGGTGGACGCGAGCGTCGCGGGCGCGGTGTTCACCTTCATCGGCCGGGCGGACGACTGGGTGACGCGCGCGATGGAGCCGGACGGGGCGCGGTGGACGACGATGTCGCCGCCGATGACGGGCAGGCCGTCGTAGGTCTGCGTGTAGCGGGTGTGCGTGGTGCCGTCCTGGTTCTTCAGGACGCTCTTCGCCTTCAGCTCGACCTTCTCGCCGAGGTTCAGCTCGGACGCGGTCTCGTCCTGCTGCGCCTTGGCCTTGCCGACGAGCGCCTTGTACTCCTTGGGGGTGACCTTCGCGGGCATCTGCCCGGGGTCGGCCTTGGCGGGGGGC
>NZ_SMKT01000237.1 GCF_004348735.1 Actinomadura sp. KC06
TATAAGAGACAGGCCGGGCGGGGACGGTCGCGCCCACAGTAGCGACACGCGGCGGGCCCCCGCCAACACCCCAGCGAGGGCCCGCCCTGCGAAACGATCAGAGGGTCGAGAACGGTCAGAACGGTCAGAAAGCGGCTTCGGGCAGCTCCATCACGTCCAGATCGGTGGCCTCGGCGATGGCGCGCTCGGACGCCAGCCGCGGCAGGACGGTCCGGCAGAAGAACTGCGCGGCCGCGACCTTGCCCGTGTAGAACGCCTCGTCCGATTCGGAGACGTCTCCGCCGCTGAGCGCGGTGAGCGCGATCTCGGCCTGGCGGCAGAGCAGCCAGCCGACGATGAGGTCGCCGAGCGCGAGCAGCAGCCGGGACGTGTTGAGCCCGATCTTGTACAGCTCCTTCGGGTTCTCCATCGAGCCGAGCGCCCACCCGACCATCGGGTCGATGATGCCCTGCACGTCGTCCAGCGCCCGGCCGAGCAGCGCCCGCTCGTTCTTGAGCCGCCCGTTGCCGGCGTCGGAGCCCGCGAACGCCCTGATCTCCCCGGAGAGCACCTTCAGCGCCTCGCCGTTGTCCCGGAGGATCTTGCGGAAGAACAGGTCCTGGCCCTGGATCGCGGTGGTGCCCTCGTACAGGGTGTCGATCTTGGAGTCGCGGATGTACTGCTCGACGGGGTAGTCCTGCAGGAAGCCGGACCCGCCGAGCGTCTGCAGCGACTCGGCGCCGAGCAGCGCGTACGCCCGCTCGGACCCGAAGCCCTTCACGATCGGCAGCAGCAGGTCGTTGACCTTCTCGGCGGTCTCGTCCTTGCGGCCCTCGTACTCGGCGATCTGCACGGCGTCCTGGTAGGACGAGGTGAGCAGCACCAGCGCCCGCATGCCCTCCGCGTACGCCTTCTGCGTCATGAGGCTGCGCCGGACGTCCGGGTGGTGGGTGATCGTCACGCGCGGGGCGGTCTTGTCGGTCATCTGCGTCATGTCCGCGCCCTGGACGCGCTCCTTCGCGTACTCCAGCGCGTTCAGGTAGCCGGTCGACAGCGTGGCGATGGCCTTCGTCCCGACCATCATCCGCGCGTACTCGATGACGAGGAACATCTGCTTGATGCCCTCGTGGACGTCGCCGACCAGGTACCCGACCGCCGGTTCCTTCTCGCCGAAGGTCAGCTCGCAGGTCGTGGAGACCTTGAGGCCCATCTTCTTCTCGACGTTCGTCACGTACACGCCGTTGCGCTCGCCCAGCTCCCCGGTCTCCAGATCGACCAGGTACTTGGGGACGAGGAACATCGACAGCCCCTTGGTGCCGGGACCGGCCCCCTCCGGACGGGCCAGCACCAGGTGGAAGATGTTCTCCGCCATGTCGTGCTCGGCCGAGGTGATGAAGCGCTTGACGCCCTCGATGTGCCAGGTGCCGTCCGGCTGCTGGACGGCCTTGGCCCGGCCCGCGCCGACGTCCGACCCGGCGTCCGGCTCGGTCAGCACCATCGTGGCGCCCCACTGCCGCTCAAGGGCCAGCTCGGCGAAGCGCTTCTGCTCAGGCGTGCCGATGTGCCACAGGATGCGCGCGAAGCCGGGGCCGGACGCGAACATGTAGACGGCCGGGTTCGCGCCGAGGATCTGCTCCGCGACCGCCCAGATCAGGGAGCGCGGGGCGCGGCTGCCGCCTAGCTCGGGGACGAGGTCGAGCCGGTACCACTCGGCGTCCATCCAGGCCTTGAAGGACTTCTTGAAACCCTCCGGCATGGTGACGGCGCCGGTGGCGGGGTCGAACACCGGCGGGTGGCGGTCGGCGTCCTCGAAGGACTCGGCGATCGGGCCCTCGGCCAGCCGGCCGACCTCGTCGAGGACGCTGCGGGCGGTGTCCTCGTCGAAGTCCTCGTACGGGCCGGAGCCGAGGAGGTCCTGGCGCCTGAACACCTCGAAGAGGTTGAACTCCAGGTCGCGGAGGTTGCTCTTGTAGTGCCCCATTCGAGCCTCCGTCTGGTCCCGCGGAGCCCCGGCGACGACCGGTCCCGCTGCGTGTACTGGTCAGTAACTCACCACCATGCTACCCGCTGGTAACCGATACAGAACACCCCGCGGGAGTTCGGTGGGAAGATCAGGTGAAGGTCACACCCCACCCCCCGCGACAGCAGTTCACCCGCGGCAGAAAGAGGAGGTGCACATGAAACACAGGGAGGCGGAGGTCCCGAGACTGACCGTCATCGGGACCGGCTACCTCGGGGCCACGCACGCGATCTGCATGGCGGCGCTCGGCTTCGAGGTCCTCGGCGTGGACGTCGACCGGCACAAGATCGGCAGGCTGGCGTCCGGCGAGGTCCCCTTCTTCGAACCCGGACTGCCCGAGCTGCTCACCAAGGCGCTCGACTCGGGCCGGCTCCGGTTCACCACCTCCTATGCGAAGGCGGCCGACTTCGGCGACGTCCATTTCCTCTGCGTCGGGACGCCGCAGCTCCCCGGGTCGGACGCCGCCGATCTGACCTACATCGACTCCGCCGTCCGCTCCCTGGCCCCGCTGCTGCGCCGCCGCGCCCTCATCGTCGGGAAGTCGACGGTGCCGGTCGGGACGGCGCGGCGCCTCACCGGCATCGTCCACGACCTCGCTCCCGCGGGCGCCGACGTCGAGCTGGCGTGGAACCCCGAGTTCCTCCGCGAGGGCTTCGCCGTCGACGACTCGATGCGCCCCGACCGGCTGGTGTTCGGCGTCGCGTCCGACTGGGCGGACGAGCGGCTGCGGGCCGCGTACAAGCCCGTCCTCGACCTCGGCACCCCCGTGATCCGCACGGACCTCGCCACCGCCGAGCTCGTCAAGGTCGCCGCCAACTCCTTCCTCGCCACCAAGATCTCCTACATCAACGCGATGGCGGAGGTGTGCGAGGCCGTCGGCGCCGACGTCAAGGACCTCGCCGACTCCCTCGCGCTCGACGACCGGATCGGCGGCAGGTTCCTGCGTCCCGGGCTCGGCTTCGGCGGCGGCTGCCTGCCCAAGGACATCCGGGCGTTCGCGCACCGCGCCGAGGAGATCGGCGTCGGGCAGGCCGTGTCGTTCCTGCGCCAGGTGGACGACATCAACCGGCGGCGCCGCGCCCGCACCGTCGACCTCGTCGGCGAGGTGCTCGGCGGCGACGTCACGGGCAAGCGCATCGCCGTGTGGGGCGCCGCGTTCAAGCCCAACTCCGACGACGTCCGCGACGCTCCCGCGCTGGACGTGGCCCGCACCATGCACAGCCTCGGCGGCGACGTCCGCGTCTACGACCCGGCGGCCCTCGACAACGCCCGCCGCGCGTTCCCCGAGCTGCGCTACGGCGAGAGCGCGTTCGACGTGGCCGGGAACGCCGACGTCGTCGTCCTGCTGACCGAGTGGTCGGACTTCCGCGAGGTGCGTCCGGAGGCGCTGGCGGAGGTCGTCCGGCACAAACGGATGGTGGACGGACGGCACGCCCTCGACGCGGCGCAGTGGAGATCGGCGGGCTGGGAGTACCGCGCGCTCGGCAGATCCTGAACACCCGGGAATGTCCTCTGGCACAGGGCCGTTGGGGCTGGTGAGGACCCGTGGTCCTCCCGGACGAGGTGCGTCGTACCCGGCAGGCCAAGACGACGCGTGACAGCAGTCGTCTCGCCCACCGGGAGGGTGATCATGGCCTGGATCCTCGTCATCGCCGCCGGCCTCTTCGAGGTCGCGATGGCCCTGTGCCTGAAGGGCAGCAAGGGCTTCACCGAGCCGCTGCCGTCCATCGGCTTCCTCGCCTTCGCCGTGACCAGCTTCGGCCTGCTCAGCCTGGCGCTGAAGAACCTCGACGTCGGCACCGCCTACGCGGTGTGGGTCGGAATCGGCGCGGTCGGGACGGCGACGCTCGGCATGCTCCTGCTCGGCGACCAGGTGTCCGCGCTCAAGATCGCCGCGCTGGCGTTCATCCTGATCGGCGTCGTCGGCCTCAACCTCGCCGGAAGCGGTGGCCACTGACGGCCGTCAACGCGGCCATTCGCAGGTCACGAAGGCTTCCAGGAACGTAATCTCCCGTAACAACGTCTATGGGCGTAACAGCGTCTAAGGGACGAGGGCGCCCGGACGCATGGGACGGGAGCGCCCGGAGCGCTCGAAACGGGAGGACGGACCTTGGTCTTCAAGAAGCTGCGGCAGGCGATGGGCATCGGCGGCCCGTCGATCGAAACGACCCTGCACGACCCGAACACGAGGCCCGGTGGTGCCATCACCGGCGAGATCACCATCATCGGCGGCCAGCACGACTCCGACATCAAGTCGGTGAACCTCGCCCTGCGCACCAGGGTCGAGATCGAGTCGGGCGACAACGAGTACACGTCCAACCTGGAGTACGCCAAGCTGCCGGTGGCAGGTGCTTTCGAGCTGGACGACGGCGCCCGGCACAGCATCCCGTTCCAGTTCGCCATCCCCTGGGAGGCTCCGCTCACCCACATGTACGGGCAGCCGCTGCGCGGCACCACGGTCGGTCTCGCGACCGAGCTGGAGGTCGCGGGCGCGATCGACCCGGGCGACCTCGACCCGATCGCCGTGCACCCGCTGCCCGCGCAGGAGCGGATCCTCGCGGCGTTCTCCAACCTCGGTTTCCAGTTCCGCAACGCCGACTGCGAGAAGGGGCGCATCTGGGGCGTCCACCAGGAACTGCCGTTCTACCAGGAGATCGAGTTCTATCCTCCGAGCACGTACGCGCGCGGCATCAAGCAGCTTGAGGTGACGTTCGTGTCGTACCCGCAGTCGATGGAGGTCGTGCTGGAGCTCGACAAGCGGGGCGGCGCGTTCACCGAGGGGCGCGACGCGTTCAGCCGGTTCACCGTCGACTACGCGAGCGTCGAGCAGACGAACTGGGAGCAGCAGCTCGACGGCTTCCTCAAGGACGCCGGACGCCGCCGCGGCTTCTTCTAGACCGTCCAGCCGCTTACGGGATCCCCTCCGCGACGTTGATCGCGGAGGGGATCTCCGCGTAGAAAGAGTGTCCGTGCCCCAGCCCCCCGGACTCAACGCCGCGGAACAGCGCCTCTGGGCCGCGTTCCCCACCGGCGCGACGGTCGTGCTCGGCGACGACCGTCCCGCAGGACCGCTGCCCGAGCGGATGGTCCGCGCCGAGATCATCACCCGGTTGCTGCTCGGCGCGGGCGACACGCGTCCCGGCGCGGTGGCGGCCGTCCGCCTTCGCGGCGCCTACATCCTGGGACGCCTGGACGTCTCGGGCGGGTCCGTCGAGCACGAGCTGCTGCTGGACGCGTGCCGGTTCGTCGAGGAACCGGACTTCTCCAACGCCGAGACCCGCCAGCTGCGGTTCAACGACTGCCGGATACCGGGCTTCGACGGCGGCGGGCTCCGCGCGGACGGCTTCCTCAGCATGTCCGGATCGGAGATCGACGGCGAGATCCGGCTGTTCCGGGCGCAGCTCAGCGGCGGCCTCCGGCTGAACGGGACGACGATCACCGCGCCGGGCCCGGAGCGGCGGGCGCTGTCCAGCGGCGGCCTCGTCGTGGACGTCGGCACGTTCATCCGGAACGCCACCATCACCGGCGGTGTCCGGTTCGTCGGGGCCCGGATGAACGGCGGGCTGTTCATGGAGGGCACGACCCTCGTCAACCCCGGCCGCCTCGCGCTGGACGCGCAGAACATGGTCGTCGAGGACACCGCCGAGTTCAGCAACGGGTTCAGCGCGCTCGGCACCGTCCGGCTGCGCAGCGCCCGCTTCAACGGCATCCTGTCGTTCTCGCGGGGCCGCCTCGACTCCGGCGACCCCGCCAGGATGGCGCTGCACGCGAGCCACATGCAGGCCGACGAGCTGCTCCTGTGGACGGACGGGCAGATCAAGGGCCGGGTGTCGCTGTCGTACTCCCGGATCGCGCTGATCATGGACCATCCGTCCGTCTGGCCGGACGAGCTGTACCTGAACGGCATGACCTACGAGACGCTGCGCGGCGGCGAGTTCAAGGACCGGCTGAGCTGGGTGTCCCGTGACCGCGAGTTCCACCTGCAGCCGTACGAGCAGCTCGCCTCCTGGTACCACGGCATCGGCCACGACGACCTCGCCCGCAAGGTGCAGCTCGCCAAGCTCCGCGCCCGCCGCCGCCACCTGAACCCCGTCGGGAAGGCCTGGAACCATCTCCTCGACTGGACGGTCGGGTACGGCTACCGTCCCTGGCTGGCGTTCGCCTGGTTCGCGGCCCTGCTCGCCACCGGGACGACGGTGTTCTCCATCGAGGAGCCCCGTCCGGTCAAGCCGGCGAACGAGCTGCCCGCGTTCCACGCCCTGATCTACACCCTCGACCTGCTGATCCCGCTCGACACGTTCGGGCAGCAGCTGTCCTACGACGCGGTGAGCTGGTCGCGGTGGGTGGCGTACGCGCTGGTCACGACGGGCTGGGTGCTCGCGACCGCCCTGATCGCCGGCGCCACCCGCGTGCTGCGGCCGGCGTCCAACCCGAACTGAGCTCCGAACCCGCGGGCCGCCCCGGGCGTCCACACGGACAGGGGATCCACGAGAATGGGACGGCATGGGCACATATCTGATCACGGGGGCGACCGGCGGCATCGGGACGGCGGTCGCCGAGCTGCTGCGCAGGCGCGGACATGACCTCGTCCTAACCGCCCGCTCGCCGCAGCGGCTGGGCGAATTGGCCGGGCGGCTGCGCGGCGGCGCGCACGCCGCCACCCAGGTCATCAGCCCGGACGCGGTCGCCTCGGCGCGGCGCGATCCGTCCATCACGACGATCCCGGTCGACCTGACGGAGCCGCTGCGCATCGAGGCGTCCCTCGCGATGTCCGGGCTTCCCCCGCGGCTGGACGGCGTCGTCCATGCGGCGGGCATGGTGCATCTCGCGCCCGTCGCCGACACGGAGGCGGACGAGTGGATCCAGCACCTGTCGGTCAACCTGGTGTCCGCGGCGGAGCTGACGCGGCTGCTGCTGCCCGCGCTGCGCGCCGCCGAGGGGCACATCGTCTTCGTCAACTCGACCGCGGGGCTGCGCGCCAATCCGGAGTGGTCGGCGTACGCGGCGAGCAAGTTCGGCCTGCGCGCGCTGGCCGATTCGCTTCGTGCCGAGGAGCCGTCCTTGCGCGTCACGACCGTCTACCCGGGCCGGACGGCCACGGACATGCAGCGGAAGGTGCGCGCCCAGGAAGGCCACCCCTACGCCGAGGACGACTTCGCCGCCCCCGCCACCGTCGCGCGCGTCCTGGTGTCGGCGCTGGAGACGCCGCGCGACGCCGTCGTCTCCGAGGTCACCGTCAGGCCGAACTAGCCCCGGCGCCGACGTCGCGGCCGGTGCCGCGGCGCAGGACCCAGGAGCCCAGCACGCCGCCGATCAGCCCGAACAGGTGCCCCTGCCACGAGATGCCGGGGTCGCCGGGGATGACGCCGAACAGCATCGTCCCGTAGACGGCGACGACGGCGACCGCGATCGCGATGTCGACCAGCCGCCGCTCGAAGATCCCGCGTCCCACCAGGTAGCCGAAGAAGCCGAAGATCAGGATGCTCGATCCGAGCGTGTTGGCGGAGCTGGTGAACCACACCCCGAGCCCGCCGACCACGATGACGATCAGGCTCGCGACCAGGAACTTCGCGATGCCGCGCGCCGCCGCGATGAACCCGAGGACGAGGAACGGCACCGTGTTGGCCATCAGGTGCCCGAGCCCGCCGTGCATGAACGGCGCGGTGAAGATGTCCGGCAGGTCGTTCACGTCCCGGGGCTGGATCCCGAACCGGTCGAGCCATCCGTCGGACGCGTGGTCGAACAGCTCCAGCACCCACATCACCGCGGTCACGGAGCCGATCAGGACCGCGGACGCCAGCGCGCGCGTCCCGTGCTTGGCGAGCCCGTCGGAACTCCGCTTCTCGGGGATATAGCTCATGTCAGCCACCGTAAGTCTGGACGACCCTGTACAGCCAACGCGCGAAACGTCCGGAACGTGCCACCGAGGGCTGTTCGTCAGGCGGCGGACGCGTGTTCCGGCTCGGACGCGTCGCCGCGTACGACGATGACGGGAAGGGGCCGCCGCGCGGGGGCGTCGGCCGTCCGGCGCAGGTAGCGGCGCTCCTCCGGCGTCGTCCCGCCCCAGATCCCGTCGGGCTCGCCGACGCGCAGCGCCCAGCCCAGGCACTCGGCCTTCACCGGGCAGTTCGCGCAGATCGCCTTGGCGGCGTCCTCCTGGGCCTTCAGCACCGGCGCGGAGTAGCCGATCGGGAAGAACAGGTCGGGATCGGCACCGCGGCAGATGGCGTGGTCGCTCCAGTGTTCCTCGTTCTCGATGTGGTGCATTGGATCTCCCCTGCGCGGCGACGAGACCACCGGCAGTTCGGCTCCGAGGTGGTCTCCACTCAACGTAGTACTACAAAGTGTAGTACTACAAGACGTTCGTGAACGTTGCAAGTTAGCGTCCGGATAGCCTGTGAGGCGTGCAGCGTGATCAAGAAGTGACCTTCCGCGAGGCTACGGCGGACGATCTGCCCCAGATCGTCCGGCTACTGGCCGACGATCCCCTGGGAGCCACCCGCGAAACACCGGGGGACGAGATTCCGGACGCGTACTTCACGGCCTTCACCGCCATCGAGAAGGACCCGAACAACTCCGTGATCGTCGCCGAGGTCGCGGGCGAGATCGCCGGGACGCTGCAGCTGACGTTCATCCCCGGCCTCACCTACACCGGCAGCGAGCGCGCCCAGATCGAGGGCGTCCGCGTGGCCGCCTCCCAGCGCGGCCGCGGCCTCGGCCAGGATTTGATCAACTTCGCCATCGACCGGGCCCGCGCCCGCGGCTGCCGCGTCGTCCAGCTCACCACCGACCGCCAGCGCCCCGACGCCGTGCGCTTCTACCAGAAGATCGGCTTCCGCCCGTCCCACATGGGCATGAAGTACCACCTCACCTGAGCGCGCCGCGCTCACTCCGGCCACAGGTCATAGATTTTCTTGCTTTTTCCGGTGCAGACCTCGGGCGGCGCTATCTGATCAGCGCGCATTCCATAACCCGTGAGAAACCCTGTTCTCTTCGCCACGGCATGGACCTGCATGACGCTGTGATAGTCGCGAGTTTGATCGCCTGCGGTATCGATGAGGCACGCATCAACATTCGCGACAAAGGCGGCCAGGTGATCGGTGAGCCCGGGGACGCGGGCCGGGTCGTAGTCCGAGAACGGCTTCCTGCCCTCGCGGGGCCGCCAGACGAAGGGCTTCCGGTCGGGAGACGACCACAGGCACACCGCGTCGGCGTATGGGCAGGCCAGCGGGTCAGGACGCGCGCCGGGCCCGGGGCGGGCGCTGCGCTCCGGGCGCGCCGCCTCGCCCGAGAAGGCCCACCGGTAGGCGGACCCGCCGATCGGGGTGAACGCGACCAGAAGGCTCGCCGCCGCGGTGCAAATAGCGCTGATCTCGACGGCGATCTTTAGCTTGCGACCTCGCGAACCGGCGGGAATGTCGGACTGAGGGGCACCCTCTCGCTCCATACGGAAAATCGTAACTCAAGATCAATTCTTGAAGGGCGAGAAGGGTTTCTTAGGGCAAATATTCGGTTTATGCAATCAGCTGGCGTTCGTCAGGCGCGGAGGATGGACCGGACGACCGTCTCGGTGTCGGTGAGGTCGGGGAGGACGACCTCGGCGCCGGAGAGGCGGAGGG
>NZ_SMKT01000238.1 GCF_004348735.1 Actinomadura sp. KC06
GTTTGGGTGGGGATGTGCGGAAGAATGGGGCTGCCACTGCAGGGCGGACGAGGCGGTCATTTTGGGCGAGGGCGAGCGGTTCACCGTCACGCGGACGCTGAACAAGGACCAGCGGGAGCGGCGGGAGCGGCTGATCGACTCGGCGCGGGAGCTCGCGCTGGAGGGCGGCTACCCGGCCGTCACCATGCACGACGTCGCGGACCGGGCCGGGGTCGCCCGCGCGACCGTCTACCGGTACTTCGCCACCAAGGACCACCTGCTCACCGAGGTCGCGGCCGCGTGGGCGCACCGCGTCACCGATGACATAGACGCGCTCGCGGTCGGGGACACGCCGCTCGAACGGCTGACGGCGCTGCTGGAGCGCATCGTGTACGTCGCGGCGGACGAGCCGACGCTGACCTCGGCCATCATCCAGGCGGTGACGTCGGACGACTCCAGCGTGGACGACGCGCGCACCGTCCTGTTCCTGTTCCTGCGGGACCGGCTGTCCACCGCGATCGGCGACCCGGTGCCGGAGCGGGAGGACGTCGAGCTCGTCCTCGGGCATGTCCTGCTCGCTGCCTTGGTCAGCCTCGCGTCGCTGCGCCAGCCCGTGGAGGAGGTCGCCGCGATGGTCCGCACGGCGGGCCGCCTGGTCTTGGCGGGGGCGCTCACCGCGCCCGCCGCCCCGTGAATTGGTCCTGTTGGTGCGGCGTTGATTGGCCCTGTCGTGTGGGCCATGGGGTGCTTAGCGTGCTCGGGTGACGAACCCTCTGCTGTTCCTGCTGGCCGCGCTGGCGCTCGTCGTCATTCCCGGCCCGAACCATCTGTACATCACGACGCGCAGCATCGGTGAAGGGCGCCGGGCCGGGATCGCGTCCGCGCTCGGCGTCGAGGCGGGGACGGTCGTCCACATCGCCGCGGCGGGGGCCGGGTTGTCCGCGGTCGTCGCCGCGTCCGCGACCGCGTTCGGGCTCCTGCGCTATGCGGGCGCCGCCTACCTGGTCTTTCTGGCCTATAAGGCGTTGCGCGGACGGCATGAGACAGGCGAAATGGCGCTCGAACCGCAGCCGCTGCGCCGCGTCTTCCTGGACGGGATGCTCGTCAACGTCCTCAACCCGAAGGTCGTGCTGTTCTTCCTGGCGTTCCTGCCGCAGTTCGTCGACCAGGAAGCGGGCGCGGTGCCGCTGCAGATCGTCGCGATGGGAGTCGTCACCGCGCTGATCGGCCTGGGAGCCGACATCGTGTACGCCGTCGCGGCGGGCTCGATCGGTGCGTGGCTGCGCGCCCGTCCTGCGTTCCGGCGGCGGCAGGGGTACGCGACCGGCCTCATCTACCTGGGCCTCGGGGCCGCCGCCGTGTTCGCCGGTCCCAGCGCCCGCCGCACCTAGGACCTGTCTCGGACGGCCGGGATTCACCTCGTGGATGCGCCGCCCGCCGCGCGGTGGAACCTCGTCGCGAGGCGATCGAACGCCGCCGCGAGCTCGTCTCCGTCGATCACCTCGATGTCGACGTCGAGCTGTGTCAGCCACAGCGCGAGCCGGTCCGGGTCGTCGGAACCCAGCTCGACCTGGCACGTGGACTCGTCGACCACCTCGATATCGACCGGGATGCGGAGCTTCGCGGCGACCTCGGCGGCGGGAGCATGCACGAGCACCCGGGCGCGGTACTTCCAGGCCGCCTTGCTGACGCGCCGGACGACGTACTCGACCACATCGTCCTCCGAGATCACGCGCGGCCGGAACCGCTCACCCGTCGGCGTGTGCGGAACCATGCGGTCGACACGGAAGACCCGCCAGTCGTCACGGTCGAGATCCCACGCGAGCAGGTACCAGAGCCGCCCCCAGGTCACCAGCCGTTGCGGTTCGGTGTGGCGGGCCCCCTCGCCGCCCCCGGGCTTGGTGTATCCGAACCGGAGCCGTTCGTGGCCGCGGATCGCGGCGGCGACCGCGCTGAGAACCGCGAGATCGAGCGGCCGTCCAGCCCCTGGAACGACGCTCGTCGCCTCGCGTACCGCCTCGACGCGCCGGCGCAGGCGCGAGGGCAGCACCTGCTCCAGCTTCGCCAGCGCGGTGAGCGACGTCTCTTCGACGCCGAGCCTTTGGGTCGCGACCGTACCCAGCCCGACCGCGACGGCGACGGCCTCATCGTCGTCGAGCAGCAGTGGGGGCATCGCCGTCCCGGCCGCCAGCCGGTACCCGCCCGCGACGCCGGGACGCGCGTCCACGGGATAGCCGAGCGACCGCAGCTTGCCGATGTCGGCGCGTACGGTCCTCGTGCTCACATCGAGTCGGCCGGCGAGCTCGGCGCTCGTCCAGTCGCGTTTGAGCTGCAGCAACGACAGCAGTTCGAGCAGGCGGGCCGAGGTCTCCAACATGCTCTCCATCATTTCAGCGATTGCGGAAGCTAACCTTCCGCATTGCCTGGGAGCGTCGGTGTCATGGACGAGAACAACGCACTCACGCCGTTCCGCATCGACATCCCGCAGGCCGACATCGACGACCTGCGTAACCGGCTGGCACACACGCGCTGGCCGATCCCGGTGCCGGGCCGAAACGACCGCAGCGACTTCAGCCGCGGCGTCCCGCCGGTGTACCTGAAGGAGCTCGCCGAGTACTGGCGCGACGGGTTCGACTGGCGTGCGCAGGAGGAGAAGCTCAACGAGTACGACCAGGTCACGACGGTCGTGGACGGCCAGGCGTTCCACGTCGTCCACGTGCGATCGGCGAACCCGGAGGCCACGCCGCTGATCCTGAACCACGGCTGGCCGGGCTCGTTCGTCGAGTACCAGCGGCTCATCCCGCTGCTGACCGGTGACTTCCACGTGGTCATCCCGTCGCTGCCCGGCTTCGGGTTCTCCACCCCGCTGTCAGGGACCGGCTGGGAGCTGGCGCGCACGACCGACGCCTACGCCGAGATCATGACGCGTCTCGGCTACGAGAGGTTCGCGGCCCACGGCACCGACATCGGTTCGGGCGCCACCGGCCGCCTCGCGGCGCTCTACCCCGAGCGCGTCATCGGCACGCACATCGGATGCGACCCCCGGCTGCTCGGGTTGGTCGGCGACAAGTTCCCCTATCCTGACGGTCTGTCCGATGACGAGATCGCCCAGATCGAGGCGGTGCGCACCGAGGACGCGGCCGACCGCGGCTATCTCCAGATGCAGAACCACCGTCCCGACACGATCGGCGCGGCGCTCACCGACTCGCCGGCCGGTCAGCTCGCGTGGATCGCCGAGAAGTTCAAGACCAGGACCAGCGGCGATCACCGGACGCCGGACGAGACGGTCGACCGCGACCAGCTCCTCACCAACATCAGCCTGTACTGGTTCACCCGCAGCGGCGCGTCGAGCGCGCAGTTCTACTACGAGGCCGAGCACTCCGGAGTCGACTTGTCGATGGCCTCCGGCGTGCCGTCCGGATGGGCCGTGTTCGACACCCACCCGCTCGTGCGCCGCGCGATGGACCCGTGGAAGGCGATCGGCCACTGGAGCGAGTTCCCCGAAGGCGGTCACTTCCCCGCAATGGAGGCGACGGAACTGCTCGTGGACGACATCCGCACCTTCTTCCGCAACATTTCCTGACTCCGCGTCAGGGCCCGCGGGCCACGAAGACCCGTTCAACCCGGCCGGTCCGGCACGTCCAACACCTCGTCGACCTCAAACCCGGCGGCGTTCAGCGACGCCTCGATCTCGTCCCACTCGTAAACCGCGGGGTCGAGACCGAGGTGACCGCCTCGCCGCCGGGCCGGAGCGCTCCCCTGACCAGGCGAGCGCCCGCCCATGTTCAGCGTGCCGTGCACCTCGCGGTGAGGTGGGCCATCAGCCGCGCGGGTGCGTCCTCCTGGAGAAGGTGACCGGCTCCCTCGATCCAGTGGAGTTCGGCGTGCGGGATCTTCTCGTGCAGCCACTCGGCGTACTGCGGGGGCAGGATGCGGTCCTCGCGGCCCCAGATGAGGCGCACCGGTATCGAGATCTCGCCTAGCAAATGCTCGTACTCGGCCGTGTCCGCCTCCTTGATCTGGCTGTACTGGCGGTAGAACGCGGCCTGCCCATCGGGGCCCCGCCACGGCGCAAGGAAGGCCTCGAGGACCCCTGGCCGGAAGCCGACATGCGTGGCGTGGCGCAGGTGGGCGGCCACCAGCGCCTCGTGCGCGTAATCGGGAAGCTGTCGGAAGACCTCTGCCTGTTGCAGGATGAGCCGGAACAAGCCTCTCTCCCACCGGCCGCCGCTCACCGCGTCGAAGAGGGTGAGATCCCCGAAGCTCGCCCTTTCCAGTAGCAGTGTCCGCAGCGTGACCGCTCCGCCGATGTCGTGGGCGACGACGCTTGGACGGGACAGTCCCCAGTGGTCCAGGAGCCCGCTGAAGTTTCTGGCATGGGCGGCCAGGCTGAGGTCCTGGCCTTCGCGTTGGTCCGACTGGCCGAATCCCAGGTGGTCGAAAACGAAGACCTTACGGGTCAGGGCGAGCGCCGGCGCGATGTCCCGCCAGAGGAGGGACGAGTACGGGGTGCCGTGGACGAGCACGACCGGGTCCCCACTGCCCAAGGCCGCCCACCGCACGACCCCGTCAGGCGTCTGGAACTCTTCGCCCAGGCTCCAATCCACGATGCCCCCTGTTCGATCGGAACCGCTACTGACCGTCATCCCCGCGAGTGCAACCGCCATGCCGCACCGTCGTCCTCCTCGCCCTCCTTTTCTCGATCACCTGTGGCGATGCGGGACGCCTAGCCGCCGTCCCTCAATCAAACGATTGACCGGTTCGTAGCGGAGCGTCTAGTTTGTGGTGAATGACCAGCAGCGATGCCGGCGGGCGCGAGCGGATCCTGGACGCGGCCGGACGGCTGTTCGCCGCGCTCGGCTACGACGGCACGTCCACCCGCATGATCGCCGAGGCGGCCGGTCTCAACGTCGCCACCGTCGCCTACCACGTCGGCGGCAAGCGCGACCTGTACCTCGCCGTCATGGAGCGCGCCCACCTGGCCGAACGGGCCGCCCTCGAAGACGCCCTCGCGGGGGTCGCGCTGGACGCGGAGGGCCTGCTCACCCTCGCCGACCGCTATATCGACTTCTGCGTCGACAACCCGGAGATCCCCGCGCTGTGGATGCACCGCTGGCTGTCGGACGCCTCCGACGTCGCGCACCTCGAAGGGCAGTACGTCCGGCCGCTGACGGACATGGTCGTCGCCGCCGCCCGCAAGGTCGTGCCCGACGACGTCGACGTCGAGTACGTGGTGTGGACGGTCGTCTGGTGCACCCACGGGTTCTTCTGCGGCGGCGTCCTGGACGCCGACGGGCGCCGGCACGGCCGGGACGACCCGCGCGAGCTGGCCCGGTTCCGCGCCCACGTGCGCCGTCTGGTCTCCGCCGGGCTCGGCCTGCCCGTCCAGGCCGGCTGATGACGGCGGCCTGCGGATGACGGCGGCCCGCGGATGACGGGCGTGCTGCCCCGGCGGCGGCTCCTCGGCTACGGCATCGGCTCGGTCGGCACCGGCGTGTTCTCGGCCGTCCCCGGCCTGCTGCTCCTGTACTACCTGACCGATGTTCTCGGTGTTTCCGCCGCGATCGCGGGTGTGGTGCTGGTGGTGCCGAAGGCGTGGGACGTCCTGCTCAATCCGGTGGTCGGCGCCGCCAGTGACCGGGAGGCCGTGCGGACGGGGCACCGTACCCGGCTGCTCCTGCTCGGCGCGGTGACGCTGCCGTTCCTGTTCGCCGCCATGTTCGCCGTGCCGGTCGACTCTCCCGGGTTCGCCGCCGCCTGGGCCGGGATCATGTTCCTGCTGGCGGCGAGCGCTTTCGCCTGTTTCCAGGTGCCGTACGTGGCGCTGCCCGCCGAGGTGTCGGACGAGCCGTCCGAGCGGGGCCGCGCGATGGCGTGGCGGGTCGTCTGCCTGACGCTCGGCATCCTGCTCGCGGGCGGCCTCGCCCCGGCGCTGGCCGATGCAGGCGGCGGTGGACGCGGCGGATACGCGCTGATGGGAGCCGTGATCGGGCTCGCGATGGGCGCCGCGATGGTCGCGAGCACGCTGGCGAACCGGTGGATACCGTCCCGTCCGGGGCCGCGCCCGCTCGGCCTGGTGGCGGCGCTGCGCACCGCGCGCGGGAACAGGCCGTTCTTCATGCTGCTCGGCGCGTACGTCGCGCACACCCTGGCCGTCGCGATCATGCTGGCGGGCGCGCCGTACGTGGCGACCTACCGGCTGGACGACTACAAGCTCACCTCCGCGATGTTCGTCTGCATGGTCGCGCCGAGCGCGTTCGCGGTGCCGCTGTGGCGATGGCTGTCGCGCAAGTACGGGCTGGTCAACTGCTATGCGGCCGGGCTCGGGCTGCTCGCCGCGACGGCCGCCGCGCTGTATCCGGTGATCACGTCGACGGCGGGCGTGCTGGCGCTCAGCGCGCTGATCGGCGTCTGCTACGCGGCCGTCCAGCTGCTGCCGCTGTCGCTGCTGCCGGAGACCGTCCACGCCGACGCGGGACGGACCGGGCACGCGCAGTCGGGAGCCTTCACCGGCCTGTGGACGGCCGCCGAGACGGGAGCGCTCGCGCTAGGCCCCGGTGTCTTCGCGCTGATCCTCGCGGCGTCGTCGTTCCGCTCGTCCGACCTCGACGAGCCCGTGCTCCAGCCGGACTCCGCGCTCACCGGCCTGACCGCCGGGTTCACGATCGTCCCGGCGCTGCTCCTGCTGCTCAGCGTCCCCCTGCTGCTGGCGTACCGCCGGCTGGCCGCCGTCCACCGACGCATCGAGGAAACACCGGAACATGCCGTCTGACCACCTCCCCGAGACCGGCCGCCCGGCCGCCGAACTGCTCGCTGAACTCGCCCGCCTGCGGGACGCCGACCTGCCCGTGCGCGGCGGCCAGGTCACCGCCTACGTCTACGACACCGGACGCGAGGCCCTGCACGACCTTGCCGCCACGGCCTTCGCGGAGATGCTGGAGGTCAACTGCCTGGACCCGACCGCGTTCCCCAGCGTCGTCGCCCTCGAACGCCGGATCGTCGGCGCGGTCGCCTCCCGCCTGGGCGGTGGTTCCGGTGTTTTCACCAGCGGCGGCACCGAGTCGATCATGCTGGCCGTGAAGGCCGCCAGGGATGCGCATCCCGTGGACGGACGGCCGCAGATCGTCCTGCCCACGACCGCCCACCCGGCCTTCCACAAGGCCGCGCATTACCTGGGCCTGGAGGTCGTGCACGTCCCCGTGGACGCGTCGTTCCGCGCCGATCCGGCCGCGACCGCCGCCGCGTTGACGCCCCGGACCGTCCTGGTCGTGGCCTCCGCGCCGTCCTACCCCCACGGCGTCATGGACCCGGTCCCGGAGATCGCCGCGATCGCCGCGTCCGCCGGTGTCCGCTGCCATGTGGACGCGTGCGTCGGCGGCTGGGTCCTGCCCTGGCTGCGGGACGCCGGACGGGACGTCCCGCCGTTCGACCTGTCCGTGCCCGGCGTGACGTCCCTCTCCTGCGACCTGCACAAATACGGCTACGCGCCCAAGGGCGCCTCGGTCGTCCTGTTCGCGGACGAGGCGCTGCGCCGCCACGCCTACTTCGCCTCGGCAGGCTGGCCCGGCTACACCGTGATCAACGCGGGCGTGCAGAGCAGCCGCAGCGCCGGACCGCTCGGCGCCGCCTGGGCGACCCTCAACGCGCTCGGCGCGCAGGGCTACCGCGACCTCGCCGAGAACGCTATGAAAGGGGCGGAACGGCTCATCGCGGGCGTGGCCGAGATCCCCGGCTTGCGCGTCCTGGGCGAGCCGGTCGTCCCGCTGGTCGCCGTCACGTCCGACGACCCCGCGCTGGACGTGTTCGTCATCGCCGACGAGGCCCGCTCACGCGGCTGGTTCTTCCAGCCTCAGCTCTCCTACCAGGGAATTCCGCCGAACCTGCACTTCACGCTGACCGGCGTCAGCGACGTCGGCGCGCTCCTCACGGTGCTGGCGGAGTCGGCTGAGGCCGCCCGTGTCGCAGGCCCGCCCGACGTCCCGTCCGGCCTGACCGAGGCCCTCGCCGCCCTCGACCTCGACTCCCTGGACGACGCGGACTTCGCCGCCCTCCTGGCCTCCGTGGGCGTGGACCTCTCCGGTGGCGGCGACCCGGAGATGTCCACGGTGAACACCGTCCTGAACGCCCTCCCACCCGCGACACGCGAGGCGCTGCTGATCCGCTTCCTGTCCGCCCTCTACGCCTGACCCTCGCCGCGCTGCGCGGGGTCAGCCGAGGCGGATCAGGCGTTTGAGGAGGGACGGCTCGTTCAGCGTCTGCCCGAGTTCCAGGGGGACGCGCGCCGCCCCGGCCGTCACGGTCGCGACGCGCTCGCTGGTCTCGCCCTCGCGCGGCGGGTCGCCCTGGACGCCGATCGGCACGGTCAGCCCGGCCCAGCCGACCACGGTCACCGGGGACGCGGCACGCAGCGGCGTCATGCCGCCGAGACCGTCGTCGACCTGCGCGACCCTGGCCCCCTTCGGCGCGACGGTCGCCGCGGTCAGCGCCGCCTCGGCCGCCGTGACGAGTTGCCCCGCCGTGTTGACCGCGCCCGCGGCCGTGGGCGACTTCTGGCCCATCACCGCGCCCACGATCAGGGTGTTCACACCGGCGACGGTCTTGCGCGCCGCGAACACGAAGTTGCCGCCGGCCGCGTCCGTGTATCCGGTCTTTCCACCGACGACGCCGTACTGGCCCAGCAGGTAGTTCCCGCCCTCCCGGACCTCGCCGCCGTCGTCCGGGACGTAGGTCCGGTTGTTCACGATCTCGGCGAACGCCGGGACGTTCATCGCAGCGCGCAGCAGCTTCACCTGGTCGGCCGCCGTGCTGACCGTCCCGGAGTGGTAGCCGCTCGGATCGGTGTAGCGGGTGCCCGTCATCTCCAGCGACGCGGCCGCCGCGTTCATCTTCGCCACGAACGCCTGCGTGCTTCCGGCGTCCCAGCGCGCCAGCTCGTGCGCCACGTCGTTCGCCGAGATGACCAGCAGGGCCTCCAGCGCCTTGCGCTGCGTCAACTGCTGGTTGGCGGTCACGCCGAGGATCGATTCGCCGCGCCTCTTGCGCTCGGGGATCTGCGCCGCCGCCTGCGGCGACACCGTCATCACCGGCCCGGCCTCGCCCGGCTTCAGCGGATGATCGCGCAGGTACACGTACGCGGTCATGACCTTGGCGACGCTCGCCGTCGGGATCGGCGCCGATCCGCCCGAGGTGCCCATCGTGCCGAGCCCGTCCACGTGGACGACAGATTGGCCGACCGACGGCCACGGCAACGCGGGAGCCTGCCCGGGGAACGCGTGGCTGGACGCGATGGCCAGGTCGACGGACGGCTCGGGCACCGGCCGTACGAGCTGCCCGACGACGATCCCGGCGATCAGCACCAGCGCCGCGGCGACGACGACGAGCCAGCGGCGTCCCCGCTTGGGCTCCGTGGTCGGCTCGGTGGGTGGCGCGAGCGGCGCGGGCAGGGCTTGAGGCGCGGGCAGGGCTTGAGGCGCGGGGGGCGCTGGGGTGGGCATTGG
>NZ_SMKT01000239.1 GCF_004348735.1 Actinomadura sp. KC06
GCCGCCGGGCGGGTACGGGCAGACCTCCCCGTACCCGCCCGGCGGCGGACGGGCCGGGTCGCCGACCGGCGAGTACCCGGGGCCGCACTCGTCCGGGGGGTGGCCGGGCGAGCAGCGTCCGGGCGCGCCGGAGAGCCCCTACCCGACCGGGCGGTACTCGGGACGGCACACGTCCGGCCAGTTCTCACGCGACGCCGATCCCCGCGAGTCGCCACCTCCGTACACACCGGGGTCGGGCGCGTCCGGCGGGTACGAGTCGCGCGACACGCGCGACACGTCCACGGACCTGTTCGGCGGCACGGACCCGTTCGCCTCCGGCGCCTACCCGTCCGGGCCGTACGACTCCGGTCCCCACCAGTCGGGTCCGCCGAGTTCGTCAGGACCGTACGACTCGGGGCCCTACGACTCCGGGGGGTCCGACTCCGGGCCCTACCCGTCCGGGCCGTACGGTTCGGGGTCCTACGGTTCCGACCCTTACGGCGCGGATCCGTACGGCTCCGGCTCCTACCAGCAAGATCGCCGCGAGAGCGGACGTCCGCGTGACGGGGAGCCCGAGGAGCCGCCGCCCCACGGCGGGCGCCACCGCCGCTGAACGGGCGACCGCTGAGGCTGGTTCCCGAAAAATCGGCTTTGTAAGGTTTCGCCGAACATAGCGGGCGCCGCTCCCACCGGGAGCGGCGCCCGCTCTTCGTCTCTGGCCGCATACGGACTGGACACACGGCCACCGTCCGAGCTAGGTTGTACTCAACTTGAGTTGAACTCAAGATGAGACTTACTCAGATCGAGATCGACAGGGAGGGCGCGGGATGACTCCGGATCCGGGGCACGACGAGAGCGAGTTCCTCGCGAACTACGACCCGCGCGACTACGACCCGGTCTCCGTGACGGTGGACGTGGTCGCCCTCACCATCCGCGACGGCGCGCTGCACGTGCTCCTGGTGCGCCGCGGGAACGCTCCGTACGCCGGGATGTGGGCGCTGCCGGGCGGGTTCGTCCAGGCGGGCGGCCCGCTGCAGGGAACCGACGCGGAGGACCTGCCGGACGCGGCCGTCCGCGAGCTCGCCGAGGAGACCGGGCTCAGCGCCAAGGGCGGCGTGCTCGGACGCGTGCACCTGGAGCAGCTCGGCACCTACGGCTCCCCGGGCCGCGACCCGCGCATGCGCGTCATCTCCGTCGCCTACCTGGCGTTCGCGCCGGAACTGCCCGACCCGGAGGCGGGCGGCGACGCGGCCGACGCGGCCTGGGTGCCGGTGGACGCGCTCGGCCTCACCGAGTCCGGGGACCAGCGTCCCGGAACGACCCGCCGGCTGGCGTTCGACCACGCGCGGATCCTGTCGGACGGGCTGGAGCGGGCGCGCGGAAAGCTGGAGTACACCCCGCTCGCGACGGCGTTCTGCGGCGGCGAGTTCACGATCCCGGAGCTGCGCTCGGTGTACGAGGCGGTGTGGGGCGAGGAGCTGCACGCCGGCAACTTCCACCGGAAGGTCCTGTCGGTGCCCGGGTTCGTGGAGAGCACCGGCGAGACGTCCGACCGGGGCGGGCGGCGCGGGGGCCCGAAGCCGCGGCTCTACCGGGCCGGAGACGCCCGCCTGCTGCACCCGGCCCTGCTGCGGCCCTCGCGAGAGGAGGAGATCAGATGAGCGAAGCGAACCGCGGGGTCCCCCCACACGATGAAGGGCCGAGGGAGCGAGAGCTGGACGACGCGCTGGCGCGGCTCGACCGCGTCCGCGTCCCGGCAGACCTGTTCGGGGACGACGAGGCCGAGGCGGCGCGGCGGTACCGGCGGCTGGTCCGGCTCGTCCACCCGGACGCGACCGGCGGCCGCACCCGCGACGCCTTCGTCCGGCTGAACGCGCTGTGGCGCACGTACACCCGCGACGACGCGAAGCTGATCAGGACGCGCCGCCACACCTACCGCCTCGCCGACCCCGACCCCGGCGGGGATCCGATCGGCGGGGACCTGGCCGAGCTGTACGCGGCGCGCCGGGAGGCCGGCGGCCACGACGTGCTGCTCAAGATGCCGCGCGATCCACGCGACAGCGACCTGCTCGAACGCGAGGCGGTGGCGCTCCGGCAGCTCCCCAAGGACGGCGACGGCAAGTTCCTGCCGTACGTCCCGCGCCTCATCGAGTCGTTCCGGCACAGGGACGCGTCGACGGGCGCGCAGCGGCAGGTCAACGCGGTCACCGTGCTGGACGGGTTCCACACCCTGACCGAGGTCGGGAAGGCGTACCCGGACGGCGTCGACCCGCGCGACGCGGCCTGGATGTGGCGGCGGCTGCTGGTCGGCCTGGGGTTCGCGCACCGCGCGGGCGTCCTGCACGGCGCCGTCCTGCCCGACCACGTGATGATCCACCCGGAGAAGCACGGCCTGGTCCTGGTCGACTGGTGCTACTCCGTGCCCGGCTGCTACGCCAATGTCGACTCGTCCGGCCGCGTCCCCGCGATGGTCGACCGGTACGCGGACTGGTATCCGCCCGAGGTGCCGGGACGGCAGACGGCGAGCGCCGCCACCGACCTGTACATGGCCACCCGGTGCATGACCGACCTGATGGGCGACAAGGCCCCGAAGGCGATGCGCTCGTTCGCCCGCGGCTGCCTGCTGCCGGCGCAGAACCGGCGCCCCTCCGACGCCTGGCGCCTGCTGGCCGAATTCGACGAGCTGCTGGAGCGGCTCTACGGCAAGCGGCGCTTCCGCCCCTTCCACCTGCCCTCCGTTCACTGAAGGAGATCCGTCATGGGAAGCGGAAACTGGTCCACCGACGTCTACACCGCCCGCGCGAGCTACCGCGCGTCCACCGGCGCCAGCGCGTTCGCCTACTCCGACGGCGGCGCCACCACCGTCCACCCCGACCTCGACCCGCGCGGCGTGACCGTCCGGGAGAGCCGGGACTCGGACGACCACCCCGAGTCGCTCGCGATCGGCGTCCTGTTCGACGTGACCGGCTCGATGGGGACCGTGCCGCGGACGCTGCAGACCAAGCTCCCCGACCTGCTCGGGCTGCTGCTGCGCAAGGGGTACGCCGAGCACCCGCACATCCTGTTCGGCGCGGTCGGCGACGCGACCTGCGACCGGGCGCCGCTCCAGATCGGCCAGTTCGAGGCCGACAACCGGATGGACGACGACCTGGGCAAGATCCTCCTGGAGGGCGGAGGCGGCGGCCAGATGCGCGAGTCGTACGAGCTGGCCATGTACTTCATGGCCCGGCACACCGCGATCGACTGCTTCGAGAAGCGCGGCCGGCGCGGCTACCTGTTCATGATCGGGGACGAGCTGGCGTACCCGAAGGCCAAGAAGCGCGAGATCGCGAACGTGATCGGCGGCGAGCCGGACGAGGACGTCCCGGTCGCGGACCTCGTCCGCGAGCTGCAGCGGATGTACGACGTGTACTTCATCATCCCGGAGGGCGCCTACCACTCCGGGAGCCGCGAGCTGAAGGACTTCTGGCGGGATCTGCTCGGCCAGAACGTCCTCTACCTGGACGATCTCGACGCGGTCTGCGAGACGATCGCGCTGACCGTCGGTCTCGGCGAGGACGCCATCGACCTGGACGAGGGCCTGGAGCACCTGGAGGAGGCCGGTTCGGACGCGGGCGCCTCGGTGTCGCGCGCCCTCGCCCGGCTGGACGCGTCCCGCGCGCCCGTCGCCGTGTCGTCCGCGCCGCCGGGGCTGGGCGCGCCGGGCCCGTCCAGGACGACCCGGCTCTAGCCCATGGGACACGTGATCGTCGTCGACCTCGGCTTCGGGGACGCGGGCAAGGGCACGGTCGTCGACCACCTCTGCTCGCCCTTCGCCGGCGCGGAGGGCCCCGTGGCCGCGGTCGTCCGGTTCAACGGCGGCGCGCAGGCGGCGCACAACGTCGTCGCGGCGGACGGGCGGCACCACACGTTCGCCCAGTTCGGGTCGGGGACGTTCACGCCCGGCGTCCGGACGCACCTGTCCCGGTTCATGCTGGTCGACCCGCTGGCCCTCGCCGCCGAGGCCGATCATCTGCGGGCGCTCGGCGTCGCGGACGCGCTCGACCGGCTCACCGCCGACCGCGACGCGCTGCTGACGACGCCGTACCACCGGGCCGCGAACCGCGCGCGGGAGTCCGCGCGCGGCGCGGCCCGCCACGGGTCGTGCGGCATGGGCATCGGCGAGACCGTCTCCTACGCCCTCGCGCACGCCGACGCGCCCCGCGTCGGCGACTGCCTGTCCCCGGCACGGCTGCGCCGCCGCCTGGCGGCGCTGCACGACTGGTACCACGACGAGTTCCCGTCCGGCCCGTCCGGCGAGGAGGTTCCGGACGTCGACGCCTGCGCAGACGCCTTCACCGCGTTCGCGAACCGCGTGGAGATCGTCGGCGCCGACCATCTCCGCCGCCTGCTCCGCGCCGGGAACGTGGTGTTCGAGGGTGCCCAGGGCGTCCTGCTGGACGAGTGGCACGGCTTCCACCCGTACACGACCTGGTCGACCACCACGTTCGCCAACGCGGAGACGCTGCTGGCGGAGGCGGGCGAGGCGGCCGGGTCCGCGACGCGGCTGGGGGTGCTGCGCGCGTACGCGACCCGCCACGGCCCCGGCCCGTTCGTCACCGAGGACCCGGCTCTGACCGCGGACCTGCCCGACCCGCACAACGCCGCGGGCCGCTGGCAGGGCGCGTTCCGCGTCGGCCACCTCGACGCCGTCGCGCTCCGCTACGCCCTGGACGTGGTGGGCGGCGTGGACGGCCTGGCGGTCACGCACCTGGACGTCGCAGGGGCACGTCCAGACCTGCGCGTCTGCCTGGCCTACGAGATCGACGGAGGACGGGTCGGGCGCCTGGAGACCGGGCCGCCCGACCTGGACCGCCAAGCCGCCCTCACCCGCCGCCTGCCGGCCGCTCGTCCCGTCTACGCGCCGCTCGGCCGCGCCGAGGAGACGATCGAGGACGTCCTCCGGACCCCGGTCGTGCTCCGCTCGTACGGCCCGACCGCCGCCGGCAAACGGGCTGGCCACCTTCGGACGCCCATTGACGTGAGCCTCCGCTGAGACCAAGATCGCGCAGAACGGCGCAGATCATCACGGAGGTGGGCGTTGCGACTCCCCCAGCGCACCCTGTCGGCCCTCACGGCGGCAGCGGCGGCCGTCGTCGCGTCCCTCGCCCTCCTGACCGTCCCGCCCGCCGTGACGTCCGCGGCGGCCGAGACGGGCGGCGACGGCTGCGACCCGATCGACCCGGCCGCGTGCCTGCTGCCGTTCCCGAGCGACTGGTACACGGTCCGCGACGCCAGCACCCCGACGGGCCGCCGCGTCCACATGGGCGCGACGGTGAAGAACGCGCTGGGCGTGCCGATCTCGCCGGACGAGTGGAACCGCGCGGACGGCTTCTCGCCCGGTTCGGCGCTGCTCAGCCGCGTCCCGGGCGTCGACCTGGCGCGCAGCGGCGCGGCGCCGATCACCGACATCGGCGCGTCGCTGGGCCGCGACGCCCCGATCGTCATCGTGGACACCGCGACCGGGGAGCGCTGGCCGTACTGGGCGGAGCTGGACGCGAACGCGCCCGATGACCGGAAGGCGCTGATCGTCCGTCCGGCGCGGAACTTCCGCGAGGGGCACCGGTACGCGGTCGCGTTCCGCGACTTGCGCGACGCGTCCGGGAACCTGATCGAGCCGAACGACGCGTTCGCGAAGATCCTCGGGCCGCGGCTGCCGGACGACGACCCGCTCGCCGAGCGGCAGCGGCAGGAGCGCAAGGTCCTCGCCGCACTCGAACGGCACGGCGTGAGCCGTGACGGCCTGTACCTGGCCTGGGACTTCACCGTCGCGAGCCGCCAGAGCCTGACCGGCCCCGTGCTCCACATGCGCGACGAGGCGCTCCGCGACCTCGGCCGCCGCTCGCCCTCGTTCGTCGTGACGCAGGTGACCGACGACGTCGACGACAAGATCGCCCGCGAGGTGAAGGGGGTCGTCCAGGCGCCGAGCTACCTGAACCTGCCCGGCGGCCCGCCCGGATCGTCCCTCCACCGCGGCCGGGACGGCATGCCCGCGCGGCTGCCCGGCAACACGCAGGCGGTCCCGTTCCAGTGCGAGATCCCGAGGTCGGCGTTCACGAGACCGGCGCGCCCCGCCCTCTACGGGCACGGCCTGCTCGGCAGCGAAGGCGAGGTCGGCGCGGGCAACGTCAAGGCGATGGCCGCCGAGCACGGCTTCATGTTCTGCGCGACCAAGTGGATCGGCATGGCGGACGAGGACGTCCCGAACGTCGCCGGCGTGCTCACCGACCTCACCCGCTTCCGGACGGTCGCCGACCGCACCCAGCAGAGCCTCCTCGACTTCACCTTCCTCGGACGCGCCATGACCCGAGGATTCGCAGGCCACAAGGCGTTCCAGAACGACGCGGGCAGGTCCCTGATCGATCGCCGCGCCGACCTGACCTTCGACGGCAACAGCCAGGGCGGCATCATGGGCGGCGCGCTCACCGCCGTGTCCCCCGACATCCGCCGCGCGGTCCTCGGCGTCCCGGCGATGAACTACAGCACGCTCCTCAACCGCAGCTCAGCGTTCGGCCAGTTCGCGCAGATCCTCGACGCCTTCTACCCCGACAAGCTCGACCAGCAGATCGCCCTCTCGCTGATCCAGATGCTGTGGGACCGCGGCGAGAACAACGGATACGCCCGGCACATGACGGACGATCCGCTGCCCGGCACGCCGAAGCACCGCGTCCTGATGCACGTCGCGTTCGGCGACCACCAGGTGGCGCCCGTGGCCGCCGACGTCCAGGCCAGGACGATCGGCGCCCGCGTCCACGCCCCCGTCGTCACGCCCGGACGCAACCCTGACAAGGTGCCCTACTGGGGCATCCCGACGTTCGGCTCGTCCCACGCCGGCTCCGCCATGGTCGTCTGGGACAGCGGATCGCCCGCCCCGCCGCTGACCAACACGCCCCCGACGGAGGGCCGCGACCCGCACTCCGACCCGCGCAGCAACGCCGACGCCCGCCGCCAGAAGGCGGTGTTCCTCGCCACCGGCAGGGTCGTGGACGTCTGCGGCGGAGGACCCTGCGTCATCACGCCCTGACCCCCACCTGAGATGATCGGAACCATGCTCCAGGTCTGCCCGAACGGAAGACGGACCGAAGGCGTCCCGGTCTCGCCGGAGGAGATCGCCGCCGCGGTCCGCGCCGCCGTCGACGTCGGCGCGCAGGACGCGCACGTTCACCCGAGGGACGACTCGGGCGCCGAGACCGTCGAACCGGCGCACGTCGCGGCGGCGGTCGCCGCCGTCCGCGAGTCCACCCCCTCGATCCAGGTCGGCGTGACCACCGGCGAGTGGACCGACCCCGACCCGGTCCAGCGCGCCGCGAAGATCCGCTCCTGGACGGTGCCGCCCGACCACGCCTCGGTGAACTTCCACGAGGACGGCGCCGACCTGGTCGCCGAGGCGCTCTTCGAGCGCGGCGTCGCCATCGAGGCCGGCATCTTCTCCGGCACCGACGGCGCCGAGCGGTTCCTGCGCTGGCCGCACGCCCACCACGTGCTCCGGATCCTCGCCGAGGTCACCGACCCCGACCCGGAGACCGCGACCGGCACGGCGAAGGCGCTCCTGCACGATCTCGGCACCGATCACGGCCGTCCGGTGCTGCTGCACGGGGAGGAGGGCGGCGCGTGGCCCGTCCTGCGGCTCGCCGTCCGGCTGAACCTGGACGTCCGCATCGGGCTGGAGGACACGCTCGTCCTGCCCGACGGAGCTCCCGCCGCCGACAACGCGGCCCTGATCCAGACGGCCCGCGCCATGCTGGCCGCCTGACCGGCGTCGCTGTCGAACCCGCTTGGACGTCAGGAACGGGGGTTGTGGCCGGCGTCGGCGTCCATCCGCTCCCAGTCGGCCTCCCACAGCTCGTCGCGGTGGCGGTCGCAGCGCCGCCGGACGAGGACGTAGGCGAGCAGCACCGGCGCCGCGCACGCGAGGACGGTCGCGGCCCCCGCGTAGGCGGCGTCGGTCACCGTGCGGCTGTGCGGGCGGGGACGCACGGTCGGGTCGCCCTCGCGGTCGACCCAGATCGTCCGCTGCGCGCCGGCCTTGGCGTTCTTCCAGCTCGGCAGCGTCCCGGCGCGCGGCTTGCCGTCCGCGCCCGGCCAGGTCGCCTGGACGGTCTCGTGGATGTACCGGTCGCCGGATGTGCCGATGCCGCCCGTCGAGGTGACCGTGGCGACGACCTGGCGGCGGTTCTCCCGCTCGGCGTTCTCGGCGCGGGTGCCCGCGTCGTAGGACCAGGACACGGTCCATGCGGTCAGCGGCGGCGCGACCGCGAGCAGCAGCACGAACAGTCCGAGGGCGATCGCCCGCTGCACGCGGTCGACCCGGCGGCGCAGCTCGTTGCGCTCCAGGCCGAGCCGCCGGCGGACCCTGGCCAGCGGCGTGCCTCCGCGGCCGATGCCGGACCTGCGCATCTGCGTCACCTCCCCGGGGAGTGCCCTCCCGGCAAGAGGCCCTCAGCCATCTTTAGCCGTCTTTTCCCAGGATATTCCCGAGTCCGTCGCTCGGCACCTGACCTGTGGCCGAATCCTTTCCCAGATCGCGCCCGGTATGCCGGATTGATGGCCGAATTCGGCCATCATCCCGATCCTGGCGAGCATCCCGGCCCCCGGCGGCGAGCGCGAGGACGGCACCCAGAACGCACAGCCCGGCCGTGATCCAGAAGATCTCCTGATACTCGGTGCGCAGCGCGTCGTCCACGGCCGCGTTGTAGACCTTGAGCTGCCGGGCGAACTCGTCCTTCGACATCTGGAACGGCAGCGGCGGCTTCAGATCGGCCGTCAGCGCGTGGAAGCGGTGGAAGCCCCACGCCGACAGCGCGGAGATCCCGAGGAGCATCCCCATCATCCGCGCCACCACCACGGCCGCCGACGCGACGCCGTGCCGCGCCGCCGGGACGAACGCCAGCGCCGCCGACGACACCGGCGCGATCACGAGGCCGAGCCCGAGCCCGGTCACGACGAGATCGACGTCCATCCTCGGCAGCGGCCCGTACGAGGCATTCGCCAGATCCGCCGGCCACGCCGCGATCAGCAGGTAGCCCACCGCGGACACCGCCATGCCCGCCGCCATCGGCCACCGCTCCCCCACCCGCCGCGCGATCATCC
>NZ_SMKT01000023.1 GCF_004348735.1 Actinomadura sp. KC06
CCGGTGGGTGGGGGCGGTGCGGCGGCCGGACGGGACGAGGAGCGTGGTGGCCACGGCTGCGGTGGAGATCGCGGCGAGCAGGAGGAAGGCGGAGGTGTAGCCGGATTCGCGGGGGAGGCCGGTGGGCTGCGGGGCGGCGGTGACGATGCTGCCCACGATGGCCGTCCCGATCGCGCCGCCGATGGTGCGGACGTTGGCGTTCATGCCGCTGGCGGCGCCGGTCTGGCCGGCGGGGACGCTGGTGACGATCAGGTTGCTCATCGACGACAGGGCCAGGCCGAGGCCCGCGCCGAACAGCGCGGCGGCCGTGGCGATCTGCCATTGCGCGGAGTGGGTGAGGGCGAGCGCGGCGAAGGCCGCCAGGCTGAGCGCCGAGCCGGCGGCCAGCTGGAGTCTGGAGCTGACGACCGGCTCGATGGGACCGCTGACCACCCCGGCCACGAACATGGTGACGAGCATCGGCAGCAGAAGCAGACCCGCCTCGGTGACGGTGGAACCGAATCCGTAGCCCGCGCCGGCCGGGGTCTGGACGAACTGCGGCAGAAAGGCGAACAGCGCGAACTGGCCCGCGCCGAACAGCAGCGCTACCAGGTTGGTCGTCCAGACCGCGGTCAGCCGCATCATGCGCATGTCGATCAGCGGATGCGCCGACCGTAGCTCCGCGATGATCCATGCGGCCAGGATCGCCGCGGCGGCGATGAGCAGGCCGAGGACGGCGGGTGAGGTCCAGCCCCATTCGGGGCCCTTGCTGACGGCCAGCAGCAGGCCGACCAGCCATGCCGACAGCAGGAGCGCAGCCGACCAGCTGAAATGAGCGGCCCGCGACGTCGTCGAGGAGGACGGAAGGAGCAGGTACGCGGCCGGCGCGGCCAGCCCGGCGATGATCATCGGGATCCAGAACAGCCAGGCGTAGCCCAGGGTCTCGACGATCGGGCCGGCGAGCACGATGCCGACACCGCCGCCGGCGGCGATGACGGCGGAGATGCCGCCGACGCCGACGGCGACGCGCTCGGCCGGGAACCGGTCGCGGATGATCCCGTAGGACAGAGGGAAGACCGCGCCGGCCGCGCCCTGCACGGCGCGGGCGGCGAGCAGGACGCCGATGTTGGGCGCGAGCGCGGCCAGCAGGCACCCGGCGGCCAGCGCGACCAGGACGGCGACGAGGGCGCGCCGCTTGCCGAAGGCGTCGCCGACCCGGCCCAGGATCGGTGTGAAGACCGCGGCCGACAGCAGGTTGGCGGTCATCACCCAGGTGACCGTGCTCTGTGACGTGTTCAGCTCTGCCTGGATCGTCGGCAGGACCGGAGTGACCAGGGACTGCAGCATCGCGAAGGCGCCGCTGCCCGCGGCCAGGACCAGGAAGGTCGCGCGGGGGCTCGTCGTTCTCATGGCCGTCCTCGAGTTCGGGCGCGGTCGAGGGGACGGTGCCGGACCGTCCCCCCGACCGGCGGCTCACGTGGTCGTCGAACCTTCGCCGGGGACGCCGCTGCCCTGGTAGGAGCCGAGGTCCTGGACGAGATCGAGCAGTTCGGGGTGATCGGCGAAGCGGTCGCTGTGCACCTTGGCGATCTTGTCGGCGATCTCGGGGTCGGGATCGTCGGTCAGGTCCTGGGAGATCATGTTGGCGACCAGCGGCAGGCCGAACGCGTCGATCTCGCGGTGCAGCGGCGCGTACATGTAGGCGCGGTAGGCGTCGACGTCCTTGAGCGCGTACATGGCGCCGTAGTGGAAGTCGCCGCCGACGTCGCGGCCGACCAGGAAGAACTCGATGACGTCCAGCTCGCGTCCCATCCTGCGCAGCAGCTCGAGCGCGTGCTCGACCTTGTCGGCGGGGGCGTCGGGCTTCATGGCGATCCGGATCTGGTGATAGATCATGGCGGTTCTCCTCAGTGGATACCTTGATGCGACTCCTAGTTGCGTTAAGAACTATAGGCGACTCTCCGGCTAAACGCAACACCTTGACGCTTTTGCGCGGTTCTTAACGCGCCGCCGGGTTGCGTCAAGGGTCGGCGGGGCTCTAACCTGCCTGGATGCCCGGAGATCCGCTCAACGACGTCCAGCATCTGCATGCCGACGCGGCCAAGACCCGGCCGGGCGGCCGGACGGCGCGCGTGCGCGAGGCGGTCATCGACGCGACCATCGCCGAACTCGGCGAGGTCGGCTACGCCGCGCTGCGCATCGACGCGGTGGCCGAACGCGCCGGCGTCAACAAGAGCACCATCTACCGCCGCTGGGGCACCAAGACCGGCCTGGTGTCAACCGCCCTCATCGAGCGCCGCGGCGACCTCGTGCCACCGGCCGATACCGGCAGCCTGCGCGGAGACCTCATCGAACTGCTCAAGGGGATCAGGGTCGGGCTCCACACCCCCTGGATCGCGGCGCTGGTCCGCGAGACCGGGCTGCGCACCACCGACAACGCCGACCTGTACGAACTCCTCGACAAGTTCTGGCCGGCGCGCTTCCGGACGTCCGGAGCGATCTTCGAGCGCGCCATCGAGCGCGGCGAACTGCCCGCCGGCAGCGACCCCGGCTTCCTGCTGGAGATGCTCTCCGGGCCGCTCTACTTCCACCTGCTCATGCTCGGTCGGCCGCTGGACGACGAATTCCTCGAAAGAACGGCCGACTTCATCCTCACCGGCGCCCAAGCCCGTAGCTCGCCCAACAGTCCGTAATGAATCCTTGGGGCCTCATGGGTAGTAGGCCCGCGTCACTCCGCCGTCGGCGGGAACGAAACAGCGGAACACGAACCGGCCGCTCCGCTCGCCGAGAGGATGCTGCGATGGGGATCGTTTCGCCCGGCTTCCACGGCCGGCGGCGGGACTCCGCCGTCGAACTGCCGCCGGGGCAATACCTGACGGACGACTTCCCGGTCCTGTCCGCGGGCCCGACTCCGCGGATCCCCGCGGACGAATGGGAGTTCACCGTCACCACGGAATCCGGACGGGAGCACCGCTGGACGTGGCGTGAATTCCTGGACCTGCCGTCCGAGACGCCGCAGGCGGACATCCACTGCGTCACCAAGTGGTCCAAGCTGGGCACGGAATGGGAGGGCGTGTCGCTGGACGTCCTGCTCGCCGATGTCGAAACCGAAGCCGACTACGTGCTCGCACACTCCTACGGCGGCTACACCACCAACCTGCCTCTTGAGGACGTCCTGGACGGGCAGGCGTGGATCGTCCACCGCTATGACGGCGAGGAGCTGGCACCCGAACACGGCGGCCCGGCGCGGCTGCTGGTGCCGCACCTGTACTTCTGGAAGTCGGCGAAATGGGTACGCGGAATCAAGCTGCTCACTGAGGACGAGCCGGGTTTCTGGGAGAGCGCCGGCTACCACGACTACGGGGATCCATGGCGCGAACAGCGGTACCAGGGCGACTAGCCTGGCGCGTGGCGCGATTGGCCGAAGCGCGGCAGGAGACCGAAACGGCCCGCACAATGCTCTTCGACGTGCCGGATTGGCCCGGGCATCTGGCCGGTCAGCACGTCGACGTTCGGCTCACGGCCGATGACGGCTACACCGCGCAGCGGAGCTATTCGCTTTCCGCTCCCGACCGGGTGGAACTGGCCGTCCAGCGGATAGCGGACGGCGAGGTGTCCCCCTATCTGACCGACGTCATCGGCGTCGGCGATCCGGTGGAACTGCGCGGCCCGGTCGGCGGCTGGTTCGTCTGGCGGCCGGGGACGGGACGCGCCGTCCTGCTCGTCGCGGGCGGTTCCGGAATCGCGCCGCTGATGGCCATGATCCGCGCCCGCCGCCTGTCCGGGGACGGGACGCCGTTCACGCTGCTCTATTCCGTCCGCACGCCGTCCGAGGTGTATTTCGCCGATGAACTGCGGCGTCCCGACCCCGGCCTGGACGTGACCCACATCTACACCCGCGGCGCCCCGGACGGCTGGCCGCGCCCGCCCGGACGGCTGACCGCGGCCGACCTCGACCCGGCGGACGCCGACCGCGACTGCTTCGTCTGCGGCCCGACCGGATTCGTGGAGGCGGCCGCCGACCTGCTGCTCGCCCACGGCCACGACCCGCGGCGGATCAAGACCGAACGCTTCGGCTGAGCGGAGGCTGATCGACATGACCCTGCGCCATCGACATGACCCCGATGGCCATGTGGACGGCAACGCGCTCGCCGGCCCGCTGAGCGAGCTGTTCGCCGTGGACGTCACCGCGGCCGAGGGCCGCTGCGTCAACTGCGGGCTCACCGGCGCGATCGCCACGCTGATGGTCTACGACCGCGCGCCGGGGATGGTCGCCCGGTGTCCTGGATGCGACAACGTCGTCCTGCGGCTGATCCGCACTCCGGACGCGGCCTGGCTCGACCTCACCGGCATGACGTGGCTGCACGTCCGGCTCCCTCTTGCGGGGGAGACGTTTGCCTCTGCGGCGGGAGGTGACGATGCCGGACGGTGAACAGGATGGTCACCATGATCGCTGCCGCGTCCGCCACCGTCCGGCCTGAATCCACTGCCCCCGCTGTCGCTCCGGTGCCTCGGTGGGCGCGGCGGGCGGCGCACCTGGCCGCCTTGGTCGCGTTGCCGTCGAGCCTGTGGCGGATCGGTCTGGCGTTGGACGCCCTTGCTGCTGTGGTGGGCCACGCCGCACGACGACATGACCGACCTCGGGCACACGCTGGTGGGATCGCTGTACCTGCCGCTGGTGGCGTGGGCCCCACTCCTGGCCGCGGTCACTCTGTCCTACCAGCGCCGCCGACCAAGCCCATCACGCTGAGCGATCAGTGGCGGGGGTGACCAGGCCGGTCTCGTAGGCGAACGTCACCACCTGGGCGCGGCTGGAGAGTTCGAGCTTGGCCATGGCGCGGTTCAGGTGCGTCTTCACCGTGGCCTCGCTGAGGTGCATGCGGCGGGCGATGTCGGCGTTCGAGCCCCCCTTGCCCACCCGTTCGATGACCTGCCTCTCGCGAGGGGTGAGCACATCGAGTTCGGGTGGCGGAGGCTGGGCGGCGGTCCGGTCGCCGGTGGAGGAGCCGACGAGGTGGCGGGTGAAGGCCGGTTCGTAGACGTGGTCCCCGGCCGCGATGCAGTGGAGCGCGGACAGCAGCCGTCGCGGGCCGGCGTCCTTGAGAAGGACGCCGGAGGCCCGCCCCCGCAGCATGGCGGCGATGCGCGCGTCGTCCTCGGTGGCGGCCAGGAAGACGACGCGCGGCGCGTACGGCGCCGAAAGGAGGTGGTCCACGGCGGACGGGCCGTCCAGGCCGGGCAGGTGCAGGTCCATGAGGAGCAGGTCGGGCTTGGTTCGCGCCGCCTGCGCCACCGCCGCGTCGCAGTCGGCCGCTTCCGCCGCGACCCGCAGGTCCGGGGCCGACCGGATGGCGGCGACGAGCCATGCTCGGACCGAGGGGTGGGCGTCGGCGACGAGGATCCGTGCCTCGCCGGCCGCGAGCGGGTCGGGCGGCGCGGACGGACGGTGGCGCGCGGTGCAGAGACGCGTTCGTCCGCGTGTGCTGGTCAGGCCGCTCCGGTGCCCCCGAGGAACGGCTGGTGTCATCGGTTTGCCCCTTTCTGTCCCGGCTCGTCCGGACGAGCCCGTATGAACTGAAGTGTGAGGGGCCGGGAGCGTCGTGTCATGACCGACATTCGGGGGTCATGATCAGCAAAAATCAGGCATACTACGTGTTTTCGGAGAGCGACGGACTGGACACGGGGCGATGGCCTTCCCGCGGCTCAGGGTGCACCGGTCTCGGGCGGGCCCGGCGGAGCTGGCCGTGCATCTGCCGGTCGGCCGGTTCGTCGTCGCGCTGCGGTGCGGCGGCGTCGCGGTCGCCGGGCTCGCGGCCGCGCTGAACGACGACCCCGGGGTGTCCCGCGGCTGGCAGGCCGCGGTCTTCGGTGTCCTGGCCGCGTGGGCGGCGTTCTTCTCCCTGGTGGCGCTGCGGCGCGAGCTGACGTTTCCGCTGGTGGCCGGGGACGCCCTGGTCGTGGGAGCCGCGCTGGCCCTGCAGGACCGGCTGATCTCGCGCGAGGCGGTGCTGGACGAGACCACCTGGGGCGTCATGCTGGCCGGGACGGCGCTGTTCGTGGTGCAGACCACGATGCGTCCCGCGGCCGGGGTGCCGCTCGTGGTCCTGATCATCGCCGCCTACGTGGCCGGAGCGCCGGCGGTGACCAGCTTCGTCCGGGCGCTGATCGCCGAGGCGCTGGTGATCGGCGCGGTCATGGCGCTGCTGCGGCGCGGCGGGCGGCGGGCCGACGAGGCCATCCGGGAACGGGACCGGGACCGGCTGCGCGCCATGGTCGAGGCCGCGCGCCGGGCGGACGAGCGGCACCAGCGGGTCCAGCTGCACGACTCGGTCTTGGCCGTCCTCACCATGGTCGGCTCGGGCGCCGTGCGGACCGACACTCCCGGGCTGCGGCGGGCCGCCGCGCGGGCGCTGGACGTGCTGACGGACTCCGCCGGACCTCCTCCCGCCTCCGGACGGGACGTCGACCTGATGGCCGCGCTGGCGGAGCTGGCCGCGACGATGGCGCCGGACCTGGAGGTCGACCTCGACCTGGACGGCGAGCCCCCCGTCGAGCTTCCCGAGCCGGTCGGCCTCGCCATCGTGGGGGCTGCGAGGGAGGCGCTGCGCAACGTCCGGCGGCATGCGAACGTCACCCGCGCGGCGGTGCGCGTGCACCACCGCGACGGGACGGTCTCGGTGGAGATCACCGATCGGGGCGCCGGGTTCGACATGGCGCGGGTGCCCGGAACCCGGCTGGGGATCCGCCGGTCGATCGTGGAACGCATGGGACTCGTCGGCGGCGCCGCCGAAGTCACCTCGCGGCCGTCGGCGGGGACGAAGGTCGCATTGCGGTGGCCCGATGGTTGAGTCGCCGGCCGCGTTCGGGGCGGCCCCCTTCGCGGCCCAGTTCAACCGCGCCTACCACGTGGCCGTGGTCGTCACGGTCGCGGGCTGGCAGGTCATCGCGGCGGGCACCGCGCTGGTCGCCCACTTCGACCGATTCCGCTCGCCGGGCGCGGCGGTCGCCGTGTGGGCGCTGCAGCTGCTGCTCATCGCGGCGGGCGGCGTCCTCCTGTTGCGCGGCAGGCGGGACGCCCGGACGGCTTGGCCGCTGGTCGCCGCGGACCTGGCGACCGGGGCGGCGATGGCGGCGAACTGCCCGGCCGGGCTGCAGCTGAACATCAACTGGGCGTGGACCACGGTCGGGCTGATCGCCGTGCTGCTGCTCCTCCGGCGTCCGATCCTCGAGCTGGCGGCGGTGCTCGCGCTCAGCGCGCTCATCGTCCTCACCGCCCTGGTGCTCACCGGCGACGGGGACCGGCACAACGCCGCGGGGTTCGTGGCGCTGCTGTTCGGGACGGCCAGCGCCCCGTTCGCCATCATGGGCGGGGCGTGGCTCTGCCGGCGGAGCGGCGGCATGATGGCCGAGGCGGCGGCCGAGCAGTGGGAGATCGCGACCCGCGAGACGGTCATCGCGGAGACCGCGGCGCTGCGCGCCGAGCGGTACCGGGAGGTGCGGGAGCACGTCGAGACGATCCTGCGGGGGCTGGCCGACGGCACCGCCGATCCGGCCGATCCGGCGCTGTGGCACCGCTGCGCCATCGCCGAGGCCACGCTGCGGCGGCTGCTGAGCGAGCGCGAGGACGTCCCGTACCCGCTGATGAGCGCCCTGCAGCCCGGCATCGACGCGGCGGTGCGCCGGGGCGTCGTCGTCGACCTCGCGCCGGTGGGCGGGCTGCCGCGGCTGACCGAGGAGGCCGGGGCCGCGCTGGCGGAGATCCCGCTCGCGGCGCTGGCCTCGGCGCGCCGGTACGCCCGTGTCACCGTGGTGTCCGTCGGACGGGGAAGCGTCAGCGTGTCCGTGCTCGCTGACGGCGACCCGGCCCTCCCCGCGAACAAAGCGGACGGCGTCGTCGTCAGCACCGATCGGGACGGGGACATGCTCTGGTTGGAGGTGCGATGGGACGGACCGTGACGATCGCCGTCATCGACGACCAGGACGTCGTGCTGTCGGGCGTCCGCGGATGGATCGCGGAGGACCCGCGCGGGATCGAGATCGTGCACACCGCGTCCGGTCCCGACGGGCTGGAGGACGGCCCGGGGACGGACGCCGACGTGCTGGTCGTCGACCTGCGCATAGCGGGCGAGCTCATCTTCGACCGCATCGCCGAGCTGTCGGCGGCGGGGCACCGCATCGTGGTGTTCTCCCAGCACGCGGAGCCCGACCTCGTGCGCCGCGCCGAGCAGGCCGGTGCGCGCGCCTTCATCACCAAGGAGTCGAACGAGGGGCGGCGGCATCTCATCGAGGCCGTCCTCGCCGTGCACGCGGGCGAGACCTACACCACGCCCTCGCAGGCCGGCGTGATGCTCGCCGAGGCCGAAGAGCAGCGTCCGAAGTTCTCCGAACAGGAACTGCGCACGATGCGCCTGTGGCTCGGCGGGCTGACCCGCGCGGCGGTCGCCCGGCAGATGGGGATCAGCGAGTACACCGTCAAGCAGTATCTGGAGCGCGCGAGGGAGAAGTACTCCCGGGCCGGCCGGGAGGCTCCGACCAGGGTGGACCTCTACCGGGAGGCCCGGCGGGACGGCATCGTGCTTGAATGATCGGGTTGCCGCGGCCGTTTCGATCACCTCTCCCACTGCCGCAGAAGTTTCACGCGATCTCAACTCGCTGCGGTATGTGCCTGAACTCCTCGGCCCCTACAGTCCTCAGTGTGGAACGTCCACACCACGGGGGAAACATGAAGCCGGTCCGCACGGCGCGGGCTCCCGCGATAGCCGGGTAAAGACGGACCGGTAAGTGTGGCCGGTGGTGTCAACGGGGTGACGCCACCGGCACGGGTGCACGGGGGAACGGTGTATTTATTGATGCGTGAGCAAGAACAGCTGAAGAATTTCGTAAAGCAATCCCGCCACGAGATCCTGTGCATGGCCCCTGCCTGGCCGGGCGTATTGCGCAGCCTTTATCAAAGCCTCGGCGGTTGCCCGCGTCCTCGGGTCCGTGTCATCGTTCCGGGCTCGAGCCGGAGCTGGATACTCCGTCCGGTCATGGACAGGGTGGAAAGAGGCGAGGTCCGCTCGGACGACGGGCCTTTCTCGTTCCTCCTGCTGACGGACCGCACGAACGCGCTGGTCTGGAACGAGGACAAGGGCGCCCTGGACGTCCGCGCCACCAACCGCGCCGAGTTCGACGGCATGCTCGAGACCTTCGAGGAGCGATGGGACCGGGCGCGGCCCGCCGATCCGGAGGAGCTGTATCTGATCAACGATCTCCAGTCCGACATCTTCCGCAAGCTGGCCATGGGCATGACGACCGAGGCCACGGCGCGGGCCCTGAACATTTCCCCCCGCACCGTTCAGCGCCACGTCAGCAACGTCATGCAGGAGTTGGGCGCGCGCAGCCGCCTGGAACTCGGCATGCGCCTGGCAGCCGCCGATCTAGTCTGACGAAACTTCGCTCCGGACCTTTAGAATTCGCTCCCCATCCGGCCGTCGAGCATTTCGGTGAAACGTGCCCGGTCGTTCTGGTGCGGGAATGGCTCGTCGGGGACGGGGACGTCCAGGAACCGGCACAGCGGCTCCCAACCCTCCGCGACATCGAAGACCAGCAGGCGGCCGGCGGGGATCTCCCGCCGGACGGCCGCGTTATGGCGGGTGAAGACGGCCTTGGCGTAGTCGGCGTCCTCGAACCGGCCGCCGAACAGGCCGTTCCAGACGACCGCCTTCGCCATACGCCGCAGCTGCGCCAGGACGGGGTCGGAGCCGTCGTCCTCCGCCATGGCGACGCGGTAGATGCTGTCCCGGGCGCTCTCGTACCAGCGGTCCGGGTCGCGCTCGGTGAGGATCATCTTCGCGTCCGGATAATGCCGGGTGAGCTCGCGCCAGAACCGCGCGCCCGGCCAGTCCACCGTGCTCCGGTAGCCGCGGTAGATCTCGTCCCACACGGGCCGGCCGTTGGCGGCGTCCTCCCAGCCGTCCAGCTCCGACGGCCGTTCGAGCATGCCGAGCATGTGGTGGCAGGGGCCGAAGTCCAGCCGTTCCAGCGCGGTCTTGAGGGAAAGCGTTCCGGTGCGCCCGAATCCGGCGCCAATGATCTGGATCATGGTTTCCTTTCGGTGTTCGAGGACCGCCATGACAATGCTGCACCCCCATGTAAAATGCACACCGGCTGCCTGGTGAAGGGTCGGCGGGATGGGCGGGAAACGCGAGGTCGACTCGGCGGCGGAGAAATACGTCCTCGGCGGTCTCTGGCGATTCGCCGCCGTCCGACTGCTCCTGGGCATCCTCCTGCTGATGGTCGGCGACTTCGCCTTCAGCGCCACGGTGGACGAGATGAAGGCCACCTGGCGGGCCGAGAGAGGTGACGGCGCCCGGGGTGTGTTCACCGCGGAATCGTTGTCGTGCTCGCGAGAAGTATGTTTCTGGTACGGCATGTTCCGGCCCGGCGGCGACCCGCATGAGAAAGCCGTCACGGTCGAACTGCGGGGCGTGGACGAGGACTCCCTGTCCACTGGGGATTCGGTTCCCGCCCTGGACGTCGGTTCACCGGACTTCGTCCACATGGCCGGCGGATCACCGGACTGGGGCGGGCCGGTCGTCGCGGGTTTCGTCGTCGTCTTCACCGGGGGCATGGGGACGGGTGCGATCGGCTGGGTGCTCTGGCGGGTGCATCGTACGCGGCCTTCTCGCGCATCGCGCAGGCGGGAACTGAAAGGGTACGGCAGTTCGGCGGTGCGGGATTTCCTCAACCGGGACAGGTGGGGCTGGTCGGCCTGGCCTGGCCGGTCCACGGTCCGGGGAAAGATGGCGAGGTCCTGGGGGAGGACCGCGGCCGCGGTGTTCATCTTGATCCCGCTGGGTGCGGTGACGGCCTCTCAATGCGCCGTCTGGTTCGCGGGCCGGGACGAGGCCTCGTCGGTCGAGTCGGTCGTCGGTTCGTGGCCGCTGGTCCTCATGGCCGTCATGGCCACCGTCGCGATCCAGGTGCTCCGGCTGGTTCTGGTGCGACCGCGAATGTGGGTGGCCGATGACGAGATCGTCATCTGGGACGGGCTGCTGCTGTGGAAAGCGCTTCGGATTCCGCGTACCGGCATCGCGGCGGTGCGACAGGGCAGTGGGCCAGGTCGACGTCAAAACGAGGAGGCGGCTTATCTGACGCCGTTCGGGGACGAGGTGAACCTCGTCCTGCGGATGCGGGACGCCGTTCCTCTCCCCGCGCGGCGCCTGCGGTGGGGGAATTGGTTCTGGGTCATGCTGTCGTCGAGCGGCGACGAGTCGCGGCCGACGATTCCGCAGCGAGGACGTCCGGTCCGCGAGCTGTGGCTCCGGGTCAAGGCGCCGCGCAGGGTGGCCATCGACCTCGACCGCTGGCTGGCGGACGAGGAGACGTCCCCGCCGCCGCGGTTCGCACCGGACGATCACGCCTATCACGGCCGGGTTCGCACGCACCACGGTGTCGGCAGCACGCGCCTCAAGATCAAAGGACGGCTCGCCCAGCCGGTGCTCGCCGAGTTCGTCAACGACGGCTCCGGCACGCTGACTGCCTCCCTGCGGCGTGCCGAGTTCGGCCGTGGCATCCCGGTGGTGTCGTGCGGTCCCGGTGCTCCGCCCGCCGCCATCGTCTTGGACGACCGCTGGGTCACGGACGAGGCCCTCACCAACCGGTTCCTGCACGTCGAAGCCGAAGGGCCCTGGACCGTCACGATCGGCGGTCCGGAGCGGGCACGCCCGTTCACCCGCTCGGCCACGGGTCACGGGCCCGAAGTGCTCACATACGAGGGGCCACCTGGCATCGCCGTGCTGACGTCTCCGGACGGGGAGTCTCACGAGGTCCATCTGCGCGGACCCGACCTGGCCGGGCTCTACGGCCGCAAGCCGGTGGCGTCCGCGGGTGGGCTCGGGCGAGGGCCGGCGGGCGGGTCCTCGGTGCCGAGCTTGAGCACGTTCGCCGTGCCGTCAGGGTCGGTGCTCCAGATCAGGGCCGACAGAACCGAGTGGCGGATCGACGTGACGCCACTGGATCAAGCCGATGTGGATTCCCTGCGGCGTTCCGGGCCCGAGGACGAGATGACCGTGCCGCCCACCGGCCATGTCAGGCCGTTCGAGGGATCCATCGCGGGCGATCGCGCCGCGGTCGTCCGCTACCTGGGGCCGCCGGGGCGCGTCCTGTTCCGAGGCGAGGGCGGCTTCGGCCTTGTGCGCCTCGACGCCACGCTCGTCCCCTTGCGGACGCTCGCGCCCCCGGCCGGAGAGCAGGCGGTGGAGCTCCGGTCCCACTCGCTCGTCCAGGTCACCGGAGGCCCCGGCACCTGGTCCATGCAAGAAGCCCACACCGCGACCGTGTCTCGTCCTTCTAAGGGAGACGAGTTGCAACACGCACCAAGCAGGACCTGATCATCGCCGCCGCCGAGTCGCGGGTGGGGCCGCCGACCGTCCCCGACCTGGGCGATTTCCGGGCCGAGTTGCGGATGGTGCTCGAATCCCGCGCCCGCGCCTACCGGCGCCGGGGGTCGACCGGCTGCTGGCGGGTGTGATCGGGTCGGCGGCGGAGGCGGGGGCCGCGCGCGGCTCGACTCCGGTGCGGTCCTGATCCTCGCCCACGAATCGCGGTCGCGGAGGTGGAGGCCGCGGCCCGGGAGGCGGGCGGCGGCGCCACCGGCAAGATCCTCAAGCGCGAGATCGCCGCGCCCGCGCGGGACGCGGAGGAGGCGAAGGCGTGACGGTGTGAGCGGCCCCGAGGCCGGGACCGCCTGACCGGCCGTGCCGCGTCCCTCAGCCTCGGACGCGGTGGACGGTGAAGTTCGGCACCCCCGCGCCCGCGATGCCGTGCGTCAGCGCGGACGGGGTCAGCACGGCGAACCCGCCGCCGACGTCCATCGGCCTGCCAGGGAGATCGTCGACGATCTGGCGTCCCTCCCCGTCGAGCAGCAGGAACCGCTCGGGCCGTCCTTCCGCGGCCGGGCGGATCGCGGTGAACAGGTTCCCGGCCGCCCCGTAGCGAGTGAGCGCCCCGGTCTCCAGCAGATCGCGGATGGTCGTCGCGCCGCCCTGAGTCTGGACGATCACGGCCCGCCCGCTCGGATCGCTCCCCGAACCGCCACGCGACCCCGCCCGGCAGACGATCAGCACATCCCCGTCTCCGTCGCCGTCGCATTGGACGAGCGGCGCGTACGTCCCGGCCAGTGCGCGGCCCGTCGCCCGGTCGAGGACGACGCCGCCCTCCGCCGTCCCGACGACGATCGTCCTGCCGCCCCCGTCGTGCAGCAGTTCCGGGTCCCGGTACCGCGTGCCGAGCCGCCATCGCTCCTTGCCGTCCGACGTCCCGTACGCGATGAGGTCGCGGGGTTCCCGCCTCCCGTTCTCGCCATCGGCGAACCGGGCGGCGAGGACGAGCCCGCCGCCGGCGCCGACCGGGCTGACTCCGCGCTTGCGCCACAGCTCGTGGCGCGTCCCGGTCGCGAACACGACCGTCTCGTCGCGCCCGTCTTCGGGGCCGTCGTAGCTCGTCACCTCGACCGCGAAGGCCGAGCGGTCGGCCGCCTTCAGCGTCAGGAACGCGTTCCCGGACGTGACCCGCTTCGTCCAGCGGGTTCGGCCGTCCTTCAGGGAGAGCGCGGCGACGCCCTCCGCGTCCCCGTCCTCGTACCGGACGAGCACCAGCCCTTCCCCGTCCACGATGTGCGGGACGGAGACGAACCCCGCCTTGGCCCCGCCGCCGAGCGACGCGCCCTCCCGGACGGACCACCGCACCTTCCCGGTCGCGGCGTCGGCCACGACGAGCCTGTCGAGATCATCGTCCGCGCGGTCCCGGCCCGTGTAGACGACCGCGTCCCCGGCGAGGTCGATGCTGATCAACGACTCCAGCCCGGTGTCCTTGGCGGGCGGGGGCACGGGGGCCTCGCCGGCCCCGGCCGTCCAGAGCGGCGCCGCGTCGATCCGCGGCGGCCGTGCCGTCGCGGGGCCGGGCCGGGACGGTTCGGACGGCGGCTTCGCGCCCACGGCCGCCGCGTGCACGGCGAGACCGTCCGGCCTGGACGAGATCGACCCCGCCCGCGTCACCCGGAACGCCGCGACGTGCTCCGAGAGCGCGGTCGCCTCGCCGGGCGGCGGCGTCCCGAGCCGGTTCGCCGCCCGGTCCACGATGGCGTACCGGGCGGGCCGCCCCTCGACGGCGGATCCCATGACGAGGATCCGGTCCTGCCGGACGATCCCGACCCGCGCCATCGTCTCTTCGCCGAACGGCCGTTTCGCCGAGACGACCGGCTCCCCGTGACGGCCGGGCCGGATCGTGACGAGCCGTCCGTCGGAGCCCGAGCAGGCGATCAGCGTCCGTCCGTCGTCGGCGCAGCCGTAAAAGGTGAGGGGCTCGGACGTCCCGTCGCCGTCCGCCTTCGGCGAGTGCTTCGTCGGACGGCCGGTGGCGATGTCGATGAGCATCGTCCGGTCACGGCTGTATGTGCGTCCGGGAGGCGTCTCGTTCACCTTGATGACGGCCGTCCCGTTCGCGGCGGCCATCAGATGGGAACTCTCAACCGTGTCGCCCAGGTCCCATCGCTTCTTGCCGCTGGTCACGTCCAGGGCGAAGACGTCGGTGTCCTTGCGCCGTTCTCCCCAGATGTGCGTCGGAGGGGCCTCGGCGCCGTGCGTCTCCCCGAGCACCACGTCACCGGCGATCCGGAAGGCCCAGCCGTCCGCGTTGCGCCACAGCTCGCGGCCGGTCGCCGGGTCGAGCGCGACGGTCTCCGGGTCGAGGCCCTGCCGCGACTCCAGACTCGTCAGGATGACCCGCGTGTCCGCGCCGAGCAGCCGCATGCGCTGCTCGCGGTCGTCGCCGCTCTTGTCCCCGCCGCGCGGCCGGATGAGCGGACGCTTCCACCGGACGGCGCCGTCCTTGCCGGAAAGCGCGGCGACCCCCAGCTCGCTCTCGCGCCGCTCACCGCCTACGCCGTACTGGACGAGAACGGTCCAATCGTCCCCGTCCCCGTAGATGAGGGGCTTGCCGTCGGCGCCCCGCAGATGCTCCGCCTGGTACCCGGAATCGTGATGGGCGACCGCGCCGCCACCGCCCCGGAGCGGATGGCCGCTGTCGAGGACCCAGCGGGGCGTCCCCGTCCTGGCGTCGACGGCGGCGAGCCGGGCGCCGTCGAGGCCGACGTCTCCGGCGACGACTGCGGTGTCACCGCGCAGCTCGATCCCGGCGACCCTCGACATGCCGAGCTTGCGCTCGTCCCACAACGGCTTCCCGCCGAACGAGACCGGGGCCGGCCGCTTCTCCCCGTGCGGCAGGTCGGCGACGTCCTGGCCGCCGCACGCCCGCACCCCGCCGAGAACCAGAAGCAGCAGGACGGCCAGCAGGCCGCCGCCCCACCACAGCGCGCGTGTTCGAGTCATCGTCGGCCGCATGGCCCGCCTCTCGTCCGTCCTGCCCGGCGGACGACGGTTCGTCCTGCCACCGAGTGCGGGGGATGCGTGCAGACGCCGAGGCCGCCACCCGGAGCGGCCGACCTCGCGAACCGCACGATAGTGGGTCGGACGCGACCGCCGATTGTGAGCCCGGTCACACTCTCTGCAGACATCCGCACACCCGGTGCCGTGCGAAACCATGACGACCAGCACCACGGGAGTCGCCCACATGGCACCGTTCTGCCGCCTTCCGTCCGGACGGCCGGACTCGGCCATCACCCATCCCCTCCCTGCCGGCGAACGAAGCACATTTCCGGCAACCATGTCGTCAGGGCAGGGAGAGGGTTCGATGGACGGGGACATCAGGCTCAGGCAGCGGCTGGCGGCGGGAGACGACGCGGCGCTGCAGGACACCTACGACCGCTGTTCGTCGATGGTGTACCGGCTGGCCTTACGGGTGACACGGAGCCGTGAGGCCGCCGAGGAGATAACGCAGGACGTGTTCGTCCACCTGTGGGAGCACCCTTACGCGTTCGACCCCGGCCGCGGGAGCCTGCGGACGTGGCTGGCGCTGCTCGCCCACCGGCGCGCGGTCGACTGGGTCCGCAGGGAGGAGCGCCGGCGGCGACTGCTGGACGCGGTCGGGAACCCCGAACCGGCCGCGCCCATCATCGACGTGATCATCGCCGACGAGACGGGGGCGCGGGTGCGGCACGCGGTGGCGGCCCTCCCGCTGCGCCTGCGCGAGGCGATCGAGCTCGCCTACTACCACGGACGGACCTACCGGCAGGCCGCCGCCGAGCTGGGGTTACCGGAGGGCACCGTCAAATCGCGGATCCGCACCGGGCTGCGCAGCATCGCCGACACCCTGGCCGAGGAAGGGAGCACCCCATGACCGAGCCTCCGCTGGACCTGCGCGGGCGCACGCTCCGAGCCGCACTGTCCCGCCGTCCGCCCGCGCGCCGGTCGCCCGGCTTCGCCCGGCCCTACGCCGCGACGGTCGCCATGCTCGACGCCCTGCTGGCCGATCTGCGCGAGGCGGAGTGGGCGGCGGTCGCGGCCGGCGACTGGGACGTGCGCGACCTGGTCGTGCACCTGTCCGCGTCCGACGGGCTGCTCGGCGAGGCGATCGAGGGGCGGGTGTCGTCCGCCGCCGACGTCTTGGACCGTACCCGCGAGGCGATCAGCCGCTGCCCTCCTCCGCGGGACGCGCGCCGGGCGTGGCGGCAGCGGGCCGACGCGCTGTGCGACGGCGTGGGCGAGGCGGACGCCGACCGCCGGGTCGAGGTGGGCGGCCAGCGGCTGCGGCTCACCGATCACTTCACGGGACGCGCCTTCGAGACCTGGATCCACGCCGACGACATCGCCCGGGGGACGGGCCGCACCCTGCTGCCGCCGCCCGCCGAGCACGTGCATCCGATCGCCGACCTGGGCGTCCGGAGCCTGCCCAAGGCGCTCGCGCTGACCGGCCGCGACCATCCCGACCGCATGCTGCGGCTGATCCTGGACGGTCCGGGCGGCGGGCGGTGGACGATCCCGCTGGGGAGGGCGGCCTCCGGTGGGGACCCGTGCGCGCAGCTTCGGATGGACGTCGTCGAGTTCTGCTTTCTGGCCGGAGGACGCCGCGACCCCGCGAGCGTCCAGGCGGAGACCAGCGGCGATCCGGCCGTCGCGCACGACGTGCTGGCGGCCGCCTCAGCCTTCTCCGGCCCGTAGCCCTTTCCACGGCGCTGCTCCCTCGGCCCGGGCGGGACGGTGCCGGTGCCGCCGCGTATCGACGTTGCCGGAGAGGGTCGTGAGGATGCCGGGCAGGTCGGCGGCCGTCTCGGCGGGAAGCCCCGCCACGGTCTCCTCCGCCAGCGCGCACCACAGCTCCTTGACCTGCTCGGTCAGTGCCCGGCCGCGGTCGGTGAGCTCGACGACGCTGGCGCGCTTGTCGGACGGCGCCGGCGCGCGCCGCACATGACCCGTGGCTTCGAGCTTGCGGGTCATGAGCGTGACGCTCGGCGGCTCGCAGCCGAGCGCCTCGCTGAGCTGGGCCTGGATCATCGGGCCCGACCGGTCGAGTTCGAGCAGGAGCGCCTCCTGCCCGGGATGCAGGCCGAGCGGGGCCAGCAGCGCCGCGGCCCTGGCCCGGTGCCGCAGGCTCAGGATGCGGATGGCCTGGTTGAGGGCGTCGGCGTACGCGAAGTCCACGGCGTCTCCTCATCCTCTCCTTGACGCGATAGTTATCCGCATAACATTATGCGGATAACTAATTCTATCGGATGTCGAGGAGCCCGCATGACCGTGAAGGTCACAGCGACCCGCCGAGCCCGGCCTGACGCCGGGCGCGCCTGGATGATCATGGCGCTGGCCTGCGCCGCCCAGTTCATGGTGATCCTGGACGCGTCCATCGTGAACGTCGCCCTGCCCGCGATCGGCGGGGATCTCGGGTTCACCGCCACCGGCCTCGCCTGGGTGGTGAACGGCTACCTGCTCACGTTCGGCGGCTTCATGCTGCTGGGCGGCCGGGCCGCCGACCTGTTCGGACCCCGCCGGATGCTGGTCGCCGGTCTCTTCCTGTTCGCCACCGCAAGCCTGGCCGCCGGTCTGGCCGCCGTCCCGGAGGTCCTGGTGGCGGCGCGCGTCGTGCAGGGCGTCGGCGCCGCGATGCTGGCCCCGGCGACGCTGGTGGTGATCAACACCTGCTTCACCGAGGAGCACGCGCGTGCCAGGGCGTTCGGGGCCTGGTCCGCCGCGGGCGGCGTGGGCGGGATGGCGGGCGCGGTCGCGGGCGGCGCCATCACGACCGGCCTGTCCTGGCGGTGGGTCTTCCTGATCAACGTGCCGATCGGCGCGGTCCTGATCGTCCTGGCCCTGGCGGCGCTCGCGTCCGCGCGGACCGGACGCCGCGAACCGCTCGACCTCACCGGCGCGGTCACCGGGACGGCGGGCCTGGCCGCGCTGATCTACGGGGTCATGCGGACCGCCGACCACGGCTGGACGTCCGCGCCGGTCGCCGGGCCGGCCGTCGCGGGCCTGCTCCTGCTCGCCGCCTTCATCGCCGTGGAGGCGCGCTTCGCCGCCCGCCCGATGATGCCCCTGCGGCTGTTCAGGATCCGGGGCGCGGCCGTCGGCAGCGGCATGCTGTTCCTGTTCGGAGGGATCGTCATCGCGATGTGGTACTTCACGTCGCTCTTCCTGCAGAACGTGCTCGGATACAGCGCGCTCGAAGCCGGGCTTGGGCAAACACCTGCGGCGGTGGTGTTCGTGGTGGTCGCGCGATGGGCGTCCGCTGTGCTGCCGCGAACCGGTGTGCGCTCACTGGTGCTGGTCGGCTCCGGCTTCTTCCTGGCCGGTTTCGGGTGGCTCGCCCGGGCGGACGAGGGCAGCGGCTACGTCACCGGCGTGCTCGGGCCCACGCTGCTCGTCGCGGTCGGCATCGGGTCGACCTTCCCCACCCTCATGGCCGCGGCGACCGCCGGCGTGCCCGAGGGCGACGCGGGGATCATCGGCGGCCTGGCCCAGACCACTAGCCAGGTGGGTGCGTCGGTGGGCCTGGCGGTGCTCGCGACGGCCGCCGGAGCGAAGGCTGCGGCGGACACCGACGCTTCCGGCTACAGCCTGGTCTTCCTCATCGCGGCCGGACTCGGCATCGCCATCGCAGCGACCGCCTTGCTGCTGCCCCGGCGCGCATGAGGTCTCACGTCGCCTCGGCCTCGGCCTCGGGCCGGATGACGGATGCGGACCAACGGTCCCAGTCCATCTGCGGGCGCACCCGCCGGGCGTGCGCGAGCGCCTCGTCGACCGCCTTGCAGACGTCGGCGTCCCGCACCGTCGTGCCCGCAAGCTCGCCGACCTTGCCCAGCAGGGCCGGAAGGAGCACCGGCCGGTGCTCCAGGGGCGCGGCGCCCGTGCAGGAGAGCAGCGTCGCCGGGTGGTCCAGGCTGCGGCGCAGCGCGGCCGTGTGCTCCTCGTTGCCGCCGTCCCGGCAGGTCAGGACGATCAGGAAGGCGCGCAAGCCGCGTCCGTCCGGGTGGCGGAGGGCGCCGAGGTCGATGCCGCCGACGAGCGTCCGGGACACGCCGCGCCCATTCGCGACGCTGCAATGGTCGTCGAGGACGACCACATGCGCGGAGCGCAGGTCGTCCAGCCTGCGCTGCAGGCTGTCGTCCACGCACAGCCGGACGTAGAGGCCGGGGTAGTCGCCGGCGACCGCCTCAAGCCGCCTGGCGATCCCGTTGGACCGCCGCCGGGTGATCAGCACGGCCCCGAGCTTGGGCTGCGGTTCGAGCTCGAACCTGGCCGCGGAGGGGAGGGGAGCCGCCGCCCGCAGCGCCTCCCGTGTGGCGCTCTCGGTGAACGCGACCATGCGGTGGACGGTCGACCCGTCCGGCCGGATCTCGCATTCGATGAGGAGCTCGGCGTCCGCCATGCGGTCCGGCGGGGGCGGCTCGGCGGGGGACAGCAGGTGATCGGCGGCGGCGGTGACGGCCCCGAGGACGAGCGTGCACGCGGCGACCACCGCCCACGCGATCCCGCTCGCGTTGTTCTCGGTCGCGACGTTGACCGCGACCCCGGCGGCCGACGTGGCGGTCGCGACCGTGAGGCCGCTGACGAGGGGACGGGTGCGATGCCTCATCGGCGGCGCCCCTGCGCCTGCGCTTGCGAGAGGCCGTCGTGGGCCCGGGCGAGAACCGCGTCCGCGTCGCCCGCGCCGTCGCCGTCCGTCAGGACTTGCTGGAAATGCTCCTGGGCCGCTGCCGCATCCCCCTCGGCGAGCTGCAGGAATCCCAGATTGGTGCGGGCCTGCAAGGTCGCGGGATGCGCGGTGCCGAATGCCTTGGTCCGCCGGTCGACGACGTCCCGCAGCAGCTTCGCGCCTTCCCGGCGGTCTCCGGTGTCGTGCAGGACGGCGGCGAGGCTGGCCTGGATCGTCAAGGTCTGCGGGTGGTGCCGTCCGAGCACGCGCCTGGCGTCCTTGAGCGTGCCCTGGAGCAGTTCCACCGCCTCGGCGGTGTGCCCGAGGTCGCGACGGACGGCGGCCAGATTGGCCCGCGCCCGCAACGCCGCCGGGGACCGGTCGCCGCCCTCGTCCACCGCGTCGCGCAGCGCGATGGAGGCATGCCTCTCGGCCTCGTCCAGGCGACCCGCGTCGTGCAGGGCCACGGACAGGTTGCTCCGCACCGGGACGGTCCGCGCACCGGAATCGGTAAGCGCCTCGGACGCCGCCAGGGCCTCTTCCAACTGCTCGACGGCGTCCGGAAAGCCCGCCTCATGCCGGACGGCGGCCAGGCTGGCCTCGAGCCTGCGCTTAACGACCAGGTCGGTGGTCTCCTCCTCCCGGCTCCCGGCCCGCAGAGATTCGCTGAGCAGCCGCTCGGCTTCCGAGTGCCGCCCGAGTCCTTGCAGCGCCACCGCCAGGTTCCCGTAAACCTCGGCTGGGACTGCCCATCCGGTCCGGATCGAGTTCGTCAGGACGGTCTCCGCCTTGGCGTACCGGCCCCGCGCGATGAGATCACGTGCCCGTCCGACGTCGTCGCCCGGTGGCGCGAGCGCTCGCCGCAACCGCAGCCACCGCACCGCTCGGCGCACCACGACGAAAGCCGCAACGGACACCGCCGCCGCCCCGACCACGAGCCCGGCGACCACTCCCGCGACCTCGACATGCGCCGCCTCCGGCTGGACGACCAGGAGCAGCACCGAGGCGGCGACCAGCAGCGCGGCAGGCACCGTGAGCCCTCGCGGCCAGGGCACAATCCGACCCATCCTTGCGTGAGCGGTGCCTGGAAACGGCGGGGCGGCGCCGTCCGACATTGCGGGCCGCGCATCCAGGTCCGCTGGTGCGGCGTGCAGCTTCCTGTCGAGCGAGGGCCCTATGAGCAGAATCCTCATCAGGTCGGCGGTCGAGGGACGGCGGGACGGATCTTTGGCCAGGCAGGAAGCCAGCACGTCGCGCAGCCGACCAGGGGCGAGGCCCGCCAGGTCCGGCTCGTCATGCAGGGTGCTCTGGAGGACGGCCTCCGTCGTCCCCGTCCCGCCGAACAGGCGGCGTCCGGTGGCGGCGAACACCATCGTCACCGCCCAGGCGAAGACGTCCGCGGCCGGACTCTGCACGCCCCCTCGGAACAGTTCGGGGGCCATGTAGCCGAGGGTGCCGAAGAGGGTGCCGGGCTCCTCGTCCGCCGGAGAGATGCCGTAGTCGACCACGCGGGGGCCGTCCCGCCCCAGGATCACGTTCCCGGGCTTGAGGTTGCGGTGGATTACCCCGGCCCGGTGCAGCGCCGTGAGCGCGGTGGCCGTCCCGGCGGCGAGCCGTTCGAGCTGACCGCCCGACAGCGGCCCGCGGCGCTCGACGTAGTCCTGGAGGGAGAGGCCGTCGACGAACTCGTTGACGAGGTACGTCCGTCCCTCGAACACGCCGGTGTCGAGCACCCGCGCGAGGCCGGAGCCTTGCACGTTCCGGGCGTCGGGGTGGAGCCGCCAGTCGGTGTCGCGTCGCGACAGCCGCAAGGCGACGTCGCGGTCATCGCGGTCGCGCGCCTTGTAGACGACTCCCGTTCCGCCCTGGCCCAGACGGCCGACGAGCGTGTAAGGGCCGATCTCGGTCGCGTCCTCCGCCGCCAGCGGAGCGACGGTGGCACGCGGTGTGGGGAAGGGCGGACTCAAGGTAGAAGAGCTGATCGCTTCGTACAGCATCGACAGCGCGTCACCGGCGCTCGGCCGCTGAGCGGGATCGCGTTCGAGTAGTTCCTCCAGGACGCGCGCCAGCGGCCCGGCATTGCGAGGCGGAGGCACAGGCTCCGTCATCACGGCGGCAAGCGTGCCCATCACGCTCTGCCGCTCAAAGGGCGAACGTCCCTCGACCGCCATGTAAAGCGTTGCGCCCAGCGACCACAGGTCGGAGGCCGGGCCCGCCCATGCACCCTGCATCACCTCGGGCGGGAGGAAACCCGGCGAGCCGACGAGCAGCCCAGGCTGTGCGGTCATCTGGGTGCGTTCGATCTGCCCGATCCCGAAGTCGGTCAGCACGGCCCGGCCCATATCGCTGAGCAGGACGTTGCCGGGCTTGATGTCGCGATGCGTGACCCCGGCCTCATGAGCGTGCTGCAGCGCTTCGAGCAACTGGCGCCCGAACTCGGCCACCTGCGAGGGCGGCAGCGGCCCGCGCTCGCTCAGGACGTCCTGTAGCGAACGTCCTTCGATCAACTGCGAGACGATCCAGGTCCGGCCGGACTCCGCAAGGACGTCGTGGACGATGGCGATCCCGGGGTGGCTCAGCTGCCACGAGGCCTGCGCCTCCCGGCGCAGGACGTGCCGCTCGATGTCGCTGAACCCCGACGGGTCCGCGACCTCCTTGATCGCGACGTCGCGTCCGAGCACGACGTCGTGCGCGCGCCACACCGTGCCCGTCCCGCCGCGTCCGAGGAGCTCGTCGAGCCGGTAGCGGTCGGCGAGCAGACGCCCCTGGTTCATAGAGGCATCGTCCCTCGCGGCCGGGGCCGTCGCTATGCCCTCGTCCAGATCGGCAGTTGATGTACAATCGTACATGTACATCCGTACATTAAGAGACGGGGAGAATGCCGGAGAAGAGCGCAGCGCCGGGGCGGCCGCGGAGCCGGCGCGATCCCGAGGGGCGGCGGCGGGCGATCGTCGAGGCCGCGGCCGAGCTGATCACCGAGGTGGGCACGGGCGGGCTGACGCACCGGCTGGTCGCGGGGCGGGCGGGGGTGCCGCTGGGGTCCACCACGCAGTACTTCGCGACCCTGGACGATCTTCGTGAGGCGGCGCTGCAGCACCTCGCGGACGAGATCGACGAGGCGCTCGCGGTCGTCCGCGAGGCCATGCGGGACGTGCGCACGGCGCCCGCCGCACTCGCGTCCGCGCTCCACGAGTACTTGCGGGACGTGCGTCTCGTCCATGCGGACAACGCGCTGGCCTGGGCCGCGATGCAGGACCCCCAGCTGCGTTCGCTGTCGCTGCGCTGGTTCGACGAGCTGGTCGCCATCCTGTCCGCGTACATCGGCGCCGCGCGGGCGACGGCGGTGGCGGTGTTCGCGGACGGCGCCACCCTGCACGCCGCGCTCCACGAGGAGCCCCTCGACCTGCCGCTCCTGACCGACGCCATCACGGCCCTGTTCACGGAGAAGCGATGAGCGTCGCGATGCACAAGCCCGAGGCCGCCTCGGCGCGGAGGCGCTGGGCGTCGGTCGTCGTCCTGTCGGCGAGCCTGCTGGTCATCACGATGGACCTGACGGTCCTCAACATCGCCATTCCCGACATGTCGGCGGACCTGCAACCGACGTCGAACCAGCTGCTCTGGATCGTGGACGCGTACTCGCTCGTCCTCGCGGGCCTGCTGGTGTCGGCGAGCGCGATCGGCGACCGGTGGGGGCGCAAGCGGCTGCTGCTGGCCGGCTACGCCGTCTTCGGCGGCGCGTCCGCGCTCGTGCTGCTCGCCGGGTCGGCGGAGGCGGTGATCGCGCTGCGCGCCGTCCTCGGCGTCGGCGGCGCGATGATCATGCCGACCACGCTGTCCATGATCCGCACCGTGTTCACCGACCCGGCCGAGCGCGCGACGGCGCTCGGGATCTGGGCCGCGGTGTCGGGGATCGGCGCGGCGGTCGGCCCGGTCGTCGGCGGGCTCCTCCTGGAGTACTTCTCCTGGCACGCCGCGTTCCTCGTGAACGTGCCGCTCATGGTGGCCGCGCTGATCGCCGGCGCGCTCATCCTGCCCGAGTCGCGCAGCCTGCGCCCCGGCCGCTGGGACGGGATCGGCGCCGCGCTGTCGCTGGTCGGCATGGTCCTGCTCGTGTGGTCGCTCAAGCGCTTCGCGAAGGAGGAGAGCCTCGCCGTCCTGTCCGGCTGGGCCGCGCTGATCGCCGCGATCGCGACGCTGACCTGGTTCGTCCTGCGCAGCCTGCGCCGCCGGGACCCGCTCCTGGAGATGCGCCTGTTCACCAGCCGCCGCTTCACGGCGGGCGTCGTCGCGGCGCTCGGCTCGACGTTCGCGCTGGCCGCCGCGCTGCTGCTGCTCGCCCAGTGGATGCAGCTCGTCGAAGGGTACGGCCCGATCGAGACCGGCGTCCGGCTGCTCCCGGTCGCCGCGACCGCCACTCTCGCGTCACTGCTCGCGCCGTGGCTGGCCCAGAGGACGGGCGCCAGAAGCGTGCTCGCCGGCGGACTGGCCATCGCAGGCGCCGGAATGCTCGTGCTGTTCTTCGTCCCAGGCGATCTCGCCTACACGCACGTCCTGGTCGCCCTCAGCCTGGTCGGGGCCGGGATCGGGTCGCTCGCCATCGGCTCCGCGATGATCATGTCGGGCAGCCCGGGGGACAAGGCCGGGAACGCCGCGGCGATCGAGGAGACCAGCTACGACCTGGGCAACGTCCTCGGCGTGGCCGTCCTCGGCAGCGTCGCGGGCCTCCTCTATCGCACCGGCCTGGACGGCGACCTCGGCGCGCTCGGATCCCCGGCCGCCGGGGCGGCGCGCGAGTCCCTCGGCTCCGCGGTCGCGATCGCCGACCGGCAGGGCCTGCCCGACCTCGCGGCCAGGGCGGGCGCCGCGTTCACCGACTCCATGCAGACGACGTCGCTGCTCGGCGGCCTCATGATGATCGCCGTCGCGGCGGCCGTCTTCGCGATCGTCCCGAAGGGCACCGACATCACCGAGCAGAAGTGAGCGTGGCCAAGGCGCGCTCCGGCTCCCAGTGGGCGCGCAGGGACGTGATGAGCCCGTCCTCGTCCACCGTGTAGACGAGGACGCAGTCGATCGTCATCGTGGCGCCGTCGTCCGTCGTCGTGGTGATCGTCGCGACGTTGGCGCAGCAGGGGCCGTTGGCGAAGGAGTCGGCGACGGCGAAGTCGAAGCTCGCGATGGTGGAGATGAACCCGTCCCAGAACGCCTCGATGCCCTCGCGCCCCCGATGCCCCTGCCCGTCGGGATCGAGAAACGACGGCCCGACCGGGTCCTCGATCAGGGCGTCCGGCCCGAAAAGCCGCAGCCATTCGTCCTTGCGCCCCGCCATGACAGCGCCCATGGAGGCCCGCGCCGCCCGCCGCGCCGGATGCTCCTCGTCTATAACGTGTTCTCGTTTCATGCCCGGCCGATGACCTTCTCCGCGTACCGCTCCAGGTGCTCGATCTTCGTATGCAGAGGCTCCCGGTCAGGCCCCTTTTCGTAGGGCATCCGGAAACCGACGATGACATCCGTGACGCCCTTGTCCTCCAGCCGCTTGACCCCGTCGGCCGAGTAGGCGTCCGGCGAGATCACGTGGACCTCGAACGGTTCTCGACTCTTTCCCTCGGCCTCACGAAGCCGGTTCAGCCTGGTCAGCAACTGGTCCAGGTCGCCGCCCCCCGCGTGCATCCACCCGTCTCCCCGCACCACCGCGCGCCGCAGCGCCGCCTCGCTGTGCCCGCCGACCAGGATCGGGAACGGCCTCGCCGGCGTCATCTTGATCGCCGGAATGTCGAAGAACTCGCCGTGGAACTCGAAGTACTCCCCGCCGCTCAGCCCCCGCACGACGTCGATGGCCTCGTCCATCCGCCGCCCGCGCCGCTCCCACGGCACGCCCATGACCTCGAAGTCCTCCCGCCACGGGCTGATCCCCACCCCGAGCCCGAGCCGCCCCCCGGTCAGGCAGGCCGTCGACGTCGCCTGCTTGGCGACCAGCACCGGCGGACGGACGGGCAGCTTCAGCACGAACGGCGTGAACCGGATCGTGCTGGTCACCGCCCCCATCGCCGCGATCAGCGTGAACGTCTCGATGAACGGCTTGTCCTCAAGGAACTCCCTGCTCCCGTCCGCGGTGTAGGGATACACCGAGTCCGATTCCCGGGGATAGACGAGCGAGTCAGCGACCGACATGCTCGTGTACCCCGCCGCCTCCGCGGCCCTGGCCAGCGGCAGATAGAAAGACGGATCCGTCATGGCCTCGGCATAGGTGAACCTCATCCCCGAATACTAGAACCTGTTCCACTATCCCACCAGGGATCGTCCTGACCCATGCCCCGGACCCACAAAAGGGGCAGGGCGTGCGGTGGGGGCGCACGCCCTGCCTTGGGGTGGGATTCTTGTCAGGTCAGCGGCGGAGGCCGCCTACTGAGGTTGACCTTGGGCTGTCCTGGGTCAGGACGTAGGACTTGCCTCCGAAGGTGAGGACGAAGTTGGACGGTGTGGCTATCGGTAGCTGGTAGCTCAGGGCGATGGTGGCCGAGCCGCCGTTCGGGATGCTCGTGTAGCTCGGCACTGTGAGGGTGGCTTTCTGGAAGTCGCCCTTCAGGCCGCCGACGTTGTTGCCGGTGTGGCCTGCCTGGACGGAGAGCGTCCAGCCCGTCTGCTGGGTCATCGACGCCGGCGCGGACGTGCCGTAGTCGAACTTGAAGGTCGCGCCGCCCGGGATGGTCTGGCCCGAGTTGTTGGTGATGCGCATCTTCGGGGTGATGGGGTAGTTGGCGTCGCCCACCGGGAAGTTGACCAGGTCGACCTTCACGTCGAGGACGTCGGTGGGCATCGTCGTGCTGGACTTGAGGTTCCCGTACGGGGCGGCGTTCTTGAGGCCGTCGTGGATCACGTTGATCAACGTCTTGCCCATGAAGTACTCGCCCTTGCCGTCATTGCGGGCCGGGTCCCAGGCGTAGTCGCCGGACAGTTCCCAGATCATGATGCCGCCGATGCCCTTGTCGGCCACGTACTTGGCCTTGGCCGCGAGCGACTCCTCGTCCTCGGTGGACAGGAAGACCTTCTCGGTGGCGTTCCACAGCCACGGCGTCTTCATGGTGCTGTTGTAGTTGCGGGTGTAGGTGCCGACGAGACGGTCGTCGGGGTCGTTGGCGGGGTCGAGCCCGTAGTCGCCGATGTAGGTGCCCTGGAGTCCCTTTTCGAGGTTCTTGGCATGCCACATCGGGTTGCTGCCCGACGCCATTTCCTTGCCGTTCTCGAGATCGTGCCAGATGTTGTCGATGCCGATTCCGCCGTCGCCGCACGGCGTCGTGGAGCCGACATCGCCTGCGGTGCCCTTGGGGCACTGCTTCTGGTCGGGCAAGGCGGACTTGCCCCACAACCCGTTCGTGCCGCCCTGGACGTTCTTCCAGCCGCGGGTGTAGAAGGGCACGCCGATGTTGATACGGCCCGCCTGCATCGAGCCTCGGAAGTAGTGGTAGGCCCAGTCGGTGTTCAGGTACCCCATTCCGTAGGCGTTGTAGACGCCGCCCTCCTGCTGCTCGTTGTCCTTGCCGTCGTCGTACAGGGCGGCGTTGGGGCCGACGAAGTGGTTCCAGGTCCCGTGCAGGTCGTAGGACATGATGTTGGCGTAGTCCAGGTACGGGACGACTTGGTAGCTGTCGTGCCCGCGCAGGATCCAGCCGGACGCCGAGACGGCGGCGGTCAGCAGGTAGTGCTTGCCGTCGGCCGCGCCCGCCGCGTCCAGCTTCTCGCGCAGCGTCTTCATGAGGGCCACATATCCGGCCATCAGCTTGGCGCGCCGCGGGTTGGAGAAGGTGAAGTCGTCCGGGTGCCCGGCGTACTGCATCGAGGTGGCGTACTCGTAGTCGATGTCCGCGCCGTTGAATCCGTACTTGCGCAGGAACTCGACGACGGAGTCGGCGAACGTGTTGATCTTCGCCTGGGTGTCGGTCATCGTGTAGAACCCGCCGGAGGCGACGCGGTTGCCGTTGTCGTCGATGTAGCCGCCGGATTCCGCCCAGCCGCCGATCGAGATCAGCGTCTTCACGTTCGGGTGCTGCTTCTTGTACTTGTTCAGCAGGTTGAAGTGGCCCTTGTACGGCAGGCTCGGGTCCATTTCCGCGCCCGGAACCTCAGGCCATTCCATCCCGATCGCCGGGTTGGTGGGCTTGTCGCCGCCGACCGAGACCTTGTTCTGCTCGTCGACGTGCGCGAAGGCGTAGTTGAGGTGGGTGACCTTGTCCCACGGGATGTCGTTGGCGAGGTAGCGGGGCTTCTTGTCCTTGCCCGTCCGCCAGCTGGTGAAGTAGCCGATGGCGCGGCGCGGGTGGCCGTCGCCCATCTTCTCGCGGCCGTCCTGGTCATAGACCTCGCAGTACGCGGGGGTGACGCCCGGCGTCTGGTAGAGGCCGTCGGGGCGGCAGCCTCCGGTGCCGGCACCGACGGTGGCGGTCACCTCGTTGCTCAGCTCGGAGAACTGGCCGATGGAGTCCTTGGCGCGCACGGCGAAGCGGTAGCTTCCCGGGCGGAGGCCGGAGACGGAGGCGGTGGTGCCGGTGACCGACTGGGCGACCGACCCGTTCTGCAGCACGTCGTAGCCGGCCACGCCGTTGTCGTCGGTGGCGGCGTTCCAGGCGAGCTTGACGGTGTCGCCCTCGGTCGAGGAGACGCGCAGCTCGGCGGGCTTGGACGGCGGCGCGTCCTCCCCCGAGCCGGGGGTGGTGACGGTGACCGGGGCGCCGACCTCGGAGAGCTGGTCGGAGGTGTCGCGGGCGCGGACGGTGAAGGTGTAGCGGGTGTTGGCCGTCAGGCCGCTGACGGTGGCGGTGGTGCCGGTGGCGGTGGCCGCGACGGCGCTGCCGTTCAGCACGTCGTAGTTCTTGACGCCCTGGTCGTCGGACGCGGCGTCCCACGCCAGGGAGACCGAGGTGGGAGTGACCTCGGTGGTGCGCAGGTTGGCGGGAGCGCTCGGCGGGGCGTCGGAGGGGCCGCCGTCGCAGGGCTGGCCGTCGAGCTTGCAGTTCTCCGGGCCGCTCAGCGTTCCGGTGAAGGACACCAGGAAGCCGAAGGAGGCGGTGCCGCCCGGGCTGATCGTGCCGTTGTAGTTGCGGTTGGTGAACGTGTGGTGGGTGCCCGAACTGGTGAGGGAGGCGTCCCAGTACGAGCCCATCCGGACGTTGGAGCCGAGGTCGAACTCCAGCTTCCAGCCCGACGTGGCGCCGGTGCCGCTGTTGGTGATCGTGCAGGTGTACTGGGCGCCGCCGCCCCATTCCTGGACGGTGCGGCAGGCGGCGGTCGGGCCCGCCGCGTGGGCGGGCGTGGTGATGGCCACGGAGAGGCCGAACATCAGGAGCAGCGCGGTGACTCCGGCGAAGATCCTCCGGAGGGGGGGTCTGGTGCGCACGGCTATCTCAGTTCCCTTCAATAATTAGGAAACTATACTAATTGTGAGGAACATAACCGCACTTCAAGCGGCATGCAAGGACCAAATTTCAAGGGTGACATTCAGTGGAAACCGGTCCAGCATGCGGACCAGACCAGTGCGGGCGACGCTCCGGAACCGGCGTGCGGAGCCGAATCGGGCGGCTCGCGACGTGGCCGTTCAGCGGCCCATCAGCGCATAGAAACGGCCGCCGCGGTCGTGTCCGCGGCGGCCGTGAGGGCGCTTCGACTATCCGTGGTCGCCGGTGTTGGAGACCCGGACGATCGTGTGCTGGTCGAGGTCGGAGCCGGAAAGGCGGGCGGCGACCTCGCCGCGGTAGAAGACCAGGACGCTGTGGCACAGTTCGGCCAGCTCTTCCAGGTCGGTCGAGGCGAGCAGGACCACGGCCCCGTCGGCGGCGGCCTTGCGGATCAGGTCGTGGATCTCGGCCTTGGCGCCGACGTCCACGCCCCGGGTCGGGTCGTCGAGCAGCAGGACCGCGGGTGACGCGTCCAGCCATTTCGCCATGACGACCTTCTGCTGGTTGCCGCCGGAGAGCAGGCCGACACGCTGGTCCACGTCCCGGCACCGGATGCGCATCCGGTCCACGTGGCTGCGGGCCCGGCCGCGCAGCGCGGACTTGCGGACGACCAGGCCGTCGCGGCTCAGGCCGATGGAGCGGACCTGGCCGATGTTCTGCCAGACCGGCTGGTCGAGCATCAGCCCGCGGCCGCGCCGGTCGCCCGAGACCACCGCGACGCCCGCGCCGATCGCGCGGCGCAGGCCGCGGGGGACCGGGCGGTCGCCGGGCAGCCGGACGGTCCCGCGGGACGGCCGCCGGAGCCCCGCGACCAGTTCCAGGACGGCGAGGTGCCCCGCCCCGGCCAGCCCCGTCACGCCGACGATCTCGCCCGCCTGCACGCGGAGGTCGACGTCGGTCATCACGTCGTCCACCGACACCTTGTCGAGCCGCAGTTCGCGGCCGTTCCCGGCCTGCGGCGGGACGGGCGGCGGCGCCGCCTCCCGCTCGGGCCGGGGGCCGAGCATCGCCGAGACGATGTCGTCGATGCGCAGGTCGGCGCGGTCGGCGCCGCTGAGCACCGTGTCGCCGTCCCGCAGCACCGTGATCGTGTCGCAGAGCTGCATGACCTCTTCGAGGATGTGCGACACGAAGACGACGCCGACCTGCCGCTCCCGCATCACCTCCAGGATGCCGAGGAGGCGGTCCGAGCCGTCCCGGTCCAGGGCCGAGGTGGGCTCGTCCAGGATGAGGACGCGCGGCTCGGTCAGCAGCGCGCGGGCGATCTCGACCAGCTGGCGCTGCCCGAGGGACAGCTCGCGGACGAGGGTGCGCAGGTCGACGTCCAGACCGAGCCTGGTGAGGATCGGCCGGGCGGCGTCGGCCATCGCGCGGCGGTTCAGGAACGGGCCCCGCTTGGGCTCGCGGAGCGGGAAGAGGTTGGCGAGGATGTCGAGGTCCGGAAAGAGGTTCAGTTCCTGCGACACGACCGCGACGCCGTGGCGGACCGCGTCCGCCGTGCTGTGGAAGGCGACGGGCCGGCCGTCCATGGTGAGGGTGCCCGAGTCGGGACGGATCGTCCCGGCGAGCACCTTCACCATGGTCGACTTCCCGGCCCCGTTCTCGCCCAGAAGAGCATGCACCGACCCCGGCTCGACGTTCATCGCGCCGTCGGCGAGCGCGGTGACGCCGCCGTAGGTCTTGGTGATGTTCTGCGCGCGGAGCACCGTCATGTCAGTTGGCCTGGTTCAGCGGCTTGAGGTACTGGCCGGGGTTGCCGACCTGCTTCTCGGCGAGGGCCTTGAAGTAGGCGTTGCGGCTCTGCTCGTTGGCCTGGCGCTTCATGACCTCGTCGATGTTGCCGGAGTTGACGACGAGGGTGCCGGGGTTCCACCAGCCCTCGGGCAGCTTCTTGCCCTCGCGCTTGCTCTGGATCAGCAGCGCGATCGACACGTAGCCCTTCAGCCAGTGCTCGGGCGAGGACAGGGCGAACAGGGACCCGTCCTTGACGGCCTTCAACGCGGCCGGGTCGAGGTCGCAGGAGCCGGCGAGGAACTTGCGCCCGGTCTGCTTCTGGATGAGCGGCAGCGAGACGCCGTCCTGGGCGCCGACCCCGAGGTAGGCGATCGCCTTCGGGTTCGCCTTGACGATCGAGTTCCAGGCGTTGTAATTGTCCGTCGGCTCGGACTTGGAGTCGAACGGGCCCTTGATCGTCAGCTCGGGACGTTCCTTCTTGATGACGGCGGTGAGACCCTCGACGCGCTGTTCGAGCAGCCGCAGGCCGGGAATCGCGAGGCCGATGACGACCTCGCCCTTGGTGCCCGCCGGGACGTTCTTGACGAACTCCTCGCCGAGCGCGCGCCCGACCTCGGTGTTGCTGTTGCCGACGAACAGGTTCGTCTTCGTTCCGGGCGGCGCGGCGGCGTCCACGGCGACGGTCTGGATGTCGCTGTCGGCGGCCTGGACGAGGGGGCGGTTGAACAGGTCGGGGGCGAGGGCCTGCAGGGCGATGCCGTCGGGCGAGCTGCGGATCGCGGAGCGGAACAGCTGGACCTGGACCGGCCCGTTCACGCCGGTCGGCGCGGACGCGTTGAGCGTCACATTGCCGTCCGCGTTAGCGGCCGCTTTCGCTCCGTAAGCCATTTCCTGGAACGGGTTCTGCGTAGTGGTCGCGTAAATGAATCCAAGCTTAAGCTTTCCTGACTTCTTCTCCCCCGAGCCGCCCGACCCGGAACCGCATCCGGCCAGGGCGACCGTGCCTATCAGCACTGTGGCCAGGGTCAAAGACCTGATCTTCACTTGTTCTCCTTGGGGTGCGGGGTGTCATAGACCGAGCTTGGCGTCTTCGCGCCGCCTGCGGCGGCGTACCAGGCTGTCCAGCGCGACGGCGGCGAGAATGACTCCGCCGGTCGCGAACGCGCTCCAGTTGGCGGGAATGTTGAAGTACTGCAGACCACTGGTGACCACACTGAGGAGCACGGCGCCGAGGCAGGCGCCGATGACGGTGGCGCTGCCGCCGCGCAGGGGCGTTCCGCCGATGATGGCGGCGGCGATCGCCTGGAGTTCGAACCCGGTGCCGATGTTGGGGTCGCCGGAGGTGAAGAACGCCAGGCCGAGCACGCCCGAGAGCCCGGCGAGCAGGCCGATCAGGACGAGGGCCTGCATGCGGACCTTCGCGATGGAGATGCCGGAGAACGTCGCCGCGTCCGGGTTGGACCCGATGGAGCGCACCCGGTAGCCGAACGGGGTGAACCGCAGCACCAGGGTGAGCGCGATGGCGACCACGATCAGGACCCACACGCTCGTCGGGACCCCGAGCGTCTTGCCGCCCAGCAGGGTGAAGAAGGAGCTCTCCAGCGGCAGGCCGGTGACCTGCTTGCCGTCGCTCAAAGCGAGCGTCAGGCCGCGGAAGACCGACAGCGTGGCGAGGGTGGCCACGATCGCCGGGATGCCCACGAACTGCACGATCAGTGCGTTGATGAGACCGAGAAAGCCGCCGAGCACGATGCCGAGGACCGCGGCCGGCCACGCCGGCAGCCCCTCGTTCATCATCAGGCCGGTCGCGATCACGGTCAGCCCGAAGGTCGACCCGACCGACAGGTCGATCTCGCGCATCGACAGCAGATACGCCATGCCACAGGCGAGGAGCCCCACGTAGACGGCCGACTGGAGGGTGTCCAGCAGCTGGCCGACGCGCAGGAACTCCGGATGCAGGATGCTGATGAACGCGACCAGGCCCAGGGTCGCGACCAGAACGCTCGTGGCCTCCCCGCGCCCGGCCCGTACGGCGAGCGAGGGAAGCTTCGTCTGGGTCAGCGCTGCGGCCTGGCCCCAGCTCCCAGGCGCCGGATCGACCTTTTCGCCGGTATCGGACTGCCGGTGGGCGGTCACTGGCGGCTCCCTTCTTCCTCCCCGATGGACGGTCCGGAAAGTCCACCGCCTTCTTCGCCGGTGCTCTTGGCTCTGGCGGAACAGTCCTTGTCTTTGGCGGCATGGCCTGCGATTTCCGGAATCCTACACAAATCCCCCCGAAGTACGCTCCGTTCTCGTCAGTACCGTGCGTTTCGCCCCGCATTCGACCCTGGAGGCCCTTGGATGAGCGGTGAAAGTCGGCGCCGGGCCGAGGTGATCGTGGTCGGTGCCGGATCCGCGGGGTCGGTCGTCGCGCGGCGGCTGGCGGACGCGGGACGGGACGTGCTGGTCGTCGAGGCGGGCCCGCACCGGGACGAGCCCGCGGTGGACGATCCGTCCCGCATGCACGAACTCTGGGATTCGCCTCTCGACTGGGCTTTCCGCACCGTTCCGCAGGATGGGGCGCAGGACCGGAGGCTGCATCTGCCGCGCGGACGCGTCGTCGGCGGCTCGCATGCGCTGAACGCCATGATCTGGGTGCGCGGCAACCCCTCCGACTACGACCATTGGGCCTCCCTCGGCAATAAGGGCTGGTCATGGCGGGACGTCCGGCCCGTCTTCGCGCGGATCGACGGGCTCGGCGCCGAGGCGCCCGGAACCCTCGACGTCCTCACCGGATACGAGCCCGACCCGGTGCAGCGTTCGATCGTGGCGGCGGCGCGGGAGGCCGGGCTGCTGTTCAATCCGGACTACAACGGCGTCCGGCAGGACGGCGTGTCCTTCATGCAGTTCACCATTCGCGACAAGCGGCGCCTCACGACGGCGCGCGCGTATTTGACGCCCGTTTTGGGGCGCGGCGTCACAATTGTCCCGAATGCAAGCGTCCGGCGGCTGCTCATGGAAGGGCGGCGGTGCGTGGGCGTCGAATGGGAGCGCGGCGGGGTCGCGGAACGCGCCCATGCCGACGAAGTGGTGGTGTGCGCCGGTGCCATCGGGTCGCCCGTCCTGCTCATGCGGTCCGGGATCGGGGACGCGGACGCGCTCGGCGACACCGTCGCCCACGTGCCCGGCGTCGGCCGCAACCTGCAGGACCACTGGCTCGTGCCGGTGATCGCCTCCATCGGCCGGACGCCCGCCTTCTCACCCGGCCTCCCCTTCACGCAGAGCCATCTGTTCTGGCGGAGCCGTCCGGACCTGCCGGTGCCCGACCTGCAGCCCATCCATTTCGGCGTGCCGCTCTACGAATCGTGGATGGACGGGCCGCCGGACGGCGTCTCCCTCATGGCGGGGCTGGTGCGCCCGGCGTCCCGCGGCGAGATCCGCCTCGCCGCCGACCCGTGGGACGCGCCGCTGATCGACCCGCGCGTGCTGTCGGACGACGCCGACCTGGAGGCGCTCGCCGCCGCCGTCCGGCTGTGCCAGGAGATCGTGGACGCGCCCGAGCTGCGCGGCGCCTGGGGAGCGCGGGAGCTGTACCCCGGCCCCCTCGCGGAGACCACAGACGGCCTGCACTCCTATATCCGCAGGTCGGTCGTCACGTATCACCACCAGGCGGGCACCTGCGCGATGGGCGTGGACGATCACGCGGTCGTCGACCCGGAGCTGCGCGTCCACGGCGTCGAGGGCCTGCGGGTCGCGGACGCGTCGGTCATGCCCGCGGTCCCGACCGGCAACACCAACGCCCCCGCGATCATGATCGCGGAAAAAGCCGCCGACCTCCTCACACCGTCCTCCAGCCCCCACCCACCACCATTCAACGGACGAGCTCCGCTCGACGCCCCGGGCACGGCATCCGCAGGATCGGCTTGACGACCTCCCCGGCGTAGGAACGATCCAGAGCCGTCTGGACGTCGGCGAAGTCGAAGTACTCCACGAGCCGGTCGAACGGGAACCGGCCCTGCGCGTACAGGCTCATGACGGCGGTGATCAGCTCCTGGCTGCGCCCGCCGCCGCCCAGCACCCCGACGATCCGCTTGCCCCACAGGGTGGACAGATGGTCGAGCGCGAACTCCGCGTCCGCCGGGGCGCCGCCGATGAGGAGGCAGGTGCCCAGCATGCCGACCGAGTCGGCGGCCTGCCGGACGACGTCGAGCACCCCGGTGCATTCGAGCGCGTAGTCGGCGGGCCCACCGCACAGGTCGTGGACGGCGCCGACGACGTCGTCCTTCCCGGCGTCGATCGTGTCGGTCGCCCCGAGTTCCCGCGCGAGGTCCAGCCGGGACGCGTGCCGGTCGACGGCGATGATCCGGGTGGCGGCCGAGTTCCGCGCGGCCATGATCGCGGCCAGCCCGACCGTCCCCACCCCGAAGATCACGAGCTGCGCGCCCGCCTGCGGCCGGACGGTGTTGAACACCGCGCCCGCGCCGGTGGACACCCCGCAGGCCAGCGGCCCCATCAGCTCAAGGGGCAGGTCCCGGGGCACGGGCACCAGCGCGGCGGCGGTGGTCAGCGAATGCGTCGCGAACGACGACTGGCCGAAGAAATGGCTGGACACGGGGTCGCCGTTGAGACGGCGCAGGGCCGTCCCGCCGCCGCCGAGTCTGCCGCCGCCGCACAGCGCCTCCGCGAGCCGCAGGCAGTACCTGGGCTCACCGGCCCGGCAGTTGCGACACGTCCCGCACGACGGCCAGCCGATGACGACCGGGTCGCCCTCCGCGAAGCCGGTGACGCCGGGGCCGACCGCCGCGACGGTGCCCGCGCCCTCGTGGCCGAGCACGCCGGGCAGCGGGAACGGCAGGTCGCCGTGCCGGGCCAGCCCGTCGGTATGGCAGATGCCGGTGGCGGTCAGCCGGACGAGGACCTCGCCGGGGCCGGGGTCGTCCAGCTCCAGCTCCGTGAGGGTGAACGGGCCGTCCCGCTCTTCGACGAGCGCCGCTGTGATCTGCAAGGCGACTCCTCCGGTCTGCCTGTGGGCCTATAGGGTCTGGGGGCGTGAGCCAACCGTACGTCCCCCCGCATTCACCGCCACCGGCCCGGCCCGCCGGACGGCCGTCCGGTGCCAAGGACCTGTTCAACGGCGTCGGTTACCTGCTGCGCGGCATCGCGTGGATGGCGCGGCATCCGGCTCAGTGGCTGTTCGGGCTGATCCCGGCGCTGATCGTGCTCGCCGTGTACGTGACGGCCCTGGTCTTCCTGGCGTTCCAGATCGACGACCTCGCCGGATGGGTGACGGGATTCGCCGACGACTGGTCGGACGCGGCGCGGACGTCGGCCCGGGTCGTCGCCGGGATCGCGATCTACGGGGCGTCGCTGTTCCTCGCCGTGCTCACCTTCACCGCCGTGACGCTGCTGGTCGGGGACCCGTTCTACGAGGCCATCGCCGTCCGCGTCGAGGAGTCGCAGGGCGGCGCGCCGCCGGAGCCGGACGTCCCGCTGCTCGTCCAGATCGGACGGGCGATCAAGGACGCGGTCCTGCTCGGCGCCATCGCGCTGACGTTCGCCGTCGTGTTCTTCGTGTGCGGATTCCTGCCCGTGCTGGGGCAGACTGTCGTGCCCGTGGTCGCGGCGCTGGTGTCCGGCTACTTCCTCGCGGGCGAGCTGACGTCGGTCGCGCTGGAGCGGCGCGGGATCCGGCGCACCGAGCGGTTCGCGCGGCTGAAGACGAACCGCCCGCTGGTGATCGGGTTCGGCGTCGCGACGTTCCTGGTCTTCATCGTCCCGCTGGGCGCCGTGCTGGCGATGCCGGGCGCGGTCGCGGGCGCGACGCTGCTGGCCAGGGAGCGCCTCGCCGACGGGCCGCCGCCGAAGGAAGCGCTGGTCACACCGGGTGACGGCGGTTCGTCCTGGAACGGCTGAGGCGTTGGGAAGATGTGTCCTGAGCGTGATTCCCGGCCGGGACCGCGCCGCTGATCTTCGCGTAACGTGTCCCGCATGTCCGATCAGGGGGAGCGCGGCGTGCGCTGGACCGACATGAGCGAGAGCGAGCCCGGCCCGGTGGGCCGCACCGAGTTCTCGGACGACCCTCCCCAGGCGCACGACGTCTGGGGCAAGGTCGAGGAGCGGCCCGAGGAGGCGTGGGCCGAGGACGGCGAGGACGTCAAGGTCGCGCCTGTCCGGGAGGACGACCCGCCCCACTGGGAAGGGTCGATCTTCGACGAGGGCGACGGCGAGGGCGCCGGCGACGAGCGGTACACGCCGGCCGTCCCCACGGGTATGGGCGAGCCGGCCAAGCCCGGCAAGCCGAGCAGCGGCAACTGGCAGATGCCCGACTGGATGGCGGACGAGGCCGCGGCCGACGCCAAGCTCGGTGCGTCGGAGCGGCCGCGGCGCGACGTCCTGGACGACGACGGAGGCCGGTCCCGCATCGTGCTGTTCGGCGGCGTGGGTCTGCTGGTGGTCGCGCTGGTCGCGGCCGGAGCCGTCTACCTCATGAGGGGCGGCGACGACGCGCCCGCGGAGTCGGACTCGGGCGCCAACGCGGGCCGGACGGCGACCGCGGAGCAGTCGGAGGCGGCGCAGGTCGAGCTGCCGCCGGACAAGCGGCTCAAGGCGTTCCCCGGCAGCCCGAGCAGGACGCTGGGACGGGTCGCGGACGCCCACTCGGGCCTGTCTTACCCCCGGCTGGCCGCGCCGTGGAAGGTTCCCACGAAGCAGAACAAGCTGGGCACCCCGGGGTGGTCCGGGCAGCAGATCCTGGTGACGGAGAAGAACGGCGGGCAGCTCTGGTACGGCCAGCTCCTCACGGGCACGCTGCTGCCGAGCCTCCAGGGCGCCTACCAGGGCCCGGATAGCATCAAGAACGTCGCCGGTCTCGTCGCGAAGGGGTTCGAGGCGCAGTACTACGGCTTCCCGCACAGGTCGGCGCCGCTGGCGTCGCAGCCGCTGAACGTGGACGGACGCCAGGGCTGGATGATCGCGTCGTACCTCACCTACAAGCGGGACGGGGTGCGGGCGACCGGCGAGATCTACGCCACGGCGGTGATCGACACCGGACGGAAGGCGCCCGCCGTGGTGTTCGCGTCCATGCCGAACACGCACAAGAAGATGTATCCGGACGTCAACGCGTTCTTCACCGGGTTGAAGCTCGCCTCCTGAGGACGATCGCGTCCTGACAGTCGAATGACGTTCTAATAGGCTTTCCCCACCTTGAGGAGAGGTGGGGCGCATGGCGATCGGGCTGACCGAGGAACACGAGGCGCTGGCGGCGTCCGTGCGCGGGTTCGCCGAGCGGAACATCACGTCGCAGGCCGTCCGGGACGCGGACACCGGCTTCTGGCCCGCGCTCGCCGCGCAGGGACTGCCCGGCCTGCACCTGCCCGAAGACGTGGGCGGGCAGGGCTTCGGTCTCCTGGAACAGGCCGTCGCACTGGAGGAGCTCGGCCGTGCGCTGGCGCCTGGGCCGTACACGCCGACCGTCCTGGCGTCCGCGATCCTGCACGCCTGCGGTACTGAAAACCTCCTGCCGGGCCTCGCGGACGGTTCTCGCAAGGCGGCGGTGGGTTTGTCTGGCAGCCTCGACGTGAACGGCTCCACAGTCACCGGGACGGTGCAGCCCGTACTGGGCGCGCCGCTGGCAGACCTGTTCCTGCTTCCGGCCGGTGACGGTTGGGTCTTCCTGGAGCGGGGCGACGTCACCGTGGAGCCGCTGGAGTCTCTCGACATCACCCGTCCGGTGGGGGCGGTCACGGTCGACGGCGCAACGGTTAAGGAAGAACGTCTCCTCAGCGTGGACGCGCATGCCTTCGCCGTCGTCCTGCTAGGGGCCGAAGCATGTGGCGTTGCAGGACGCGCCCTGGACGACGCCGTGGCGTACGCGAAGCTTCGCGAGCAATTCGGCCGTCCGATCGGGCAATTCCAAGGCGTCAAGCACAAATGCGCCCGGATGCTCATCGCCGCGGAACGCGCCAGGGCAGCCGTCTGGGACGCTGCACGCGCCTTGGACGAGCCAGCAGACCAACGCGCCTACGCCGTCGGAGTCGCCGCGACCCTAGCCGCGGACGCCGCCGTCCTATGCGCGGAAGGCAACATCCAAGTCCACGGTGGAATCGGCTACACCTACGAACACGACGCCCACCTCCTCTACCGAAGAGCACTGACGCTGCGTGCGCTGCTGGGGCGGGCTGGCAAGCACAGAGCGGATGTGGCCGCGCTCGCCGTCGCGGGCGTCCGGCGTCCCATGAGCGTCGAACTCGCCGAGGACGCCGAGCCGCTGCGCGCGGAGATCCGCGCCCGCGTCGCCGAACTGGCCGCGATGGAGCCCCTCGAACAGCGGGCGGCGATGGCGGACGGCGGCTGGGTCACCCCGCACCTGCCGAAACCGTGGGGACGCGACGCCGGGCCACTCGAGCAGATCGTCATCCAGCAGGAGCTGAAGGCGGCCGGAGTGCGCCCGGTGCCGCTGATGATCGCGGCGTGGGTCGTCCCGTCGCTGGTCCAGTACGGCACTCCTGAGCAGCAGGAACGGTTCCTGCCGCCGACGCTGCGCGGCGAGCTCGTCTGGTGCCAGCTGTTCTCCGAGCCGGGCGCGGGCTCCGACCTCGCCGGGCTCAGGACGCGCGCCGAACGCGCCGAAGGCGGCTGGACGATCACCGGCCAGAAGATCTGGACGTCCCTCGCCCGCGACGCGCACTGGGGCATCTGCATCGCCCGCACCGACCCCGACCGCCCCAAGCACGACGGCATCACCTATTTCCTCGTCGACATGAAATCGGCGGGCATCGAGATCCGTCCGCTCCGCGAATGCACCGGCGACGCCGTCTTCAACGAGGTGTTCCTGGACGGCGTGTTCGTCCCCGACGACCTCGTCGTCGGCCCCGTCGACGCGGGCTGGCGCGTCGCCCGCAACACCCTCGCCAACGAGCGCGTCGGGCTGACCAGCACGTTCCAGCTCGGCGGCGACCTGCCGAAGCTCCTCGACCTCGCCGCCGAGCTGGGCCTGGACGGCGATCCGGTCGTCCGCGACGGCCTCGGGCGCCTCGCCTGCGACGAGCACGCCTTCGCGCTCCTCGGCCTCCGCGCCACGCTCAAGCAGCTGTCCGGGACCGACCCGGGCGCGACGGCGAACGTCCGGAAACTGGTGGCGATGGAGCACGGCCAGCAGGTCACCGAGTTCGGGTTCACGCTGCTCGGCGAGGACGGCGCGCTCACCGGCGCCTGGACGGACCCGCTGCGCGCCCGCTGGACCAGGTACCTCCTGGCGTCCCGCGCCATGACGATCGGCGGCGGCACCACCGAGGTCAACCTGAACGTCATCGGCGAGCGCATCCTCGGCCTGCCTCGTGACCCGGAGCCGGTGAGATAGCGTCCACGCGCACATGGCGGCGGAGCGGACGCGGCACCTCGTTGCCGCAGTGACCGGGCTGGGGCTCGGGCTGACGGCGCTTGGGCCGGGGCTCGCGCCCGGGTTCGTGCTGTCCTACGACATGGTGTTCGTCCCTGATCCCGCTTTCACCCGGATGACGTTCGGGCTGACGGGGACCGTGTCGCGGCACGTCCCGAGCGACGCGTTCGCGACCGCGCTCGGTACGGTCCTCCCAGCGGACCTCGCGCAGAAGCTCATCCTGCTGGCGATCTTCGTGATGGCGTGCACGGCGGCGGCCTCGCTGGTGCCGTCCGAGCGGCTCCTGCCGCGCCTGGCCGCCGGTGTCTGCTACGCCTGGAACCCGTTCGTCGCCGAGCGGCTGCTGCTCGGGCAGTGGGCGCTCCTCCTCGGCTACGCGGCCCTTCCCTGGGTGGTCGCCGCCTCGTCCCGGCTGGACGAGCCGCACGGCGGGCGACGCCTCGTCAGGGCCCTGATCCCGGCCGCCATCGGCGGTTTCGCCGCCCTGGCCGTCTCCGCCCTGACGGCCCTGACCATCGCTCTGATCGGACGCGCTCGCGCCCGCGCCGCCGCCAAGGTGATCGCTGCCGTCGCGGTCCTGAGCCTTCCGTGGCTGGTGCCGGGCCTGCTGCGTCCGGCCGGGCTGCCGGAGGACGGTACGGCCGTCGACCTGTTCGCCGCCCGCGCGGACACGCCGTTCGGCACGCTCGGGAGCCTGCTCGCGCTCGGCGGCGTGTGGAACGGCGAGACCGTGCCGAGCGGGTACGGCGCTCCCGTGACCGCGACGATCTGGCAGGTCGTCGTGGTCGGCGCGCTCGCCGCCTACTGGAAATGGTGCCGCGAGCCCGTGTGGCGGGGAGGCGCGGTGGTGGCGGCGGTTGCGGGGTTCGCGGTGGCGGGGCTGGGCGTGGTGGCCGCGCCGGTCCTGGAGGGGGCCATCGGTCTGTGGCCCGGGTTCGCCGTTTTCCGGGACGGCCAGCAGTTCGTGGCGCCGCTCGCCGTCGTGGTCGCGGTGGGCCTCGGCGTGGCCGCCGACCGCGCGGCGGAGGCGCGGTGGCCGGGGGCGGCCGCCGGAGCGATGGCCGCGCCGGTGATCCTGCTGCCGACGCTGGCGTGGGGCGCGGCGGGCGATCTGCGGGCCGTCGGCTATCCGGACGACTGGGCGCGGGCGCGGCGGATCATCCACGGCGACCCGGTGGAGGGGGACGTGCTGGTGCTGCCGTGGGCGTCCTACCGGAGCTATCCGTGGAATCACGGCCGCCGCGTCCTCGATCCGCTGCCCCGGTATCTGCACCGGCGGGTCGTCGTGAACGACGCCGTCACCGTGGACGGGACGACCGTCCCGCCCGAAGACCCGAGAGCCGTCAGGCTGACCCCCCACGCCAGAGCGGGCACACCACTGGCAGCCACGCTGCGTAACGAAGGAATACGGTACGTCGTCGTGGACGCCGAGATCGCCGCGAACCGTCCTTCGGGCGCGGTCGTCGAGGTGCTGCGAGGCCATGACCTGGCCGTCTACCGCATCGACGGGAGCGGCGAGGCGGTCGGGGACGGGATTCCGGTCGTTCCGGTGGCGGCCGCCTGGATTGTCATGAGTGCGGTTGTTATCTGGTCAATCGTTCCCTCCGGTATTACTCTGAGCACTCCGTTACTCGGGAGTATCCACCCCCGCGGTTCAAGACGAAGGACCCCCTGATGCGCATCGCCATCGCAGCGCTGGTCGGCGTCCTGCTGGCCGCCGGAGCATCGTTCGGCACGGTCCAGCTCGTGAACGCCTCCCAGGACGATCCCGTCATCAAGCCGCTGTACAACTACGGCGCCCGCTGACGTGTAGGCCCTGATGGGGACCTGGCGCGGCGGCCCCGCCGTCCTGGAGATCGTCGTTCCCGCCTTCAACGAGGCGGGCCGGCTCCCGGCGGGCCTCGACCTGCTCTGCGGCAAGCTCGCCGGGCTCCCGGCGCGCGCGGAGGTCATCGTCGTCGACAACGCCAGCACCGACGGCACGGACGCCATCGTCCGGTCCTGGGACGGCGGGACCGTTCCAGTCCGGCTGATGCGCTGCGAGCGGCGGGGCAAGGGAGCCGCGGTCCGGGCCGGGCTGCTGGCGACGCGCGCCCCGTACGTGGGCTTCATGGACGCCGATATGGCAACAGACCTCGCGGCCTTGGACGAAGCCATCGTCCTGCTGCGCGAGGGCCGCCCGGTCGTGGTCGGGTCAAGGCGCCACGGTCGGTCGGTCGTCCAGGGGTACTCGCTGCCGGTCAGGCGGCTCGGCGCGATCACGTTCAACCGGATCGTCCGCGACCTGGCCGGCGGCATCGCCGACACGCAATGCGGGTTCAAGTTCTTCGACGGGCCCCTGGCGCGGGCCGCCGCGGCCGACCTGCGCACGGCGGGGTTCTCGTTCGACGTCGAACTCCTCGCCCATTGCGTGCGGCGGGGAGCGTCCGTGACGGACATTCCGGTGGTGTGGCGCGACCGTCCCGGCTCGACGTTCTCCGTGCGGCGGCATTCGCTGCAGTGCCTCCTCGATCTGGCCCGCATCCGCGCCCGCGTCAGGCGCACGCCCGTCATCTCCTCCTTGCCTCCGGTGCCGATCGTCGACGTGATCTCCCCGCCCGCGCCCTCGACCGTCAAACCGGGATGAGCACGGGTCCCGCGGACGCCGGTGGAGATCCCGTGAACCTTCGGCTGGCCGTCGTCAACTGGCGGGACCCTTGGCACCCCGCCGCGGGCGGGGCCGAACGCTACGCCTGGGAGATCGCGCGCAGATTCGCCGGTGAAGGGGCCCGCGTCCAGTACGTGACGTGCAGGGCGCGCGGGCAGAAACGCAGAGAGCGGGTCGAGGACGTCGATTTCGTGCGCCTCGGCGGACGGTTCACCGTGTATCCGCTCGTCCTGCTGTGGATGCTGGCCCGCCGCTTTCGGCGGGGCGGTTCGTTCGACGCGGTCATCGACTGCCAGAACGGCATCCCGTTCTTCACACCGTGGGTGCTGCCTCGCCGCGTGCCGGTGCTCTGCGTCGTCCACCATGTGCACGACGCTCAATTCGACTTGTACTTCCCGACGTGGCTGGCCCGGATCGGACGGATCCTCGAAGGCCCGGTGAGCCTTTGGACGTACCGGCGTCATGCGTTCGTTGTCGTCTCGCCGTCCACGCTGTGCGCTGTAAGGGAAAGGCTGTCCTGGACTGGGCCTACCTATGTCGTGCCCAACGGCGCACTGGTCGCCGAACCCATCGGCGTGGTCTCGGAGCCCGCCGGTGATCCGGATCTGGTCTGCGTGACACGGCTCGTCCCGCACAAGCGCCTGGACCTTCTGCTGGACGTCGCGCAACGGCTTGCGCAGAGCCGTCCCGGGCTCAAGCTTCACGTCATCGGTGAAGGGCCAGAGGCTCCCGCGCTGAAAACCGGGATCGCCGAAAGCGGCCTGGACGGCGTCGTCATCGCGCACGGATATGTGGACGAGAAGACCAAGGCGGCCCTGGTCGCCCGCGCCGACCTGCATCTGAGCACGTCCCAGGGCGAGGGCTGGGGGCTCAGCGTGATCGAGGCCGCCGCGCTCGGCGTCCCGACCGTGGCCTGCGACGTGGACGGCCTGCGCGACGCCGTCCGCGACGAGATCACCGGATGGCTCGCCCACCCGGACGACCACTACGCGGACGTCGTCGAACGGGCGCTCAAAGAACTGGACGACCCCGGCCGCCGCGGCGAGGTCGCCGCCGCCTGCCGCGCCTGGGCCGGGGAGTTCGACTGGGCGCGCTCGGCCGCCCGCATGCGCGACCTCGTCGCCGCCGCCGTCCGGGACCGCCGCGGGCCCGGGTGAAGGGGAGCATGGCGGACGGACCGGACGCGGACGCCGGCGAGCGGCTGCACCAGCAATTGCGGGAACGGCTGCGCGTCGTCGCGTGCTGCCTGACGCTGACCGCGCTCGCGTTCGGCACGAGTCCCGGCGCGATCCTCGCCGACACCAAGATCGACATGGCGGTGAACCCGCTCGGGTTCCTCGGCCGGGCGCTGCACCTGTGGGACCCCGAGCAGTTCGGCCAGCTCCAGAACCAGGCGGTCGGCTACCTGTTCCCGATGGGGCCGTTCTTCGCGCTCGGCGACCTGATCGGGATGCCCGCCTGGATCACGCAGCGGTTCTGGCTCTCGCTGCTGATGTGCCTGGCGTTCACCGGCATGCGGCGGCTGGCCGGACGGCTCGGCGTCGGCCGCCCCTGGACGCGGCTGTTCGCGGCGATGGCGTACGCGCTCGCCCCGAGCGGGCTGGCGACGCTCGGGCAGATCTCGTCGGAGTACCTGCCGGTCGCGATGCTGCCGTGGATCGTCCTGCCGCTGGTCAGCGCGGTGGCGGGGGAGTGCGGACGGGTCCGGGCGGCGGCGCGCTCCGGGCTGGCGATCGCCTGCTGCGGCGGCATCAACGCGACCGCGACCGTCGCCGTCCTGGTCGTCCCGGTCCTGTACGTCGTGACGCGGCCGCGCGGGCGGTCGTTCCGGGTGCGGACGCTCGCGTGGTGGTCGGCGGCGGCGGGCGCGGCGGCGGCATGGTGGCTGGTCCCGCTGCTGCTCACCGGCACGTACGGGTTCTCGTGGCTGACCTACACCGAGAAGGCGGAGACGACGACCGGGCCGACCGGCCTGATCAACGTCCTGCGCGGCGCGGAGCGCTGGGTCAACTACCTGATCGTGGACGGCCAGGTGTGGTGGCCGGTCGGGCACGGCCTCTCCGTCAGTCCTGTGCCGATCGTCTGCACGGGCGTCGTCGCCGCGCTCGGCCTCGCGGGCCTGCTCGGACGGCGGCCCGGCGAGCCGCTCCCAGAGCGGACGTTCCTGCTGGTCACGCTGCTGGCCGGGCTGGCGATCCTGTCCATGGGGCATGTCAGCGACATCCCGGGCCCGTTCGCGGGGCAGCTCCGCGACCTGCTGAACGGCCCGCTCGCGCCGATGCGCAACCTGCACAAGTTCGACGCGGTCGTCCGGCTGCCGCTCGCGCTCGGCCTGGCCCGGCTGCTCGCCACGGCCCGGCGTCCGGCGTTCGGCGGCTCGCTGAAAGCGCTGGTCAGCCTGCCCGTGGCCGCCGCCGTCGCGATCGGCGGCGTCGGCGTCACCGCCGCCTCGCACGGGCTCACCGGGCCGGGCGAGTTCAAGGAGGTGCCCGGCTACTGGCGGGACGCGGCGTCGTGGCTCAACGCGCGGGCCGGACGGCAGGGGGTGCTCGCCGTCCCGGGCGCGCCGTTCGGCGAGTACCTGTGGGGCCGTCCGATGGACGACATCGTCCAGCCGCTGCTGACGGCGCGGTGGGGCGTCCGGCAGCTCGTCCCGGCCGGGTCGCCCGGCTACACGCGGGCGCTGGACGCGATCGACCAGCAGGTCAGGTCGGGTCAGGGATCGCCGGGGCTGAGCGCTTTCCTCGGCCGGATGGGCGTCCGGTACGTGCTGGTCCGCAACGATCTGCGGCGGGAGACGCTGCGGGGCGCCTGGCCCGCCCGCCTTCACATGGCACTGGACGCTTCCCCCGGCCTGCACCAGGTCGCCTCGTTCGGCGGGCCGGTGGGCGGCGACGCGGACGACGCCGTGTCGTCCGTCGACCAGAGGTATCCGGCGCTGGAGGTGTACGAGGTCGAGGACGCGGCGGACGTCGCGACCCTCGCGGACGCGACAGCCCCCGTCCGCGTGTACGGCGGACCGGAATCGCTGCTGGCCATGGCCGACGACGACGCCCTGCCCGCCGGACCCGTCCTCCTGGACGACGACGCCCCCGGCCTCAAGGGCGCCCCCGTCGTGACCGACTCGCCCCGGCTGCTCCGCCGCAACTTCGGCGAACTGCACCAGACGTCGCCGACGCTGACTGCCGCGCACCGAGGCAAGGCCGCCGACGTCCTGGATGACGGCTGGAAGCGGTACGCCACTCACGTCGCCTACGGCGGAGGCGTCCGCGACGTCACGGCGTCCACCTCGGCGGCCGGGGACGAGGTGCTCCCGCTGCTGCGCGAGCCGGGCGCGACGCCGTTCGCCGCGTTCGACGGCAACCCGTTCACCGCCTGGGAGACGGGCGGCTGGAAGGGGCCGGTCGGGCAGTGGCTGCGCGTCGACTTCGACGGTCCCCGGGACGTGCGGGGACTCACCGCCGCGTTCGTCCCGGACGTGTCGAACGGGCCGCCCGTCTCGCGTGTCGCGGTCGAGACCGAGAAGGGGAGAGTCGAACAGAGCGTCCAGCGGACGGGCGGCGCCCAAGCGCTCCGCGCCCCGGCGGGCCCGACCCGCTGGCTGCGGCTGCGCATCACCGGCCTCGCGTCCCAGCCCGTCTTCCCGGTCTTCGCGAAGGCCGCGGTGGCGGAGGTATCCATCGCCGGGGTGAAACCGACGCGCACGTACACGCTCCCCGCGCCCGCCGGTATCAACGGCCCGGCCACCTACGTCATGAGCAGAACCCCTGGCGCGATGGCCGAATGCATGAAGGGCAGTCGGCGCTGGGTGTGCTGGCCGTCCCTCGGCTCCATGGACGAGGAAGGCCCGGGATTCGACCGCACGTTCACGTCCGCGTCGTCCGCCAAGGCGCCCGTGACGGGGACGGCGACCCTGACCAGTCGCCCCTTGATCGAGCGATTCACGACTGTGAAGGGCCAACCGTCCGTCACCGCGAGTTCGGTCCTCTCGGGCCATCCGGCGAACCAGGCGAGGTCGGGTTTCGACGGCGACCCGGCGACGTCCTGGATCGCGGGGCAGGACGACCTCTCGCCGAAATTCAACGTGCGATGGAAGGGGCGTAAGCGGCTGTCGGCGATCACGGTGGGGCGTCCGGCCGGAGCGGCGGGCCCGGTCCGGATCCGGGTCACGGGCGCCGGCGGCGAGACGCGCGAGGGCCTGTCGGACGACCGGGGCAGGCTGTCATTCGCTCCCATGACCACCGACCGGCTGACGCTCACGTTCTTCCGGGGAAGCCGTCCCCAGCCGATCCAGGTGTCCGACCTCACCATCCCCGGCGTGAAACCGATGCCCGACGTGCGGACGCTTCCCCTGCGCCTGGCCTGCGGCTTCGGCCCGAAGGTACGGATCGGGACGACCGACGTCCCGACGAAGGCCCAGGGCACGTTCGGCGACCTGCTCGCGGGCCGTCCGCTCCGCTTCACCTCCTGCACGCAGGCGACGCTGGCGCCCGGCCCGAACCGTCTCACGGCCGCGCCGTTCGACCCGTACCGCATCGACACGGTGACGGTCGGAACCAAACCGGTCACCCGGGACGCCGCCACCGCACCGCAGCCGGTGAAGGTGACCAGCTGGGGCGCGAGTTCCCGCAGCCTGAAGGTGGACGCCGCGACGACCTCGTTCCTCACCGTGAACGAGAACTTCAACACCGGCTGGCGCGCCACCGTAAGCGGCACCGACCTGCGGCCCGTCCGCCTGGACGGGTGGAAGCAGGGCTGGATCGTCCCGGCCGGGACCAGCGGTGTCGTGAAGCTGGCCTACGAACCCGACAAGGCGCAGCGCGTCGCCGTCGTCGCAGGTCTCAGCCTGCTACTCGTCCTGCTCCTGTTCGCCGTCCGGCCCCGAAGACCGGGAAAGCGGGAAGAACTGCGCGAGCCCGCGACTGGAAAGGGCTGGCCCGCATGGGCGGCCATCGGGCTGGCCGCCGCGCTCGGCGGCTGGATCGCCGGTGCGCCGGGCTTCGCCGTCACCGCCGCGGTCGCGGCGGGCTGCGGCTGGGCGCGCACCCGCCCCGCCCCCTCGGCCGCCGCCCGCGCCATCGCCTCACCCTGGACGGCCGCCGCCGCGATGCTCGCCGGGACGGCCTGCCTCGCCGCCGGAGCGTGGCTGGACGCGATCGGCAACCCGTCCGCCCCGTCCGGGCTCCTGGGCGACATCGCTCCGCAGCTCCTCGGGCTCGCCGTCGCCGGACGCGTCGCGGCCGAGCTGTGGCGGCCCGGACCGTCCGGCGGCGACTCCGGCGGACGGATCGCGCTCAGCTGGACCGCGCCGGGGCCGGGACCGGACGGGAACGGCCGCCGCGCCGCCGAGCCACCGCCTGAAACGGACGTTCCACCAGGTAGTAGCTCAGGGTCGCCGCTGCGATGGTCGCCGCCGCCATCAGCGGCAGATCCGTCGCGACGTTCCCCCGGAAGTCCCGGTCCATAGCGTCGTACCAGCCGACGATGATCAGCGACTGCCACAGGAACAGGCCGTAGGAGATCCGGCCGAGGAACCGCATCACCCGGTTCCCGAGCGCCGCGCCGAGCACCGGGTGGTCCGGCGGGGCCAGCGCCACCGGGGCGACCAGCGCCGTCGCGCACAGCCCGTGCACGATCATGTGGAGCGCGGACGTCCAGAACGTGTCCGAGTGCTGGAGCCCGATCGGGCCCGTCGCGGGCGTGGCCGACACCACGTACAGCATCGCCGCCGCGACCCAGCACGCCGCCCACGAGTCCGACACGGCCCGGCACATCGCCGCGACGGGACGGCGCTCGTCCAGCCGCGCCCACACCGTCACCACCGCGAGGGCCATCCCGACCGCGAACCAGACGAAGAACCGCGGCAGCCACACCCCCATCTGCGCGTGCCATTCCGGGACGAACATGGCCACCGTGTAGACGAGCGACAAGGCCGCATACGCCCCGATCCCGGCGAGCAGCCGCTTGGCCCGCACCCCGACGTCGTCGCCGCCCGCCCGCCGCGCCCACCAGGCCAGGACCGCCGCGGTGAACGGCAGCGTGACGTACCAGCCGACCTCGACCACCAGGCTCCACAACTGCCCGAGATGCGCGGGGCCCAGGTTGCCGTTCCACCACGGGTCGGGCAGGTACGTCTGCGTGAGCGTGAGCAGTGAGCCCCAGGTGAGCGGGTCGTCGATGTGGTCCCGTCCGGCCGTGAGCATGAAGAACACGACCACGACCCACAGCGCGGGCATGATGCGGAAGAAGCGCTTCCACAGGTATTCGCCGACGCGCGGGGCGGGCCGCCGTCCGTCCAGCACGGCCGCCGCCCACGGCCGGTAGAGCAGCAGCCCCGACAGGACGAAGAAGACGGGCACGCCGACCTGGCCGCCGTTGAACAGCCACCGCGCGCCGGCCGGGTTGGTGATGGAACCGGCGGAGCTCGCCACATGGAACACCAGGACGCCCAGCGCGGCGACCGCCCGGACCCCGTCCAGCGTGTCCTGGCGCCCGGAGATCTGCGGCGCCGCGGACATGGCCACCTCGCAGTCGGCTCGCGGTTCGGGACGGGTGCCGCGGAGCTTACCGGCCAGTATCCGAAACGGTAAGGTGCCGGGCACGGTCCCCCCGGTCGGCGGGGTCCGGACGGTCGGCGGGCCCCGGAGGTGTTCATGCGGCGACAGGTCGGCCTGATCCTGATCGGCCTGGGAGCCTTCTTCCTCACGCTCGCGCCGCTGGTCCGCTTCTACGTGGCCGACCGGGTCGTGGTGGCGCCGCTGAACCGCTACGAGGTGACGCGGCTGGAGTCGAAGAACTCCACGTACTTCGACGAGGCCCAGCTCAAGCTCAAGACCGGCGTCACGCTCCTGGCCAAGAACACCGTGCGCGGCGACGTCCGGGCGAACACGGACGACGACCTCGCGGTCTGGGACTCCACCACCAACATCTACGACACCGCCGACCCGGACAAGCCCATCCAGATCCAGGGCTTCCGGATCGCCTTCGACCGCCGGACGGCCCGGCTGGTCAACTGCTGCGGCGCCCACGTCGACGGCAACGGCGGCGTCCGGATGTCGGGGTACGGGCTGCTGTTCCCCATCGCGAACGTCGAGAAGCGCGACTACGACTTCTACGACATGACGACGAAGCAGACGGCGCCGATGCGGTTCAACGCCGTCGAAGAGGTTCAGGGCCTCAGCGCGTACCGCTACACGCAGGCCGTCCCCCTGACGAAGACCTCCGCCCTCGACGTCAAGCTGCCCGCGCGGATGCTGGGCCTCCCGGCGAAGGCCGGAGACCAGAAGGTCGACCGGTACGCCGAGGCGTACAACACCGTCTGGGTGGACCCGCGCACCGGCATCCCCGTCAAGCACCGCAAGAACATCCGCAACACCCTCCGGACCCCGGACGGCAAGGGCTCGATGATCGTCGCGCAGGCCGACCTCGTCACCATCGGCAAGGACCAGCGGAGCCTGGTCGACATGGCCAACGGCAAGGCCCTGCAGATCAACAGCGTCCGCGTCTACGTCCCGGGCGCCGCGATCCTCATCGGCCTGACCCTCCTGGCCTTCGGCGCCTACGTGACCTTCACCCGCCGCGAACCCCCGCGGCCCGCGGCCCCGCGCCGTCCTGACGGCAAGTTCGGCGACACGCCCCCGTCCGCCGAACCGACCCAGGACCCTCACTGATACCTGTTCTAGACAGACCTCTAACCCAGCACAACCATGCTTTTCGCAACTAGAACCTGTTGCAGTTTTGGAGATCCGGGCCTAGGGTCGGGGATGTGCGGACACGAGTCACCGAACTATTCGGCATCGAGTACCCGATCTTCGCGTTCAGTCATTGCCGCGACGTCGTCGCGGCGGTGAGCCGCGCCGGCGGCATGGGCGTCCTCGGCGCCCTGCACTTCACCCCCGAGGAACTCGAACTCGAACTCAAGTGGATCGACGAGCACGTCGGCGGCAAGCCCTATGGCGTGGACGTGGTCATGCCCGCCAAGTACGAGGGCGCCGACATGGGCGACGCCGAGGAACTGCTCGGCAAGCTCCAGGGCATGATCCCCGCCGAGCACAAGGCGTTTCTGGAAGACCTCCTGGCCGAGCACGGCGTCGAGCCGCCCACCGAGCAGGCGGGCAAGGCCCTCCTCGGCTGGACGGACGTCACCGCCCGCCCCCAGGTCGAGGTCGCCCTCAAGCACCCGATCGCGCTGCTCGCCAACGCGCTCGGCCCGCCCCCGGCGGACGTCGTCGAGGAGGCGCACCGGCACGGCGTCAAGGTCGCGGGCCTCGCGTCCAACGCGCGGCACGCCCGCAAGCAGGTGGACGTCGGCGTCGACATCATCGTCGCGCAGGGCACCGAGGCGGGCGGCCACACCGGCGACGTCGCCACGATGGTCCTCATCCCCGAGGTCGTGGACGCCGTCGGCGACGACACGATCGTCCTGGCCGCGGGCGGCATCGGACGCGGCCGCCAGATGGCCGCGGGCATGGCCCTCGGCGCAGACGGCGTCTGGACGGGCTCCATCTGGCTGACCGTCGACGAGGCCGACACCCCCGAACGCGCGCTCCCCAAACTGCTGGACGCCACGTCCCGCGACACCGTCCGCTCCCGCGCCTGGACGGGCAAACCGGCCCGCTTCCTCAAGACGGCCTGGACGGACGCGTGGGAGAGCGAGAACTCCCCGGGCTACCTCCCGATGCCCATGCAGTTCATGCTGATCGCGGACGCCCTGCCCCGCATAGCCCGCTCCGGCGACGGCGAACTCGTCACCTTCCCGGTGGGCCAGATCGTCGGCTCCATGAACCAGGTCAAACCGGCCGCCCAGGTCGTCTACGACCTGATCGAGGAATACGTCGAGGCGATCGAGCGCCTCAACGCCATCACCGGCGCCTGACCCGCCCGTCGCCGCCCGGCACGGTCACAGGTCGGCGACCGCCTGCTCGGGGGCGAGGTCACGGCCCGCCTGGAACGCGCCCGTGAACGCCGCGTCCCCGAGCACGGCGCGCACCGCCGCGAGGATCTGTCCGTTCGGGTCATCGCCGACCGGCGCGGCGGGCCGGACGGTCGCCGCCGCCCCGAGCAGCCGGGCCGCGTGGTCGCCGCGCCCGGCCAGCACCTGGGCGCCGGCGAGCCCCTCCAGCGCGGCGGCGATCCCCGGGGCGTCGCCCGCGTCCCGCGCGGCGGCCAGGGCGGACAGGTGCTGCGCCGTGGCGGCCGCGGCGAGGTCGGCGCCGAGCGAGAGCCGGGCGTGCCCGGCCCGGCCGCGTTCGATCCAGTACCAGGCCAGCGCCGCCGTCAGCCGCAGCGCGAGGGCGTCGTCGCCGCGGCGTCCCGCGCTCTCCAGGACCCGGCGCAGGTTGGCGGCGTCGGCGTCCAGCCGGGCCAGCCAGCGCAGCCGGGCGGGCCCGGTGCGGTACTCCGCGGCGCACTCGGCGAGCACGGTGTAGTACGCGTCGCGGCGCCGCTCGGCGCGGTCGTGCTCGCCCGCCTCGTCCAGCCGCTCCAGGGCGTAGGCCGCGACCGACTCCAGCAAGCGGTAGCGGACCCCGCCGGGCCCGTCCGCCGCCATGACCAGCGACCGGTCCACCAGCCCGACCATCACGTCCATGATCTCGGCGGCGTCCACGCCGTCGCCGGAGCACGTCTTCTCGGCGGCCTCCAGGGTGCAGCCGCCCGGATGCAGGGCCAGTCGGCGCAGCACGGCCCGCTCGGCCTCGCCGAGCGGCTCCCAGCTCCACTCCATCGCCGCGCGCAGCGTGCGCTGGCGCCAGGGCGCGTCCCGCCGCTGCGACCGCAGCAGCCGGAACCGGTCGTCCAGGCGGGCGGCGAGCGTCTCGGCGCCGAGCGCGCGGACGCGGGCCGCCGCGAGCTCCAGCGCGAGCGGGAGGCCGTCCAGGCGGCGGCAGATGTCGGCGACCGCCGCCGCGTTGCCGGGGCCGAGCGCGAACCCGGGCGCGGCGGCCGCCGCGCGGGCCGTGAACAGCCGCACCGACGCGGCCTCGGCCAGCGCGGCGGGGTCGGTCTCGTCCGGGCCCGGCACGGCGAGCGGCGGCACGGCGTACAGCCGCTCGCCGGGGACGCCGAGCGGCTCCCGTCCGGTGGCGAGGATCCGCGGCCCCGGTCCCGATCTCAGCAGCAGCCCGGCGAGCTCGGCGACCGGCTCGGCCACGTGCTCGCAGTTGTCCAGGACGAGCAGGAGCCGGCGGTCGCCGAGCGAGGCGAGCCGCTCGGTCGCGGTGGCGGTGGCGTCCTCGCGCAGCGCGAGCGCCTCGGCCAGGACCTCCGCGACCTTGTCCGGCGAGACGGTCCCGCGCGGCAGCTCGGCCAGCTCGGCGAGGAACACCCCGTGCGGGACGGAGCCGCCCAGCCGCCGCGCCGCCTCCAGGGCCAGCGTGGTCTTGCCCACGCCGCCGGGGCCGGTGAGCGTCACCAGCCTCGCCTCGCCGGCGAGGGAGACGACGTCGCCGACCGCCGCGGAGCGTCCGATCAGCTCGGTGAGGGGAGCGGGCACGTTCGAGCGCGGGACCGGCGCGACCGCGGGCGCCCGGAGCCGCGGGTCCTGCCGCAGGATCGCCTGGTACAGGTCCGCCAGTTCCGGGCCGGGGTCGAGGCCCATCTCGTCGCGGAGCCGGTCGCGCAGGCGCAGGTGGCACTCCAGCGCCTCGTGCTGCCGTCCGGACCGGTAGAGGGCCAGCATGAGCGCGGCGGTGAGGCGCTCCCGCAGCGGATGCCGGGCGACGAGGTCGTTCAGCTCGGCGGCGAGCGCGTGATGCTCGCCCAGTTCGAGCCGTGCCCCGGCCAGCTCCTCCAGCGCGGTCAGCCGCTGCTCCTCCAGCCGGGCGGCGGCCCCGAGGGCGAAGTCCTCCGCGCGGAAGTCGGCGAAGGGGACCCCGCGCCAGAGGGCGAGCGCGTCGGTGAGCAGCGACGCCTTCGCGGCCGGGTCGGCGACGCCGTGCGCGCGGGCGAGGGCGGTCTGGAAGTCCCGCGCGTCGACCCGGTCGGCCGCGAGCAGGTAGCCGGGCGCCCGCGCCCGCACCAGCGCGCGGCCGCCGTCCTCGGCGTCCGCCAGCGCGCGGCGCAGCTGCGAGATCTTCACCCGCAGCGCGTCGGCGGGCCGCCCGGGGGGCGCGTCGCCCCAGACGTCGCCGATCAGCCGTTCGGACGACACCGGCCGCCCGCCCGCGGCAAGCAGCGACGACAGCAGGAGACGGACCTTCCGTTCGGGGATCGGGACCGCGCGTCCCTCGTCGGTCTGGACCTCCAGCGGCCCCAGTACCCCAAAGCGCATGACTCCAAGGTAGCCCGGCCGTAACGCCATCCGAAGCGGGCCATAACGCGGCCATAACGCTCCGGGCCGACTGTGAACAGACCTTGCGGATATCCGGAGAGAGGTCTTCACCATGACAACCACCGTTACGGCAAGAGCCGGGGCACGGGAATGGGCGGGCCTGGCGGTGCTCGCCCTTGCCACCCTGCTGCTCGCCCTGGACGCCACCGCGCTGTTCCTCGCCCTCCCGCACCTCACCGCGGACCTGCGCCCCGGCCCCACCGAAATGCTCTGGATCATGGACGCCTACGGCTTCATGATCGCGGGCTTCCTGGTCACGATGGGCGCGCTCGGCGACCGGATCGGCCGCCGGCGGCTGCTGATGATCGGGGCGGTGGCGTTCGGCGGCGCGTCCGTGCTGGCCGCCTACTCCGCCAGCCCGGGCATGCTGATCGCCGCCCGGGTGCTGCTGGGCGTCACCGGCGCGTCCCTCATGCCCTCCGCGCTCGCCCTGATCACCGTCATGTTCCGCAACGCGCGGCAGCGCGCGATGGCGATCGGGGTGTTCACCGCCTGCTTCATGGGCGGCGGCACGCTCGGCCCGGTCATCAGCGGCGCGCTGCTGGAGCGCTTCTGGTGGGGCTCGCTGTTCCTCATCGGCGTGCCCGTCATGGTCGTCCTGCTCGTCGCCGCGCCGCTGCTGCTGCCCGAGTCCCGCGGCACCGAGTCGGGACGGCTCGACCTTCCCAGCGTGCCGCTGTTCCTGGCCACCGCCCTGCCCGCCGTCTACGCCCTCAAAGAGGTGGCGAAGGACCCCGCGCGCCCGTGGGCGTACGGCGCGGCGGCGGTCGCGGTCGCGTTCGGGGTCCTGTTCGTCCGGCGCCAGCGCGCCCTGGCCGACCCGCTGCTGGACCTGCGCCTGCTGCGCAGCCGGACGTTCAGCGCCGCACTGGTGATCCTGCTGGCGGGAATGGTCATCCAGGGCGGGCTCTACCTGTTCATCAGCCAGTACCTGCAGATGATCGAGGGACTGTCGCCGCTGCGTGCGGGGCTGTGGCTCGCCGTGCCCGCGCTGGCGCTGGTCGTGGGCTCGCTCCTGTCCCCGATCGTCGCCCGCCGCGTGCGGCCCGGCACGATCATCGCGGCGGGGCTGGTGCCGGCGGCGGGCGGGTTCCTGACGGCCGCCTGGGCCGGCGACACCCTCGTCCTGATGATCGGGGTCACGGTCGGCTTCCTCGGCATGTCCCCGCTCGGGGCCCTCGGCATCTCGCTCGTCGCCGGGTCCGCCCCGCCGGAGCGGGCCGGGGCCGCGTCCGCGATGGCCGAGACGTCCGGCGAGTTCGGCATCGCCTTCGGGGTGGCCTCCCTCGGCAGCCTCGGCACCGCCGTGTTCAGCGCCGCGATCTCGGTGCCGGAGGGCGTCCCGCCGTCCGCGCGGGACTCGATCGGCGACGCCGCCACCGCCGCCGGGGAGCTTCCGCCCGCCGCCGCGGCCGCCTTCCTGGAGAGCGCGCGCGACGCGTTCCTCACCGGCTTCGGCGTCGTCGGGACGGTCAGCGCGGTCCTGCTCGTCGGCCTCGCCGTGCTGTCCGCGTGGCTGCTGCGCGGGCTGCCGCCCATCGGCGCCGAAGCCGAGCCTCCGGCGGAGGCCGAGGTCATTCGCCCCGGTAAACGGGCGGCCGCTTCTCCTTGAAGGCGCGGGAGCCCTCCTTGGCGTCCGCGGAGCCGATGACCGGCCAGCCGATCTCGTCGGAGATCTTGAAGGCGTCCTCCTCGGACAGGTGCTCGGTCTCGCGGTAGGTGCGCAGGATGCCCTGGACGGCGAGCGGCCCGCACGCGGCGACCTGGTCGGCCAGCGCGCGGGCCGCGGCGAGCGCCGTGCCGTCCGGGACGACCTTGTTGATCAGCCCCATGGCGAGGGCCTCCCGCGGGGTCACCGAGCGGGCGGTGAGCAGGATGTCCATCGCGTTGGCGTAGCCGATCTGGCGGGGGAGCCGGATCGCGGAGCCGCCCATCGGGAACAGGCCGCGCATCGCCTCGTACAGGCCGAGCGTCGCGCCCTCGGCGACGACCCGCAGGTCGGTGCCGACGAGAAGCTCGGTTCCTCCGGCGACCGCGTAGCCCTCGATCGCGCAGATCAGGGGCTTGGTCGGACGCCCCTCGCGGAGCAACCCCTTCCAGTGGAAGTTGGGAATCTGCGCCATGCGTTCCTGAACGCGCGGGTCGGACGGCTGCTGACCCATCGCCTTGAGGTCGGCGCCGGCGCAGAAGGTGCCTTCGGCCCCGGTGAGGATGCCGACCCGGACGTCCGGGGTCTCCGACATGTAGGCCCAGGCGTCGGCGAGGCCCACCAGCATGGCGGAGCTGAGCGCGTTGCGCGCCTCGGGACGGTTCATCGTGACGGTGACGACATGGCCGTCGCGCTCGATGACGCAGTGCTCGGTGCTGATCGGCAGCCGTTCCGCCACGGTCCCTCCAGAGTCCAGGAAATAAGAACAGATTCTAGTTAAGGCGTCGCCTTGCTGGTAGGGCTTGATATGGAAAACGAGAACGTGATCTACTTTGGCTCCGGACGGCGGAGGGAGAGCCGATGGGGTCGTTGGGCTTTTGGCGGCTGGCGCAGGCCGATCCCGAGTGGGTCGCGGCCGTCGACCCGGACGGGACGGAGCACACCGCGGGCGATCTGCTGGCCCGCGCGAACCGGCTCGTCCACGGGCTTCGCGCGCTCGGGCTGGAGAAGGGCGACGGGATCTGCGGGCTCGTCCCGAACGGGTCCGAAGGTCTCGTGCTGTATCTGGCGGCGCTGCAGGCCGGGTGGTACTACACGCCGGTCAACTGGCACCTGACCGGTCCGGAGATCGGTTACATCGTCGCCGACAGCGAGGCGAAGGCGTTCTTCGTCCACGAGCGGTACGCGGCCGAGGGCGCGCGGGCCGGTGAGGAGATCGAGGCGCGGCGGCGGTTCGCGTTCGGGCGCGTCTACGGGTTCCGCGCGTTCGAGGAACTGGTCGAGGGTCGGCCGGACACGCTGCCGGACGATCGGAGCAACGGCGCGACGATGCACTACACGTCCGGGACGACCGGGCGGCCGAAGGGCGTCAAGCGGGCGCTGATGGGCATCGACCCCGACGACAGCGCCGAGCTGATGACGTTCCTGCTCGGCATGTTCGGCATTACGCCGGGACGCCCGGCGGGCGGCGCGCAGCAGGCCCATCTGATCACCTCGCCGAACTACCACACGGCCGTCACCCAGTTCGGCGGCACCGCCCTGCACATGGGGCACACGCTCGTCTACATGGACAGGTGGGACGCCGAGGACACCCTGAGAATGATCCAGGAGCACCGCGTCAGCAACACCCACATGGTGCCGACGCACTTCAAGCGGCTGCTGTCGCTGCCCGAGGACGTCCGGTCCCGGTACGACGTGTCGAGCATGAAGCACGCGATCCACGCGGCGGCGCCGTGCCCGGTGCCCATCAAGCAGCAGATGCTCGACTGGTGGGGCGACTGCATCTGGGAGTACTACGCGGCGACCGAGGGCGGCGGGACGATCGCCAGCCCCGCCGACTGGCGCGCCCACCCCGGGACGGTCGGGAACGCGTGGCCGATCAGCGAGCTGCTCATCGTGGACGACGATGGCGAGCCCGTCCCCGCCGGAACTCACGGCACGATCTACATGAAGATGATGGGCGTCGAGTTCGAGTACAAGGGCGACAAGGAGAAGACGGAGAAGAACCGCCTCCACAAATATCCGGGGGGTGTGGGGGGTCGCCCCCCCTCGATGGATGGAGACTTCTTCACCGTCGGCGACATCGGCTACCTCACCGACGACGGGTTCCTGTTCCTGTCCGACCGCAAGTCCGACATGATCATCTCGGGTGGCGCGAACATCTACCCGGCCGAGATCGAGAACGAGATCATCCTGCATCCGAAGGTCGCGGACGTGGCCGTGTTCGGCATCCCGGACGAGGAGTGGGGCGAGCAGATCAAGGCCGTCGTCGAGCCCGCCGAGGGCGTCGAGCCGGGCTCGGCCCTGGCCGAGGAGATCCTCGCGTCGCTGGAGGGCCGGCTCGCGAAGATGAAGTGGCCGAAGTCGATCGACTTCATCGAGACGATGCCGCGCGAGCCCAACGGCAAGCTCCTCAAGCGCAAGCTCAGGGACCCGTACTGGAAGGACCGCGACCGTGTCATCTAGCACGGGGCCATCTGAGCCGAACCACGTCCTGGAGTTCCCCGGCGGCTACACGCGCTCGGTCGGCCCGGTCATCGGACGGTTCCTCAGCGAGCTGCGCGACGGACGGCTGGTCGGCGTCCGCACTGCTGACGGGCGGGTGCTCGTCCCGCCGTCCGAGCACGACCCGGACACAGGCGAGGACGTGACGGGCGAGTTCGTCGGCGTCGGCCCGGCCGGGACGGTCACGACGTGGTCATGGGTGGCCCGCCCGGCGAAGGAGCATCCGCTCGACCGTCCGTTCGCGTGGGCGCTGATCCGTCCGGACGGCGCCGACACGGCGCTGCTGCACGCGCTCGACGTCGGCGTCTTCGAGGAGGGCGCGCAGCCCCCGAAATTCCTCAAGACCGGGATGCGCGTACGGCCCCGCTGGCGGCCGGAGCGCACCGGCGGGATCGGCGACATCGAGTGCTTCCAGCCCGAGGTCACCCTGATCAACGCGCCGACGCGGCTGGAGTACGACCTGCGCGGCGGCCGGGCGCTGCGGCGCTTCCTCGAAGGCGTCTCGCAGGGCCGCATCCTCGGGCACAGGTGCCCGGTGTGCGAGCAGGTCATCGTCCCGATGAAGGGCCTGTGCCCGCGCGACGGCGTCCCGACGAGCGAGGAGGTGGAGCTGCCCGACACCGGCACCGTCACCACCTTCGCCGTCAACAACATCCCTGACCCGCGCGCCCCCGAGGTGCCGTTCGTGTCCGGTTACGTGCTGCTGGACGGCGCCGGGCTCACGATGCTCACGCTCGTCGCGGGCGTCCCGGCGGACCAGGTCCGGATGGGCATGCGCGTCAAGGCGGCGTGGCGACCCCGCGAGGAATGGGGCCACAGCATGGACAACATCAAGTGGTTCGAGCCGCTCGACGAGCCCGACGTCCCCTTCGACGAGATCAAGGACTACCTGTGATGCGCGACATCGCCGTGGTCGCCTTCGCGCAGACCCGCCACACCGGCGAGGACGAGGGGCTCGCGGAGATCGAGATGCTCGCCCCCGTCATCACCGAGATCAAGGAGCGGACGGGCCTGGCACGCTTCGGCTTCACCTGCTCCGGGTCGTGCGACTACCTCGCGGGCGCGCCGTTCTCTTTCGTGTCGGCGCTGGACGCGGTCGGCGCGTGGCCGCCGATCTCCGAGAGCCACGTCGAGATGGACGCGGCATGGGCGCTGTACGAGGCGTGGGTGAAACTGCTGCACGGCGACATCGACACTGCCCTCGTGTACGGGTTCGGGAAGTCGTCCCAGGGGAATCTGCGAGCGATCCTCACCCAGCAGCTGGATCCGTACCATCTGGCCCCGCTCGGCATCGACGCGGTGTCGCTGGCGGCGCTTCAGGCCCGCGCCTACATGGAGCGGTCGGGTGTGAAGGAGGACGACCTGCGCGCCGTCGCGGCACGGTCGCGCGCGTCCGGCCACGACAACCCGTTCGCGCTGCACCTGCCGGAGCCGGGGGACGAGGACTACGACGTTGCGCCGCTGCGTCCGTACGATGTCGCGCCCATCACCGACGGCGCCGCCGCGATCGTCCTCGCCGCCGGGGACAAGGCGCGGGAGCTGTGCGAACGTCCCGCGTGGATCACGGGGATCGACCACCGCAGCGAGCCGCACGCGCCCGGCGTCCGCGACCTGACCCGCTCGGAGGCCACGCGCATCGCCGGTGAGAAGGCGGGTGCGGCGGGCGTGGAGGTCGCCGAGCTGCACGCGCAGTTCAGCCACGAGGAGCTGATCCTGCGCGAGGCGCTCGGGCTGGGTGACGACGTCAGAGTCAACCCGTCCGGCGGCGCGCTGTCGGCCAACCCCATGATGGCGGCCGGCCTGATCCGGATCGGTGAGGCGGCGGCCCGCATCCACGACGGCTCGGCGTCCCGGACGCTGGCGCACGCGTCGTCCGGTCCCTGCCTCCAGCAGAACCTGGTGTGCGTCCTCTCGGGAGAGAAAGATGGCTAACCGCTGCGCGATCATCGGCGTCGGGCAGACCGCGTACAAGACCAAGCGGCTGGACGTGTCGATGCCGGGGCTGCTCCGCGAGGCGGCCCGCCGGGCGCTCGACGACGCCGGGCTGACCTGGACGGACATCGACGCCGTCGTCGTCGGCAAGGCCCCCGACCTGTTCGAGGGCGTGCTGATGCCGGAGACGTTCCTGGCGGACGCGCTCGGCGCCGCCGGCAAGCCGGTCATGCGGGTGCACACGGCCGGGTCGGTCGGCGGGTCCACGGCGATCGTCGCCGCGAGCCTGATCCAGGGCGGCGTGCACGACCGCGTCCTCACGGTGGCGTGGGAGAAGCAGTCGGAGTCGAACGCGACGTGGGCGCTGACGGTGAACTCGCCGTTCACGACGTCGCTGGTCGTGGGCGCGGGCGGCTACTTCGCGCCGCACATTCGCGCCTACATGCGCCGGGCAGGCGCGCCCGACCACATCGGCACGCTCGTCGCCGTCAAGGACCGGCAGAACGCGCTGCTGAACGAGTACGCGCACCTGAAGATCCCCGGCATCTCCCGCGAGATGGTCGAGTCGACGCCGATGCTGTGGGAGCCGATCCGCTACCTGGAGACCTGCCCGTCGTCGGACGGCGCGTGCGCGATGGTCCTGGCGTCGGAGGACGCGGCGAAACGAGCACCGAACCGGCCGGCCTGGGTGCACGGCACGTCGATGCGCTCCGAGCCGATGATGTTCGCCGGGCGTGACACCGTCAGCCCCCAGGGCGGCAAGGACGCGGCCGCCGACGTGTACCGCCAGGCCGGGATCACCGACCCGCGCAACGAGCTCGACTGCGCCGAGGTGTACGTCCCGTTCTCCTGGTACGAGCCGATGTGGCTGGAGAACCTCGGGTTCTGCGGCGAGAACGAGGGCTGGAAGCTCACCGAGGCGGGCGCGACGGCGATGGACGGCGACATCCCGTGGAACCCGTCCGGCGGGGTGCTGTCGTCCAACCCGATCGGCGCGTCCGGGATGATCCGGTTCGCGGAGGCGGCGCTGCAGGTGCGCGGGCAGGCTGGCGACCACCAGGTGGACGGTGCGCGCCGTGCGCTCGGCCACGCCTACGGTGGCGGCGCGCAGTTCTTCTCGATGTGGATCGTCGGCAGCGACAAACCCTGATTCCCTTGTAGAGGCGCGATCACCCACCGGAGGACGTCCGATGGAGTACAACCACGCTGACCTGTTCGAGGGAGTCGCGGACGCCATCGGTGAGCGCGTCGCCCTGATCTGCGGTGACCGGCGGCTCACCTATGCGGAGCTGGACGAGCACGCGAACCGCCTCGCGCACCATCTGATGGACGCGGGCGTCGGGCCCGGCCGGCACATCGCCGTCCAGCTGTACAACGGGATCGAGTACGCGGCGGCGCTGCTCGCCGCGTTGAAGATCCGGGCCGTGCCCATCAACGTCAACTACCGGTACGTTGAGAGCGAGCTGCTCTACGTCTACCGGGACTCCGACAGCGTGGCGCTGCTCTACGACGTCGAGTTCGAGGACCGGGTCGCCGCCACCGCCCCGGACGCGCCGGAGCTGAAGCACCTCATCGCGGTCGGCGGCGCCGCCCCGTCCATCCCGGGCGCGGTCGCCTACGACGAGGCGCTGAAGGCCGCGGACGGAACCCGCACCGGCTTCCCCGCCCGCTCCGCCGACGACCTCTACATCATCTACACGGGCGGGACGACCGGGATGCCGAAGGGCGTCATGTGGACGACCGAGCACCTGCTGTTCGCGTTCTGGAACCCGACGCTCCCGCGCCCGGCCAAGCCCGAGGACGTCGTGGCGATGGCGCGGAACGGCGGCCCGCTGGTGATGATGCCCGTCCCGCCGCTCATGCACGGCGCCGCGCAGGTCGCGTCGTGGATCTCCTGGTTCATGGGCGCCACCCTCGTCTACACGCGCAGGTTCGACGCCGCCGACGTGTGGCGGACGATCGCCCGCGAGAAGGTCAACTCGCTGACGATCACCGGTGACGCGATGGCGGTCCCGATGGCGGACGAGCTGGCCCGCGGCGGCTACGACACCTCGTCGCTGCTGGCCTTCGTCTCGACGGGCGCGATCTTCACCGGGACCGTCCGGGACCGCGTCCAGGAACTCCTCCCGAACACGATCATCATGGACCGGTTCGGGTCGACGGAGTCGGGCTCGACGGCCGAGGCGGTCGCGGGCTCGACCCCCGAGAAGGGGCTGCGGTTCGCGCCCGACGTGACGGACGTGACCGTCCTCGACGACGCCCTCCGGCCCGTCGAGCCGGGGTCGGGCGTCATCGGGCAGGTCGCCCGCACCGGGCACATCGCGCTCGGCTACTACAACGACCCGGAGAAGACCGCGCGGACGTTCCCCGAGGTGGACGGGCGGCGCTGGCTGCTCACCGGCGACATCGCGACCGTCGAGGAGGACGGGTCGATCGCCGTCTACGGGCGCGGCTCGCAGGCCATCAACACCGGCGGCGAGAAGGTGTTCCCGGAGGAGGTCGAGGCCGTCCTCAAGGGGCACCCGGCCGTGTACGACGCGGTCGTCACCGGCGTCCCGGACGAGCGCTGGGGCAACCGGGTCGCGGCGGTGATCCAGCCGTCCGGCGCAGGCGGCGAGGGCGGTGCGAAGCCGGAGCCCGGCGACCTGGACGCGCACTGCCGCCGCGAACTGTCGGGGTACAAGGTGCCGCGCGTCTACGCCTTCGTGGACGAGATGAAGCGCTCCCCGGCGGGCAAGGCCGACTACCGCTGGGCGAAGCAGGTGGCGGAGGCGGCGGCGGAGGCGGAGGACGCCTGATACGCGGTCGCCGCGCGGTCGCCACGCGCGGTGGCGACCCCGGCTGGTCCCGTCCGGACCCGGCCACTAGGCTCTCCCGTGGAGAGTCGCTCTTGAAATGAGCCTCTCTATATGCGAGTAATTAGTGGGAGGGTGGCCGTGTCGACCCCGGAGCGCGAGCGGATGGCGGGCGAGCTGCAGATGGCGATGCAGCGCAGCACGATGTTCACGGTGCTGCTGCACCACGCGACCGCGAGCAAGGCGGGCATGAATGTCACCGACGCGCAGTGCGTGAACGCGCTGGAGCTGGACGGGCCGCAGACGCCGGGCCAGCTCGCGCAGCTCATGGGCATCACGACCGGCGGCGCGATCACCGCCGTGATCGACCGGCTGGAGAAGGCGGGCTACGTCCGGCGCACCCGCGACCCCGACGACCGCCGCCGCGTGATCGTCGAGCTCGTCGAGGAGAACGTCGCCCGGTTCGGCCGCTACTTCGAGCCGATCGGCCGAGCCTTCCGCGACCGCCTCGACACCTACACCGACGAGCAGGTCGCCGTCCTGCTCGACTGGATCCACCACAACAACGAGGCCATGCCCCGCGTCATCGAGGAGATCAGAAAGCTCCCCTAGGACGTCCGCGGGCCCGGCCCCGTGTAATCAGGGAGCAGGCCCGGTGTAGTCCGGGAACAGCCGCGGCGGTCCCCCCGGCCGCGGCGGCCGTTCCCGGAGCTCGTGCCGCCGCAAGGGCGACACCCTGGGACCTGACCGCTACGCCGCAGGTCACACGGATTCCGGGCGGTGACTTCGGTCACATCGCAACATTTCGGACATCGTCCGGTTCGGCCGTTTCGAGTGGCCGCCGGGCCGCCGGAAATGAGAGCATGCGCGCCATGCGCGCACGAGAGACACGAGAGGACGACTTCTGACCGTGGAACCGCTGCGCCCCGAGGACCCGGCCGGAATCGGTGGGTACCCCCTGATCGCCCGCATCGGCGCCGGCGGCATGGGCCAGGTGTATCTGGGTCTCACCGGCGGCGGACGCCACATCGCCCTCAAGGTGATCCGCGAGGACTTCGACGGCCCGCAGGCGCTCGCCCGCTTCCGCCGCGAGGTCGCGACCGTCGAGCGGGTGCGCAGCCGGTTCGCCGCCGCGATGGTCGGCGCCGGGCTGGACGCCCCGCCCTACTGGCTCGCGACCGAGTACGTCCCGGGCCCGACGCTCCGCCAGGCCGTCGCCGAGCACGGCCCGCTGCCGCCCGACACCTGCCTGCGGCTGCTCGCCGCCCTCGCCCAGGGGCTGCTGGAGATCCACCGGCAGGGCGTCCAGCACCGCGACCTCAAGCCCGGCAACGTGATCCTCGCGCCGGACGGCCCGCGCCTGATCGACTTCGGCATCGCGCGCGGCGAGGGCCAGACGCAGATCACCCAGACCGGCGCGTGGAACGGCACCCCCGGATATGTGGCGCCCGAGGTCGTCCGCGAGCAGGAGCCCGTGCCCGCGTCGGACGTGTTCTCGCTCGCCGGCACCGTCGCCTACGCCGCGACGGGACGCCCGCCGTTCGGCGGCGGCCGCATCGAGGCGATCATCCACCGCACCCTCAACGGCGACATCGACCTCGACGGCGCCGACCCGCGCGTCGCCGAACTCGTCCGGCTGTGCGCGCAGAAGGAGCCCGGCTCGCGGATCTCGCTGGAGCGGCTGCTGGAGATCGCCGCGTCCACCGTCGCCCTCGCAGACGACCCCGTCTACCGGCGGGTCGTGGGCGTGCCGCAGCCGGTGCCCGCCAGCGTCGCGGACGCCGCCGCGTCCGGCCTCGTCCCGCCGGACCGCACCCGGACGACCACCACCGGCGGCGCCGCGCCCCTGCGCTCGCGCGCCGCCGTCATCGCGGCGGCCGCCGGGGTGGTCGTGATCGTCCTCGGCGGCGCGTTCGCCGCGCGCTCCATCTTCAACGGCGACGAGGGCGGGAACCGGGCGAACCGGACGCCTTCCGGTCAGGGCGGTCAGGGTGCGAACGGCGGTCCCGCCACGAAGCCCGGCGGCTCGCCCGCCGGGCAGACGCCCAACCCCAACGGCCCCCCGCCGGACGGGATCCTCGTCAAGCTGCCGACCGCGGATTTCCAGGCCACGGAGTATTCGCCGAAGGACGGCGTCTGCCTGCCCAGCGTCCGCGTCGAGAAGGCCGAGGAGAGGTACGCCGGCGACCTTCAGGTGTCCGCGCCGCGGCAGCCGCACGCGGGGGAGTCCGTCGAGTTCGGGATGCGCTTCAAGTACCAGCGGCCGTCCAACTTCTATGTGGCCGCCCAGGTCCGTCCGCCGGGGCCGCATGGCAGCGCCGGTCCCGGCTGGGTCCAGAGCAAGCCGCACCCGTATCCGGCCGGCGACGGCTACCTCGACCTCACCTTCCCGAGGGACTTCCGGTGGGACGGCTCGGGCGCCGGCGCGGCCACGGAGCTGCGGCCGGGCGTGTGGACGATCGTGTGGATGCGCGTCCACCCCAACGGCGACGCCTACTACCTCGGCTGCGACGGCTTCACCGCCAAGTGATCACCGGACGGCGATGACCGCCGAGCCGTGCCCGAACAGGCCCTGGTTCACGGCGATGCCCGTCCGGGCGTCCTCGACCTGGCGGCCGTCCGCCTGCCCGCGCAGCTGCCATGTCAGCTCGCACACCTGCGCGATCGCCTGCGCCGGGATCGCCTCCCCGAAGGACGCGAGCCCGCCGCTCGGATTCACCGGGACACGGCCGCCCAGCGCGGTGGCCCCCGACCGCAGCAGCTCCTCGGCGCCGCCGGGTTCGCACAGGCCGATGTCCTCGTACCAGTCGAGTTCCAGGGCGGTGGACAGGTCGTACACCTCGGCGAGCGACAGGTCGTCCGGCCCGATCCCGGCCTCCTCGTAGGCGGCGTCCGCGATCGCGGACCGGAAGGGACGCTCAGGCTGCTCCGCCGTCATGGCCGAGTCGGTCGCGAAGTCGGGCAGGTCCAGGACGGTCTTCGGGAACGTCGGCGTCACCGTGGACAGCCCCGAGATGCGCACCGGATCGGAGACGCCGTGCCGCCGCGCGAAGTCCATCGAGGTCAGGACGAGCGCGGCGCCGCCGTCGCTGGTGGCGCAGATGTCCAGGAGCCGCAGCGGGTCCGCGACCACGGCGGATTCGCGGACGTCCTCCAGCGCGACCTCCTTGCGGTACCGGGCGTTCGGGTTCGCGAGCCCGTGCCGCGCGTTCTTCACCTTCACGGCGGCGAAGTCGTCCAGCGTCGCGCCGTGCACGGCCATCCGGCGCCGCGCGTACAGCGCGAAATAGATCGGGTTGGTGGCGCCCAGCAGCCGGAACCGCAGCCAGTCGGGGTCGTCGGGACGGTCGCCGCCCACCGGCTTGAAGAAGCCCTTCGGCGCGGCGTCGGCGCCCACGACCAGCGCCACGTCGCACAGCCCCGCGAGGATCCGCGCCCGCGCCGTGTCGATGGCCTGCGCGCCGGAAGCGCACGCCGCGTAGCTGGACGACACCCGCGCGCCCGACCAGCCGAGCGCCTGCGCGAACGTCGCCCCCGCGATGAACCCCGGATAGCCGTTCCGGATGGTGTCGGCGCCCGCCACGTACTGGACGTCCGGCCACGCGACCCCGGCGTCGGCGAGCGCGGCACGCGCCGCGACCAGCCCGTACTCGACGAAGTTGCGCCCCCACTTCCCCCAAGGATGCATCCCCGCGCCCAGCACGGCGACATCGCGGCTCATCGGACGGGCCTCCACATCCAGACGGTGTACTCGGCTTCGTCGTCCTCGTAGAGGGTGCCCTCGACGAGCTCAACCTCCATGCCGACGGCGAGATCGTCGACCGTGTGGCCGGGCGCGACCTGCCCGAGGACGACCATGCGCTCGGCTTCGAGCTCGACGGCCGCGACCGCGTACGGGACGAACGGGTCGGGCGACACGTACGGCGGCGGCGGCCGGTAGCGGGCGTCGGCGTACGACCATATGCGGCCGCGCGGGGACAGGGCGTAGGGCTCCAGCTCGGAGCCGTCCTTCGGCCCGGTGCACTGGGGATTGCGGCAGGCCAGCTCGTTGCGCGGGAAGTACGGCGTGCCGCAGGACGCGCAGCGGGTGCCCAGCAGCCGGACGCCGCCGTCCTCGCTGGTGAACCAGCCCTCGATCGCCGGACGGCGCTCCTTGGTCGCGCGCACGCTGCCTCCCTCGTCTCGTCCCGGCGCAGGTTAACTCCGCGCGGCCACGCGGACCGGCGGGGTGTCCGGTGAGCGGGACGGTCGGCACCGCAAGAGCTGACTGACGCGTCAGTAACTTCGGTACAGTGAACCGAGTCGGATTCTGCTACGTGCCCAGAGGTAGGGAGAGTGCGGATGCGGACTGGACTTCAGGGAAAGACGGCCTTGGTCACCGGGGCCTCCCGAGGGATCGGCAAGGCGATCGCCACCGCCCTCGCCGCCGAGGGCGCCAACGTCGTCCTCTCCTCGCGCCGGCAGGAGGCGCTGGACGAGGCCGCCAAGGAGATCACCGCCGCGCATCCGGGCGCGGGCGTCCTCGCGAAGGCCGCGCACGTGGGCGACGCCGACGCGGCCGCGGCCTGCGTGGACGCCGCCGTCGCCGAGTTCGGCGGCCTCGACGTCCTCGTCAACAACGCCGGGACGAACCCCTACTTCGGGCCGATGGCCGACATCGAGCCGTCCGCCGCCGCGAAGACCGTCGAGGTCAACCAGTTCGCGGTCGTCCAGTGGACGCGGCTCGCGCTGCGCGCGTCGATGGCCGAGCGCGGCGGCGCCATCGTCAACATCGCGTCCGTCGGCGGCCTGGTCACCGAGCTCGGGATCGGCTACTACAACGCGACCAAGGCCGCCGTCATCCACCTCAGCAAGCAGTTCGCGATGGAGCTGGCGCCGAAGGTCCGCGTCAACTGCATCGCGCCGGGGCTGGTCAAGACCCACCTCGCCCGCGCACTGTGGGAGAACAACGAGGAGGAGTTCGGCAGGCGCACACCGCTCGGCCGCATCGGCGAGCCCGAGGACATCGCGAGCGCGGCCGTCTTCCTCGCCGGCGACGCGTCGTCCTGGATGACCGGGCAGACGCTGGTCGTGGACGGCGGCTCCACCATCCGCTCATCCATCGCCTGAAGCAGATCACCTGACACAGGGGGACGCATGTCACGCTGGGGACTGACCATTCCGCTCAACGGGCTCCCGCTGGCCGAGCACCGCGAGCTCATCGCGGAGCTGCCGGCCCTCGGCTACACCGACGCCTGGTCGGCCGAGGTGGGCGGCGCCGACGCGTTCACCCCGCTGGCGCTCGCCTCGCAGTGGGCCCCCGAGCTGCGGCTCGGCCCCGCGATCGCGCCGGTCTTCACCCGCGGCCCGGCCCTGCTGGCGCAGCACGCCGCGACCCTCGCCGACCTCGCGCCCGGACGGTTCGTGCTCGGCATCGGCACCTCGTCCGACACGATCGTGGAGCGCTGGAACGGCATCCCGTTCGAGGAGCCGTACAAGCGCGCCCGCGACGTGCTGCGCTTCCTCCGCAAAGCCCTCGCCGGGGAGAAGGTCAAGGAGGAGTACGACACCTTCACGGTCAAGGGATTCAGGCTGGAGACGCCCCCGGCCGCGCCGCCGCCGATCGTCCTGGCCGCGCTGCGTCCCGGCATGCTGCGGCTCGCCGCCCGCGAAGCGGACGGCGCGATCACCAACTGGCTGGCGCCGAAGGACGTCCGGACGGTCCGCGGCGTCCTCGGCGACGGGCCCGAGCTGCTGGCGCGGCTGTTCGTCTGCCCGTCCGGGGACGCGGAGGAGGCCCGCGCGATCGGCCGCTGGATGATCGCCGCGTACATGACCGTCCCCGTCTACCGGGCCTACCACGAGTGGCTCGGCCGCGGCGAGGCGCTGCGCCCGATGAACGAGGCGTGGGCGGCCGGCGACCGCCAGAAGGCCCTGGAGGTCATCCCGGACGAGGTCGTCGACGACCTGGTCGTGCACGGCACCCCGGCCGAGTGCCGGGCCCGCGTCCGCGAGTACGCCGACAACGGCCTCACCACACCCCTCCTGGCGATCCTCCCCGGCGGCGGCCTCTCCCCACCCGAGGCCGTCCGCGCCCTCGCCCCGGCCGCCGACTGACGCGCCGCGCTGAAACGCCTGGTGCCCGCGATGTTTACCGCCATGGGGATCGGGGAGGGTG